>NZ_CP168034.1:313583-627167 GCF_041530365.1 Capnocytophaga sp. ARDL2
GCAACCGCTTGATTTATTTCTACATTTACAAAAGGATTCATCAAAAATTAGATTTTAAAAGTGATAATGTTTTTCGTTGAATGATTTACTACATCTTCGCTGATACTTCCGTTGATAAAACGCGATAAACCTGTGCGACCGTGTGTACCCATTACAATCAACGAAGAATTGATTTTTTCAGCGTAATTTGACAATCCTTTTTCGATATCAAAATCATTGTAAACGGCAAAAGTATAATCCTCAACTTCCAAGTCTTTCAAAAACTCTTGAATAATTGTTTCTGCCTCGTGTGTAGGCTTGAAACTATTAGGTGTATTGACCATCAAAAAGTGAGGTTTTGCATTACGCTCTGTCAAGAAATGTAAAATTTTGTTATAAGCTTCTGGATTTTTTTCCAAGAAATCTGATGCAAAAACCACATTGTCAAAACTGATATCCGTCTGGTCTCCTTTGATTACCAACACTGGTACTTGCGAAGCACGAACAATTTTTTCGGCATTTGATCCGATAAACATTTCTTTCAAACCACTGGCTCCATAAGATCCCATGACAATCAAGTCAATAGCATTTTCGTTACTTACCGCTTCCACCTCGTTGAAAAATTTACCTAAGCGAAGTACTACCGAAACGGTCAACCCTTCCAACGCTGGATTTTTAGCAGATTCGAGAAGTTTTTGCTCAGCCATTTTTTTAAACAACATCACTTCAGGCAAATCAAACCCTGGCTGAATCATATCTACTGTTTCATGAGGTAAATCAATGACATGCATCAAAATAATTTCAGTATCATATCCCTTTGCAACCGATGCCGCCGCTTTGATGGCATTGTTTGCTTGATCTGAAAAATCTGTAGGCACTAATATTTTTTTCATAATTTATCTATTTAATATTTATATTTTCACAAATATATATTTTTTTATCGCAAAACACAAAAAAACTCGGCTAAGCCGAGTTTTTACAACTTTATCAATTATGAAATTTTACCCATTGAGTCCCTGTACACCCTTCGAACTTCCCATTATTAAAACGAATAGTTCCTGCTGTAGTACTGTCACAAGTGTCCGAATTGCCTACTTTTACCCCTCCGTTTACATCCAATTTTGCTTTTGGATTCATCACTCCAACTCCTACGTTTACACCTCCTTCAACTCCTGTTGCTTTTTCATTTCCTAAGACTATTGTGTTACTCAGCAATGAATGATTATCTATACCATTACCTATTGCAATGGAATTATTGTATTTATCAGAATTTTCTAAAATTTCGTTCATAACTTCTTTAGAATTTCCGATAAAGATATTTCCATTTCCTGTTTTAGAAGAAGGTCTTGCCCCAGCGTCGTATCCTATTCCTATTGTATATTTATTCGTTGTATGATTTGAATCTTTCAAAGCGTATTTCCCTATCGCTATATTGTATTCTCCTGTAGTCAACACTTGCAATGCATCTTTTCCTATAGCTATATTATCATTTCCAGTTTTATTATTAACTAATGTTTCATTTCCAATAGAAATATTACCAGAACCTGTTGTATTTTCTTGAAGTGATTTATACCCCAAAGCTATATTTTCATTCCCTGTAGTATTATATTGCATAGAGTAATTCCCAAGGGCTACATTTTTCTTCCCTACAGTATTATCTCTCATAGAAGTAACTCCAAAGGCAAAGTTATCCTCTCCAGTAGTATTCAGTCTCAACGCTTCAAATCCTACGGCAAAGTTTCTAGACCCTATAGTATTGGTTTTCATAGCATCAGGACCAATAGCAACGTTGTTTTTTCCTGATGTGTTAGAAGACAATGATTCTGGCCCTATAGCTACGTTGTTTCCTTCAGTATTCTCATGAAGTGCTCTCAAACCTATCGCTACATTATTATCCCCTACTTTATTCTTATACATAGCATTCACTCCAATTGCCACATTATTTTTTCCTGTAGTATTTTCTCTCAGAGCATTTGTACCCAATGCCATATTTCCAGATCCTGAGGTATTTAGCAGCATTGCATGCCCTCCCAAAGCCATATTATTTTCTCCAACATTATCACGCATAGCATTTTGCCCTATTGCAATCAATCCAGAACTGGTTTTGTTGTTTTTCAAAGCATTCAACCCAATAGCTGTATTATTAGATCCTGTTGTATTTGCGACCAATGCACCATTTCCTAATGCTGTATTATTAGACCCTGTTGTAACAGCTTTCAAGTTTCCAGGACCAATGGCTACATTGGCACTACCTGTACCTAAACTTGTCCCATTCTGTCCAACCCCCGCATCAATCGAAACGTGATTGTTGGTACCTACATAACGCACATCCACGTGTTTGTACTCAATCAAACGCATCCATTGGTTCAATGATGCATCCCAATAGTAATATCCGGCATCTGTAACCAACGAATATTGTCCGGCTCTATCTACTACAGGCATATCATCTATCAAAAATGTCATCAATGAATGTTGAGCTGTTGTCAAACCTGGCGTCATCGCCTTCATTTCAGCAGCAGTAATTCTTGGTACTAATACCCCTTTTGCTGTTTCAGTAGCCAAGGCATTGATATCTAAAGTTGCATTTGGAACTTCTTTATTGATTCCTACTCTTCCTTCTTGTGCAAAAACATAACCTCCAACTAACATAGAGGCTAATAAAATTGATTTTCTCATTTCAAAATTTTTTACTAGACAAAATTACTCTATAAATTTATTATAGAGCTCTATCTTCACATAATTTTTTCTTAAATACTTCATTATTTTCGTCTAACACTCAATTCAATTTAAAAATTTATCTCTTAGTTGTTTATATTTCATTTTTCTCTACCTTTTCTGTATGAAAATTGAAGTGACTATCATCAAAGGATATATCGCTCAACTACCTAAAGGCAGACAAGTGTCGATTGAAAAATTACGAAGCATTCTAAAAAACAACCTACTCAATGACTTTGTTGAACAACTGAGCGATGGAATGATTGGCTATGTGGTTCCTCATTCTATCTATCCAAAAAAATATCATTGTACGCCTGAGTTGCCGTTGCCTCTTATCAATATTGCTTTTCAGAAAAATTTTATCGCCTTATACCATATGGGAGTTTATGCAGACTCTAAACTATTGGAATGGTTTACCAACGAATATCCTAAACATTGCAAAACTAAATTGAATATGCGAAAAAGTTGCATCCGTTTCAAAAAAAATGAAAAATATCCCCTACCTCCTCATCACCGAACTATCTAAAAAAATGACTGTAGAACAATGGATTGAACTATAGGAAAGCAATTATGTAAAATAAAAAATTTCCTAAAAGATTCTGATTTCTTTTAGGAAATTTTGCTTATAATGTCTCTTTTAACCAACGGAAAAACTCTCCTTGCCAGATGTGTGCATTTTGAGCTTGCAGCACCCAGTGGTTTTCGTGAGGGAAATACAAAAATCTCGATTTGATTCCTCGCAATTGTGCGGCTTGAAAAGCCTCTTGCCCTTGTCCAATTGGCACACGATAATCTTCTCCTCCATGGATTACCAAAATAGGCGTGTTCCATTTATCCACCATTTTTTGTGGGTTGAATTTGCTATAAGTTTTCATTGCAGCGGCGTTGTTTTTTTCCCAATAGGCCCCTCCTGCATCAAAATTTGTAAAGAACACTTCTTCTGTAGTTCCGTACATCGACTCTAAATTGAATACTCCACAGTGTGAAATAAATGTCTTGAAACGATTGTTGTGGATTCCCGCCAAATAATACACCGAATATCCTCCGTACGACGCTCCTATTGCACCCAGACGGTCTTTGTCCACATACGATTCTTTGGCTACTTCGTCAATAGCTGTCAAATAATCGTCCATTACTTGTCCGCCCCAATCCAATGAAATTGCCTCATTCCACTCTACTCCAAATCCTGGCATTCCACGGCGATTAGGTGCTACTACCACATATCCTTCTGCCGCCATCAATTGAAAATTCCAACGGAATGAATAAAACTGTGACAATGCCGACTGTGGCCCTCCTTGACAATACAACAAAGTTGGATATTTTTTTGACGCATCATAGTTTGGTGGCAAAATCACATATACCAACATTTGTTTTCCGTCGGTAGTAGTTACATATTTGCGTTCAACTTTGCTCTTTGCAATGTTTTTGTAAATGGTATCGTTGGCTCTCGAAATGCGGTTCCATCTTTTCTTTTTCAAATCGTAGGCATACACCTCATTTGCTGTGTTGAAATCTGTACGAGTTACCACTATTCTATCTTTGGCAAATCCTACCAAACCTGTAATGTCAAAATTGCCTTTGGTCAATTGTTTTACAGCAGTTGAATTACCATCTACTGGGTTAAATCCTATTTCAAACAACTGTACTGTACCATCAATCGGAGCGGTAAAATAGATTTTCTTTCCATCTTTTGCCCAGATATAACTATTAACCGTTCCGTCCCACAAAGCGGTCAGATTTTTATCTACATCATTGATACGAACAATCAAATCATTTTTATCAGCTTCGTATCCATCGCGTTTCATTTGCAACCAAGTCAAATGTCCGTTTGGCGAAAACAAAGGATGTGTATCGTATCCCAAATTGTATTCGGTAAGATTTTGAGTTTCTTTGGTTTGAATGTTATACGCATACAAATCTGTATTGGTACTCAAGGCATAATCTGTACCTGTCAACTTTTTCGAAACATAAATAATCTGCGTACCATCTGGCGACCAAGTATAATCTTCATTTCCTCCAAATGTTTTTTGAGGTGAATGAAACGGTTGGTCTTTTAAAATATCGGTTTTTTCGCCCGATTCTTTATCAGTAACTACAATGTGATTGAAAGTACCGTCGGTGTATGTATCCCAATGTCTGTAATCCAAACCATCGAAAATATAGGCTTCGGACTTGGTCATTTCGGGATAATAATCCTTTCCTAAAACTTTTTCAACTTTTACTGTTTCTACGGCGATTTCGTGAGTACCTTTAGGAGAAACATTTTTGCTTTTCAACTCTTTTGGATATTCGTCCAATTGTTTGAATTTTTCCCCATCTACACTCGTCATCCAATAAGTGCTGGTATAGGTCAATTCCTGCACATTGGGTGTAGAAACTTTGTAATACACATATCGTTCGTCATCCGAAACACCCAAGGCACTCACTCGCCCCAATTTCCACAGTGTTTCTTTGGTCATTACTTGTTGCTGAGCTTGTACTGAAAGCGTCAGTAGTAATGCTGAAATTCCTATTATTTTTTTCATTTGTATTGTTTTTTTCTCCCTGTTTTTAGCCACAAATTACACTAATTTACACTGGTTGTTTTTATTACACAAATTAGCTACTCTACCTATAATAATACCTAATACCCAACACTCATAAATCACTCCACCAACGCCTTGCCAGTCATTTCTACCGGTTGAGCCACACCCATCAAATGTAAAATCGTCGGTGCTACATCTCCCAAAATTCCGTCTGACACTTTGTGTGACATTTTGTCCACCACAATCATCGGTACTGGGTTGGTTGTGTGTGCGGTATTTGGCGTACCGTCTGGATTGATCATCGTTTCGCAGTTTCCGTGGTCGGCGATAATCAACAAGGTATAATCATTTTCCAATGCCACAGGTACGATTTCGCTTACACAAGTATCCACTGTTTCACAGGCTTTGATAGCTGCTTGTAAATCGCCTGTATGTCCTACCATGTCTCCGTTGGCAAAATTTAAACATACAAAATCCGCAGATTGTGCTTTCAATTCAGTAATCAAAGCGTTTTTCAAATCGTAAGCACTCATTTCGGGTTTCAAATCATAAGTAGCCACTTTTGGAGACGGACACAAAATGCGTTTTTCGCCCAAAAACTCTTCTTCTCTACCTCCTGAGAAAAAGAAAGTTACATGCGGATATTTTTCTGTTTCCGCCATGCGAATTTGCCTTTTACCTGCATTTGCCAAAACTTCTCCCAAAGTATTTTGAATATTTCCTTTGTCGTAAATCACTTCAATTCCCTTGAAATTATCGTCATAATTGGTCATCGTTACATATTTCAAAGGCAATTTGTTCATACCAAATTCTGGTAAATCGATTTGTGAAAGCACTTCTGTCAATTGGCGTCCTCTATCGGTGCGGAAGTTGAAGAAAATCACCACATCGTCTGGAGCAATGGTCGCTGGGCGTTCGTCATTGGCAACAATAGAAATCGGCAACACAAACTCATCGGTAACACCTGCCGTATATGAAGCCTCCATAGCTTGAACTCCATTTGCAAACGGCTCACCTACTCCTTTTACCAACAAATCATAGGCTTTTTGTACGCGTTCCCAGCGTTTGTCCCTATCCATTGCGTAATATCTACCAACGATAGAAGCTAATTTTGCCGAAGTATTTTGAAGTTTTTTCTCTAAATTTCCAATGTGAATTACCCCCGATTTCGGATCTACATCGCGTCCGTCTGTAAATGCGTGAACAAATACTTGGTCTAAACCGTGTTTTTCGGTTTCGTCTATCAAGGCAAACAAATGGTCTATATGCGAATGCACTCCACCGTCTGAAACCAATCCCAACAAATGTACTTTTTTATTGTGTTCTTTGGCAAATGTCAAAGCATCTTTCAATACCTTTTCTTCGCCAAAAGTTCCCAATTTTACCGCACGATTGATTTTTTCAAGGTCTTGATATACGATACGCCCAGCACCGATATTCATGTGTCCCACTTCAGAATTTCCCATTTGACCTTCAGGAAGTCCCACATGCAATCCATCAGTACGCAACTGAGCGTGAGGATAGTCTTTATACAACTGATCGATATACGGAGTATTTGCCAAATCTACCGCCGAAACTTTCGGGTCGGGTGCATGTCCCCAACCGTCTAAAATCATGAGAATAACTTTTTTATTCATTTGAAAAAAGGATAGTGCTAAAATTAAAGATACAAAGTTAAACTTTTTGTGATAGAAAACCTCTTTCTACTATCCAATCAATTGGAAAAATCTCAAAAAAACAAAAGGTTGCTCAAAATAGAACAACCTTTTGAATAAAAAATATACATTATTTTTTGATAAATTTCAAAGTAGATGATTCGTTGTTTACAGCATCTATTTTGATTAAATAAGAAGATGTATTACCATTCCATCCCAAAGTAAACGTCGTATCTGTACGTTCTTGCATACTGAATGTATTTGGTGAAATACAATTCGGTGCAGCAAGTAATGTAAAAGTATAATCTTGTGCCTCACCGTACCCTCCTTCATTATCACATGGCTGTGGTGCACCTACATATTGTGTAGCTATTCGCAATCTATAGGTTCCTGCTGAGGTATCCGCAGGAATCAAAATATGATCATCAGAGTCTGATAAAGAAATTCCAGAAAAAGCATTTGCAATAATCTCTGTCTCTTCAAATTCTCCATCATTATTAAAGCCCACCCAAATTCTTATAAATTGATTTGAATAACCCGATGTTGTAGAGAATGTATAAGGAAATCCTGCCTACAATGTGATGGTCTGTGGGGTAAAATCTCCATAAGCACCATCAAAACACCCATCACTATCATGAGTAAAATTGGCTGATGGAATTGAAAAAACACCAATATAATCTTCAGTACACCCCAATTCAAAAGATGATGTACAATACGTCTGTGCAGTAGCTCCTACATTACTCAAAAGAGTTATCAAACCAATGGCTAAAATAGTTTTTAATTGAAAACTGATTGTAATCTTTTATCCATATTCAATATTATTTAAAGTTTTGTAAAAATATAGTTTTATTTAATACCAAAAAAATTAGAATAATTTATTTTTTAAACATAAAAATTAAATATTTTTAAATACTAATGTTAAAAGCTATTTTTTTTCAAAAAATTAAAACAACTCCAACAAGCCAAACAAAAAACACAATTAATCATCAATAACTACTTAAAAATGTTAATTTTAATATTTTCCCCTTCAATCTGTTCAAAGTATCCCTAACCTCAAAATCTTTGGAACAAAAATTGAATCCGAAGAAAAAACGAAAACAATCGTTTATATGGATATTTTTTAATAAATTTGCCGCATGCAAATAGAAGTTTTAAAATCAAAAATCCACCGCGTTAAAGTAACAGGTGCTGATTTAAATTATATTGGTAGCATCACAATTGATGCCGATTTGTTGGAAGCAGCAAATATGATAGAAGGTGAAAAGGTTTCTATTGTAAACGTAAACAATGGCGAACGATTCGAAACCTATATCATCAAAGGTACAAAAGGCAGTGGCGAAATCACACTAAACGGACCAGCCGCTCGTAGAGTACAAAAAGACGACATCATCATCGTGATTTCGTACGCTTTGATGGATTTTGAAGAAGCCAAAACGTTTAAACCATGGGTGATTTTCCCTAACGAAAACAACAATTCTTTAAAGCAATGAAATCTTTAAAAAAAATAACTTTTACAATACTCCCACTACTCTTGGGAGTATTTTTAATTTATAAAAGTTTTGATTTATTGACTGCTGAGCAATTTGAAAAAGTAAAACTCCACTTCAAAAACGCTCACTATCAATACATCCTACTTTCATTACTCTTTATGAAGCTCAGCCAGGCTTCCAGAGCCATTCGCTGGTCCTACGCAATCCAACACTTGGGATACAAAACCAATTTTATAGCCAACTTTATCGCTATTTCCATAGGGTATATGGTCAATCTCACCATCCCTCGTTCGGGCGAAATCTCACGAGCTCTAATTCTAAAAAAACACAAAAACATCCCCTTTGACAAAGCCTTTGGTACTATAGTAGCCGAACGCATCGTAGATTTCATCCTACTGGCTACTCTATGTTTCACCGGATTGCTGCTCAACTACAAACTACTGTATCAATTTGCTTTACAGTTTATCAACATACGACAACTCTCTCTTTTACTAACAATTACAGCAATTATCGGTATAACAATACTTTACTTTTTATTAAAAACCAAAAAAGTCAGAAAATTCTTTAATGGCTTTATCGAAGGATTATACAGCATACTAAAAATGAAAAAGAGAATGCCTTTCATCCTGCATTCTCTCTTTATATGGGTAGCATTTATACTCTCCTTTTATTTTGGCACATTGGCTATCGACGGCACCTCTCAGCTATCAGCAAATGCTATTTTAGCATCCTTTATCACAGGGAGCATTGTCATCAGCTTTACCAACGGAGGCATCGGAGCCTTTCCTCTACTCATCGGACAGATTTTACTATCATATCACATCCCCCTCGAAGACGGAACCGCCTTTGGATGGTTGCTTTGGAGTTCTCAAACCTTACTTGTCATCCTATTAGGAGCCATATCATTGCTATACCTCAGTATATTTTCAAAAAAATAATATTCATTTGGGCGTGCCCCTTTGGGTCGGGTGTTCGACAGTCGCTTTTTGCTACTCAGCTATCGCTTCGTAGCAAAAGAGCTCCAACAATGCCTCACCCCCTCACGCAAGTTTATGCCAGTTGTTCGCTTTCTCTTTCCCCTTGCATGATTTTCAACCATTTAAAATAACCCATAATTCCTACTACCAACAAAAACACATACAAAAACGCATATCCGTTCAATTCTTTGTAGTACATCAGCGGAATGTTGATAAGGTTACTTACGCTGAGCAAGAGCCAGTTTTCCACTTTTCGCTTTGCCAAAAGCCACATACCGCCCCAAGCAAAACAACTCGAAAACGAATCCCAAAACGGCACATCGGTATCCGTAAAATTGGCTAATAAATAATAGCCCAATCCAAAACTCAACAACACTATAGCCAAAGTGATTTTCCATTCGATTGCCGTAGTTTTTGACAAGCCTACTTCTCTCTGTTCGATACCATAACACCAATACACCCAACCATATACACTCATAATTAGGTAGTACACATTGATAGAAAACTCTGCATACAATTTAGATAAAAACATCACATACAGCATAATCAATATGCCAATGATTCCAAATAAATAATGTATAGTTTTGTTGAAAAAAGCAAATGTAACCTGCAAAATGCTAAACAGCACTCCTATGATTTGAATTTCATCTAATTTCATTTGTTTAATTTGAATTGATTTTTATTTGTTTCACGCTGATGAGAACAGATTTTTTTTCTTTTATGAAATCAGATTTTCACAGATGTTTTTTTGATAAATCAAAAAAACAAAATCTACGATAATCTGCTTTAAACCGTAGGTTTAATCATTTTAAAGTACTGTTTATTAAAAAAACTGTGCTTATCTGTGTTATACACCCCACTCTTCGAGCACCCCTCTTTTTAGAAGGGAAATGCGAGAGAAAACAATCCACAAATTATCTTACTTTCCCAGCCAAATGCAACAAAAAGCTGTACTCTTTTGCTACTTCTCTCAACGCCTCAAATCGGTCAGACGACGAGCCGTGTCCAGTATCCATATTGGTATCTAAATACAACTGATTGTTGTTGGTACGCAAACTGCGGATTTTCGCTACCCACTTCGCAGGTTCCCAATACTGCACCTGCGAATCGTGAAATCCTGTAGAAACATACAAATGCGGATAATCCTGAGCTACCACATTGTCGTAAGGCGAATAGGATTTCATATAGTCGTAATACTGCTTGTCATTTGGATTTCCCCATTCATCATATTCTCCTGTGGTCAAAGGAATGGTATCGTCGAGCATCGTTGTTACCACATCTACAAACGGCACTTGTGCAATTACTCCGTGGTATAACTCAGGACGCATATTGATGACCGATCCCATCAGCAATCCACCAGCACTTCCGCCCTCGGCATACAAATGATTAGGCGAAGTATATTTTTCGTTGATTAAATATTCCGAACAAGCAATAAAATCGGTAAATGTATTGCGTTTTTGGAGCAATTTCCCCATTTCATACCATTGTCTTCCCAAATCTTCTCCTCCGCGAATGTGTGCAATAGCAAATACAAATCCTCTGTCCAACAAAGACAATCTCGTACTTGAAAAATACGGCTCCATCGAAGCTCCGTATGAACCATAACCGTACAACAACACAGGATTTTCCCCATTGAGTTGAAGACCTTTTTTATAGACCAACGATATCGGAATTTTCACTCCATCTTCCGCAATAGCCCAAACTCGTTTTTCTTCGTAATTTTCAACTGAAAAATCACCCAATACTTCCTGCACTTTTTTCACTGTTCTTTCCTTTGTAACCATATCAAAATCGATTACAGAAGCAGGAGTAGCCATCGATTGATAGGCATATCTGAGCGTTGTAGTATCAAAATCGATATTGGTTGTGGTATATGCAGTGTAAGTTTCGCTGTCAAACGGCAAATAATACCCATCGCCTTCCCATGGTTTAATCCAAATTTGATTCAAACCATTGGTTCTTTCCGAAACTACCAAAAACTTATCGAAAATATCAATTCCCTCAATCAAAGTTTCCTTTCTATGAGGAATAAATTCTTTCCAAAAACTCGCCGCTGTTTCGTTTTCGGCTGTAGTCATAATTTTGAAATTTTCCGCTTTATCTTTGTTTGTAACAATAAAAAATTGATTGCCATAATGTGAAATCGAATATTCCAATCCTTTGGTACGCTTTTGAAATATTCTAAAATCCCCAGTAGGATTGTCTGCTTCCAAAATTTGATATTCCGTTGTTAGCGTACTTTCGCTACCGATGATTAAATATTTTTTTGATTTTGAGCGATAAATAAAAGTTCCAAAAGTGTCGTCTTTTTCCTCAAAAACCAATACATCGTGTTTGGCATCAATACCAACCGTGTGTCTAAAAATCTGAAAAGGTCTTAGTGTTTGTTTGTCTTTTCGAGAATAAAAAAGTGATTTCCCATCTGCTGCCCAAGTACTTCCACCAGTAGTATTGGTGATTTCGGTATCGAGCAATTCGCCTGTTTGCAAATCCTTTACTTTGATGGTATATTCTCTACGCGAAACGGTATCCACACCAAAGGCACAATAGCGGTTGTCGTCGGAAATATTAATGCCCGTCAATTTGAAATAAGCATAACCTTTTGCCAATTCGTTACAGTCAAACAAAATTTCTTCAGGAGCATTGAGCGAACCTTTTTTACGAGCATAAATCGGATAGCCTTTTCCTGTTTCAAAACGCGTAATGTACCAGTAACCGTTGTAAAAATACGGTACCGACTCGTCATCTTCTTTGATACGAGCTTTTATTTCTTGGAAAAG
The DNA here is from genome assembly GCF_041530365.1 of Capnocytophaga sp. ARDL2. NCBI lineage: Bacteria > Pseudomonadati > Bacteroidota > Flavobacteriia > Flavobacteriales > Flavobacteriaceae > Capnocytophaga > Capnocytophaga sp. ARDL2. The sequence goes on from NZ_CP168034.1 coordinate 325,705, forward strand.
CGTTTCTTGAAAATCTTTGGTATGAGCAGTTTGTTGTTTGTAATACGCATTTTCCTCTTCAAGGTAAGCGATTACCTCAGGATTTTCGCGTTGATTCAACCAATAGTAATTATCTACTCGCAAATCTCCATGATGATGCATTTCAAACGGAATTTGCTTTGCTTTTGGCTCGTTCTGAGCGATTATATTATTAGTCATTATTGAAAAAATTAATATGGAAATACAAAAAGTTTTTACAATTTGTTTCATTTCTGTTAAAAAACTTAAAATGCAAAGATACTAATTTATTGCAAATTGAAATGTTTTTATATTCTAAGCCTTCTCCTGCCTCCTAAGGAAGGAGTGCCGTTAGGTGGGGTAAGTTCATTAACAAAAGATTATTTTGTAATAATAATATTTGTAAATAGTCGCTAAAAAACAAAAAAAACAACTTGTTTATTAATAATTATTCACTACTTTTGCAGTCGTAAAATTTACGGGTGTAGTTCAAGGGTAGAATAGCGGTCTCCAAAACCGTTGATGGGGGTTCGAATCCCTCCACCCGTGCAACAAAAAAGAGTATCTGATTAGGCACTCTTTTTTTATTTTAGTTCATATTGCACAACGGGTAAATCTAATCGTTAACTAAAGTATCGGAGTTAATCTATTTCTTTAATTTTCAAGTTGTTTAAGTTATGTATTAAAAACATAATTTACTGATTTATTATATATTTTATGAAATCACATTTGATGTTGTTCGACTCTCCTAGTCGTATTTTGAGTGGTCTATTCTTGCCCCAAAGTTTACTCTAAGGGTCACACATAGTTTGACACTTCGTGTCGCTTCCCGAACGATATCAAAGTTCCGCAAAGCAACTCGAGAGAGTTGAACCATACATAAACCAAGGCGTCAGCTTTGGGAAAATAACACAGCTATCTAAATCCCGTACGGAGTAAGGCACAAAGATAAGATTATGTCCGAAACTTTAATCTTTAACTCCCAATAAAAGTAGTAAGATAGTAATCTAAAATAATCTTTATACCATTATCTTTAATATAACAAAACCCCCCTCGTATGAGGGGGTTTTTCTTTATCACATATTGTATGATGATTACATACTAATGATGATGAACTCTGATCTACGGTTTGCTTGGTGTTCTTCTTCCGTACATGGTACACCGTCCGAACATCTGTTAGTCAACTCGTATTCTCCATATCCTTTGGCTGTCAAACGTGATGGAGCAATCCCTTTGCTAATCAACCACTCTCGTGTCGATTTCGCTCTTCGGTCTGATAATCGCTCGTTGTATTTAAACGAAGCTCTACTATCCGTATGCGAACGGATATCGATAACCATCGTCGGATATTCCTCCATTACTGCCAATACTTTTGCCAACTCTAACGCTGCGTCAGGACGAATAAAGTGCTTGTCTAAGTCAAAGTATATCGGATTTAAGTTCAACACCTTAAACAAATCGTCCCCTTCCTTGAACGGTATCTTTACTGGCTCTAACTCGATCACTACCTTCGTCTCGCCGCTCTTTGCTGGTAAATACGCTACTGTCTCTGCAGCATTGTAACCCGCTTTCTCTGCTTTTACTCGGTAGCTCTCTTTACACCCAAAGTCCTTCTCAAATCTATACGCACCATAGTTGTAAGTCGCTCCTCTCTTTTCTACATTGTAAACCAAATCGTACAATGTCAATGAAGCATCCTTGATCTCTTCTTTGGTATTTCTATCTACTACCACTACAGTCAAGTTTTGTAAACAATCTAATTGTAATGGGCGTACTTCTAAGAAACTATAAATGTCATCATTCCCTTTTCCTCCCTCGCGGTTAGATGACACAAATCCTTGTTTGGTTTGATAATCGATGTAATAAGCAAAATCATCTGCGTTGGTGTTGATCGGTGCTCCTAAGTTTTGAACCTCTCCAAAGCTTCTGTCTGCATACGTTTTTACGCCAAATACATCCAATCCTCCCAAACCTACACGACCGTCTGTTGAAAAGTACAACTCGTCATTGCTGGTGATAAATGGAAAGGTATCTCTAAACTCTGTATTGATCGCCGGCCTAAATTCTCAGGCCCTCCAAACGTTCCATTGTCGTGAATCGATACTCTCCACAAATCCGATCCTCCATATCCTCCTGGACGATCCGAAGCAAAGTACAACAACTTCTCATCATTGCTCAACGCTGGGTGTGCCGTGTTGAATTCGTTGCTGTTGAATGGCAATTCCTCAACTTCTTTCCATTGTCCGTCCACCAATTTTGCTCGGTAAATTTTCAACAATGTACTCTTCTCTCCGTCGTATTTTCTAACGCCATCAATGATATTGTTGCGTGTAAAATACATCGTTTGTCCGTCTTTGGTAATTACTCCTGTTGACTCGTTTAAGATACTTTTTACCTCTCCCTTGATGCGTTTTACTGCTGGCTTGTTGTCATTTCTTGTCTCCAAGTCGTGACGATACAAACTTGTAAAGGTCGCATCTGTCCACGTATGTACTTTCTTTGATAAACTTCCTGTATCACGTGCACTGGTAAAGTACAACTGATTGTCATAAACATAACTTCCGTAGTCTGCATAAGGCGTATTGATTGACAAGTTTTCCAATCCTTGGTAACGGTTTGAGTTGGCTTTGATTTGATCTCGCAACTCTCGCTCCGATGCTCTGAATTTGGCTACTTGCTTCTCACTCCCTACTTTTTGTACAAAGATATCGTAGTATTTCTTTGACAAAGCATTCTCTCCTATATGCTCCAAGGTTTGTGCATAGCGGTAGTAATACTCCTCTGAAATCCCTTCTGATCCGTACTCTGCAAACAACTGACCATAGTATTTATTTGCTTCGGCATACAAAGCATTAAAATAATATGAATTCCCTAATTTCTCCAAAAGATCTTGACTCGAGTAACCTCTCTTCAATACTTTCTCGTAAATCTTTGCCGACTCAATGTATGCCCATCGGTCATACTCTTTGTTCGACTTCTTTAATCCTGACTGAGCGTTTCCTTCTACGCTTCCTATCAAAAATAAGCTCGCTAAGGATAGTACTATTTTCTTTCTGTCCATAATCTGTATTTTTTAGAAGAAACGTGGCGAATTTACGCGACGATACTTTTTAAACAATTCATATCGCAAGAACACCTCATGTGAGCCGCTGTTGTAGGTATGCAATTTCGTCGTCTCCGAGTCATACGCATATCCTATAAACAACTCGTCTGTCAAATGAAAACCTGCTAATGCACTCCAGGCTGCACTCCATCTGTAACCCGCTCCTAATACCAACTTGTCGTGGATCAAGAAATTTCCTGTTACATCGGCTTGCAACGGTGCTCCTTCTACTGCTTTTAACAAAAAGGCAGGCTTGAATTTCAACATCGGGTTTACTTCAAAAACATGCCCTCCCGTTAGGAAAAAGTGCATGCGTTGGTTCATCGAACTATAAACCCCTTCGTCAAATCGATTGTTCTCCAAAAAGTTCGGAACTGACAATCCTAAATACGTATTGTCGTTGTGCCAGTAAACTCCGGCTCCGATATTTGGTGTAAATTGATTCTCAATATTTGCTGCCAAATACGGATCGTTTGGATGTGCTGCTTTCAAACGGCTATATTCTACGTTTAAAAAGTTCGCTGTTCCTTTGATACCAAAACTCAATTTACTTCCTCTTTGGTTTAAATCCACAGTATATGAAACATCGATACTAGCTGTGTTTTCCTCTGTAACCCCCAAACGGTCATTTACAAAACTCAAGCCAATACCCAATTTTGACCCCTCTATCGGAGTGTGAATTGAAAATGCATTGGTTGTAGGGGCACCATCCAATCCTACCCATTGGGTACGATGTAACCCAAATACACTCAACACGCCTCTATTTCCCGCATATGCTGGGTTGATATTTACCGTGTTGTACATGTAATTTGTGTATTGAGGATCTTGTTGGGAGTGTGCTTGTGCACACCCCAACAAGATTACTCCCAATAGCATCTTGTTTATTTTACTTGATACTTTCATTATAATCTAGCTATTATTATTTGGTTTCTAAGTGGATGAATCCTGCTTGGTCTATGTTATAAACCTCACCGTTACCCAAGTCTAACGCGTATTTAACTACATAGTAGTAAGTACCTGTTGGTAACATTGAGCCTTGTGATATCGTAACTCGTCCGTTTGAGTATCCCTCGAATACATTTCCTTTTGAGTTATAGTTATCTGTCTCATATACCAATACTCCCCATCTGTTGTAGATCTCTACTCGGTTGCCTGGATAACACTCTATACCATCCAATACCAAATAGTCGTTCAATTTGTCTCCATTTGGCGTTACCACATTGGTAATCTCTACTGGACATGACAAGTTGATTGTCTGAGTATAGCTCATAGAGTTTCCACACTCGTCTGTAGCTGTCCATGTACGTAATATCGCGTATTTCGTTACACATTCTCCTGGTACTACTTCGTCGTTGATTGAGTATGTAACATCTCCACAGTTGTCCTTAGCTTCTAATTTCTCAGCTTCTTTCAAATCTTCACATCTGATAAAGATCTCTTTCGCTGGTAAGGTAGAAACAAACTCCGGTGCGGTAGTATCTTGTACTATTACTACCTGTGTATGTACTGCTTGGTTACCACATGCATCAGTAGCTGTCCATGTTCTTCTCAATGTGTAATTGCTTGCACAATTTCCATCTTTACGAACTTCTTCAAACACTACTTCTACATCTGAACAATCTTCTACAGTCAATACTGGAACCGATGGTACTGCATCACACTCTACTGTTACGTCTTGTGGCAATGCTTCTACAAACGTTGGTGCTACTGTATCTACAACTGTAATCTCTTGAGTTACTTGACGCTCGTTTCCACAGCTGTCAACCACTGTCCATGTTCTGTAAATAGATTTACCTGTACAGTTCTCCTTATCTTCAACAACTACATCTTCGTAAGTAATCGTCGATACGTCGATTCTACATGGTGCGTTGTCTGCATCTCCAAATTCTGCCGCATCTGTTGGATAGTCTTCACCACATTCGATGGTTACATCTGCCGGTGCTAAATCTACCACCACATAAGCCACAGCCGACGAACAGTTGCTTACCGGTGCTGTATTCGTACAGATTGTATACGGATACGCATAAACTCCTGCTGCTACCGTAGGATCAATTGTAATGATTCCTGTATCTGGATCCATCGTAATCTTACCTGGTACTGGCGATTCTCCTGGAGTCAATACTACCATTGGTTGTCCTGCTGCTCCAAACTCAATCGCTTCTCCATTTAACAAGTCGTTGTTGTTTACTACATTAATTTCTGTAACCCCTCCTATACGACCGTCAAATGAAATATACCAATCATCTTTCGCTTCAATTGTAAACGGACTCACTGTAATATACACTGTTGCTGTATCACATGCTTGTGGTGTTCCGTTATCACAGATTGTATACTCAAACTGATCTGGTCCTGCAAATCCATTGTTTGGTGTGTATGTAAATGTTCCGTCTGGATTCATTACTACAACTCCATTTGATGGTTGTGTATTTCCTGTTACTGTTTGAGCGTGTCCTTCTGGATCTGTATCGTTAGCCAATACATTTCCTGTGATCACATTATTTTGTGGCCCATTGTACGCATCGTCGTTTGCGATTGTTACATTCACGCCCGCTGGTACATCTTTTACTTCTACTGTTACTGTAGCTGTATCACATGCCTGAGGTGTGCCGTTATCACAAATTTCATATACAAACGAATCTGTTCCTACAAAACCTGCTGAAGGTGTATAAGTAATCGTTCCATTTTGGTTTACTACTACTGTTCCGTTCGTAGGTTGTGTAGTTACCTCAGTTACTGTGAATGTATTTCCTTCTTGATCGAAGTCGTTCGCCTTAACATTTACTGTTACTGCCACATCTTTCGTCGTAACTGCTGTATCATCGTTTGCTACTACTGTGTTTACTCCTGCTACTGGCAATGGCAATACTTCGATTGTTAATGTCGCTGTATCACATGCCGGTACTGGTGTTACATCATCACATACTTTGTACTCGTAAACTACTGTTCCTGTAAAGTTGTTTGCAGGTGTAAAGGTATATGTTCCGTCTACATTGAATACTAAATTGTGTCCTCCTTGTGTTGGTGAAGTCAACAATTCAAAGCTTGACAACTCATCTCCTTGTGGATCTTCGTCGTTTGTTGAAACATTACCGCTTACTGCTGTGTTTACAAATGTATTATTGATGTCATTCTTAGCATCTACTGTGTTTGGACTTACCACAATGTATACTGTTGCTGTATCACATGCTTGTGGTGTTCCGTTATCACATTTAACATACGTAAACTGATCTGGTCCTACAAATCCATTGTTTGGTGTGTATGTAAATGTTCCGTCTGGATTCATTACTACAACTCCATTTGATGGTTGTGTATTTCCTGTTACTGTTTGAGCGTGTCCTTCTGGATCTGTATCATTTGTCAATACATTTCCTGTGATCACATTATTTTGTGGTCCGTTGAACACATCATCGTTAGCGATTGTTACATTCACTCCCGCTGGTACATCTTTTACTTCTACTGTTACTGTAGCTGTATCACATGCCTGAGGTGTGCCGTTATCACAAATTTTATATACAAACGAATCTGTTCCTACAAAACCTGCTGAAGGTGTATAAGTAATCGTTCCATTTTGGTTTACTACTACTGTTCCGTTCGTAGGTTGTGTAGTTACCTCAGTTACTGTGAATGTATTTCCTTCTTGATCGAAGTCGTTTGCCTTAACATTTACTGTTACTGCTACATCTTTCGTCGTAACTGCTGTATCATCGTTTGCTACTACTGTGTTTACTCCTGCTACTGGCAACGGCAATACTTCGATTGTTAATGTCGCTGTATCACATGCCGGTACTGGTGTTACATCATCACATACTTTGTACTCGTAAACTACTGTTCCTGTAAAGTTGTTTGCAGGTGTAAAGGTATATGTTCCGTCTACATTGAATACTAAATTGTGTCCTCCTTGTGTTGGTGAAGTCAACAATTCAAAGCTTGACAACTCATCTCCTTGTGGATCTTCGTCGTTTGTTGAAACATTACCGCTTACTGCTGTGTTTACAAATGTATTATTGATGTCATTCTTAGCATCTACTGTGTTTGGACTTACCACAATGTATACTGTTGCTGTATCACATGCTTGTGGTGTTCCGTTATCACATTTAACATACGTAAACTGATCTGGTCCTACAAATCCATTGTTTGGTGTGTATGTAAATGTTCCGTCTGGATTCATTACTACAACTCCATTTGATGGTTGTGTATTTCCTGTTACTGTTTGAGCGTGTCCTTCTGGATCTGTATCGTTTGTCAATACATTTCCTGTTATCACATTATTTTGTGGTCCGTTGAACACATCATCGTTAGCGATTGTTACATTCACTCCCGCTGGTACATCTTTTACTTCTACTGTTACTGTAGCTGTATCACATGCTTGTGGTGTTCCGTTATCACAAATTTCATATACAAACGAATCTGTTCCTACAAAACCTGCTGAAGGTGTATAAGTAATCGTTCCATTTTGGTTTACTACTACTGTTCCGTTCGTAGGTTGTGTAGTTACCTCAGTTACTGTGAATGTATTTCCTTCTTGATCGAAGTCGTTTGCCTTAACATTTACTGTTACTGCTACATCTTTCGTCGTAACTGCTGTATCATCGTTTGCTACTACTGTGTTTACTCCTGCTACTGGCAATGGCAATACTTCGATTGTTAATGTCGCTGTATCACATGCCGGTACTGTTGCATTATCACATACTTTATATTCGTAAACTACTGTTCCTGTAAAGTTGTTTGCAGGTGTAAAGGTATATGTTCCGTCTACATCGAATACTAAATTGTGTCCTCCTTGTGTTGATGAAGTCAACAATTCAAAGCTTGACAACTCATCTCCTTGTGGATCTTCGTCGTTTGTTGAAACATTACCGCTTACTGCTGTGTTTACAAATGTATTATTGATGTCATTCTTAGCATCTACTGTGTTTGGTGCTACTGGCACAGTTACAGTTGCTGTATCACAAATACTCGTACTTGGTACACAGATTTTATAGGTTATCGTATAGTTACCTGCTGGTGTTCCTGCTGGTACACTTACCTCTCCTGTTGATGGATCTAATGTAGGTACTGATCCTCCATTGATTGGCGTCGCTTCTGTTACTACTGTAAGCGTTACCTCTGATGGATTGGTAATTGATCCTCCGTTTTTAGTATCGTTAGTCAATACATTAATAACGTTCGTTGCTCCATTTCCACTATGTACCGGTGTAGGTACTACATCGTCTTGAGCATCTATTGTATTTACCAATACTGTTACAGTTGCTGTATCACAGTTTGATGGATTTAACTGCTCACAGATTTTATAATCTATAGTATAAGTTCCTGCTGGTGTTCCTGCTGGTACGCTTACCTCTCCTGTTGATGGATTCAACTCTGGAACGCTAGCTCCTGATGTAGCTGGCGTAGCTCCTGTTACCACCGTAATAGCTACCTTATCTATAGTCGCCGTTGCTCCATTCAAAGTATCGTTGGTCAATACATTTCCTAATGTAGCTCCGTTTGCTCCATTTACTGGTGTACTTGTATAATCGTCGTTTACAGCGTTGATCTCTGCCGCTCTTACTGGCACAGTTACAGTTGCTGTATCACAAATACTCGTACTTGGTACACAGATTTTATAGGTTATCGTATAGTTACCTGCTGGTGTTCCTGCTGGTACACTTACCTCTCCTGTTGATGGATCTAACGTAGGTACTGGTCCTCCATTGATTGGTGTCGCTTCTGTTACTACTGTAAGCGTTACCTCTGATGGATCGGCAATTGAACCTCCGTCTTTCGTATCATTGGTCAATACATTCACAACATTCGTTGCTCCATCTGCTCCGTTTACCGGTGTAGGTACTACATCGTCTTGAGCATCTATTGTATTTACCAATACTGTTACAGTTGCTGTATCACAGTTTGATGGATTCAACTGCTCACAAATTTTATAATCTATAGTATAAGTTCCTGCTGGTGTTCCTGCTGGTACGCTTACCTCTCCTGTTGATGGATTCAACTCTGGAACGCTAGCTCCTGATGTAGCTGGCGTAGCTCCTGTTACCACCGTAATAGCTACCTTATCTATAGTCGCCGTTGCTCCATTCAAAGTATCGTTGGTCAATACATTTCCTAATGTAGCTCCGTTTACTCCATTTACTGGTGTACTTGTATAATCGTCGTTTACAGCGTTGATCTCTGCCGCTCTTACTGGCACAGTTACAGTTGCTGTATCACAAATACTCGTACTTGGTACACAGATTTTATAGGTTATCGTATAGTTACCTGCTGGTGTTCCTGCTGGTACACTTACCTCTCCTGTTGATGGATTTAACGTAGGTACTGGTCCTCCATTGATTGGTGTCGCTTCTGTTACTACTGTAAGCGTTACCTCTGATGGATCGGCAATTGAACCTCCGTCTTTCGTATCATTGGTCAATACATTCACAACATTCGTTGCTCCATCTGCTCCGTTTACCGGTGTAGGTACTACATCGTCTTGAGCATCTATTGTATTTACCAATACTGTTACAGTTGCTGTATCACAGTTTGATGGATTCAACTGCTCACAAATTTTATAATCTATAGTATAAGTTCCTGCTGGTGTTCCTGCTGGTACGCTTACCTCTCCTGTTGATGGATTCAACTCTGGAACGCTAGCTCCTGATGTAGCTGGCGTAGCTCCTGTTACCACCGTGATAGCTACCTTATCTATAGTCGCCGTTGCTCCATTCAAAGTATCGTTGGTCAATACATTTCCTAATGTAGCTCCGTTTGCTCCATTTACTGGTGTACTTGTATAATCGTCGTTTACAGCGTTGATCTCTGCCGCTTTTACTGGTACAGTTACTGTTGCTGTATCACAAATACTCGTACTTGGTACACAGATTTTATAGGTTATCGTATAGTTACCTGCTGGTGTTCCTGCTGGTACACTTACCTCTCCTGTTGATGGATCTAATGTAGGTACTGATCCTCCATTGATTGGCGTCGCTTCTGTTACTACTGTAAGCGTTACCTCTGATGGATCAGTAATTGAACCTCCGTCTTTCGTATCATTGGTCAATACATTCACAACATTCGTTGCTCCATCTGCTCCGTTTACCGGTGTAGGTACTACATCGTCTTGAGCATCTATTGTATTTACCAATACTGTTACAGTTGCTGTATCACAGTTTGATGGATTCAACTGCTCACAAATTTTATAATCTATAGTATAAGTTCCTGCTGGTGTTCCTGCTGGTACGCTTACCTCTCCTGTTGATGGATTCAACTCTGGAACGCTAGCTCCTGATGTAGCTGGCGTAGCTCCTGTTACCACCGTGATAGCTACCTTATCTATAGTCGCCGTTGCTCCATTCAAAGTATCGTTGGTCAATACATTTCCTAATGTAGCTCCGTTTGCTCCATTTACTGGTGTACTTGTATAATCGTCGTTTACAGCGTTGATCTCTGCCGCTCTTACTGGCACAGTTACAGTTGCTGTATCACAAATACTCGTACTTGGTACACAGATTTTATAGGTTATCGTATAGTTACCTGCTGGTGTTCCTGCTGGTACCGATACTTCTCCTGTTGTAGGATTCAATGAAGGTACAGAACCTCCGTTGATAGGTGTCGCTTCTGTTACTACTGTAAGCGTTACTTCTGATGGATTAGTAATTGGTGTTCCATTCTTCGTATCGTTTGTCAATACATTTACAACACCTGTTGCTCCATTGGCTCCGTTTACTGGATTCTGAACAATATCATCTTCTGCATTGATACTTCCTGTAGATTTTATTTCTACCGTATCAAAAGCTGTACAAGGCATTGCATTTGTTACAGTCCATTTCAATTCTGCAGTAGCCCCTACTGGAATCGTTACTTGCGTATTGTATAAAGTAGCATCTGCAATCTGTACCTCCGTAGTTGCTAAAGTTCCTCCATTTACATCCGTTACACTTACTACCGACCACTGACCGTTTTCGCCTGCTGCTGGTTGATTTGCCGCCATTGTAAACGAAGTAACTGTAGAAGCTTGGTCTACTCCTGCATTGGCTACTACTGTTTTTACATCAGCCGTTACCTGTGCTCTTTGTGACTCACATCCGTTAAACGTTTCTGCTACATAATAAACTGTTCCATTTGTCAAAGCAGTTGTTGCTACCAATGGTGTAGTATCTGTAGTATTTGCATACCAATTAAGAGTCGCTCCTACTTGATTTGCTGTTGCTGTCAAATCTGCCACTGTAGCTCCTGAACAGAATGTCTGTGTAGCATCTGCTACTGGTGCTACTGGTCTCACGATATTTACCGTAATAGCTTTCTTCTCAGATTCACAACCGTCTATTGTTTGAGTAGCATAATAAGTACCTGAAACAAGTGGTGTTGTACCTGTTACCTCTTGTCCTTGTGCATTATACCATTTTATAGCTGTTCCTGTAGCCTGCAATTGTGCTACTGTAGCCGAACAGTTGAATGTTTGTGTAGTTTGTGCTACTGGTTGAGCTGTTGTTTTAAGGCTAATAGTTATCGCTTTTCTTTCAGACTCACAACCCAATAAAGCGTCTTTCCAAGCTGCATAGTATTTTATTGCTTGCAAAGGTGTATTTTCATCCAAAGCAGTTCCTCCTGTAGGAGAAGTATACCATTTTACGATTCTGTTGGTATTCAACAAAGCCGTTAGATCTGAAACTTTTGGATGATCTGTACTACAATATTCTTTTGTTGCTTGCAGATTCATTTCTGGGAATGTAAGAACAAACGGAGTATCTTCTTGCAACACCAAGTGTTTGATAGTACAATTTACTGTTGAAGTACACGAAGAACTTGGTATTTGGAATTCAGAATACACCGAATAACCCAGACCTTTCAAATCAACACATTCTATCTGATTGTTTACATGATCGTAAGTTAAACCTGCTTCTTGAATAAGCAACGATTGTCCTTGTATAAGATCTCCTATAAATTTATACACATAAGTATTCGATCCTTGATCATGTGATTCGTACTGAACCTTATCAGCATTTGCCCCTGTAAAAACCGTTTGAGGCGTATCAAACGACCAACCTGTAGGCAATTTGATTGCAATTCTATAAGCACTTGTCAATGGATAATAAACTGCGTTTTGCACTGTATTAGTAAATTGGAAAGTATATTTTCCTTTAACTTGGCCACCTACGGTTTCTGCATAAAGAACTTTTGCTACCTCTTGATTTACTTGTAAAATAGGTTCGTCCGAAGGTGCTCCTTCGATTACCACACGATTGCTAATAGCTCCTGTAATGGCAACTATATCACTACCGCAATAGTTTTTACCTTTTGGATAGAATCCGATTCTTTGTCCTGAACGGAACGAACAATCGTCTTTCAATGACAAAGAAACTTTCACTCGTACCTTTTGTGCTGAATTTAGCTGAACAGTAGCTGGTAAAGTAATCAATATATCCGAAGCTGTAACAGCTACATTTGCATCTGAAATCTGTTGATCTGAAGTTTGTACTCCTGTAGAAAACACTGCTGAATGATAAGCAGATCCAGCAACAAAGTCTAATCCTTCGGCATTTCCTAAAGGAATTCGTACTTTGATATCTTTTGCTAAACCTTGTCCTGAGTTGTTTATTTCTACCTCAAAAGTCAATTGATCACAAAGTTTTGCTCTATTTGCAGCATCGGGTTGCATAACAAAAGACGTTTGCAAACCAGCCGTAGTTTTTGTAAAAGTTACCGGTATTTTCACTGCTTTACACGCTGTTTCAGAAACTGCAGTAGGGTATTCTTCACAAGTATTTCCTACAATTATATTTGCATTTCCGTCTTCACATTGTGTATTGGTTGCTTTTACCAAATAGTACTTGTTTACATTGGTACCAATATCTCCTATTTGATACACTCCATTTACTTTTGTCAACTCAGCACCTATAGTAGCTGATCCTACTGTTGGTCCGTTTATCTCTTGTACCGAAGTAATATTCAAGTCTTGAGAACCTAACCAAACTTTGTTGAAAGTGTGGAATTGCGAAACATTTTGTATGCGTACCACCCATTTCAACTCTTCTGTATTTGATACAGCATCAGCATCTACAACATTACTTGTAAATTTATCCACATCCAACAAATACTTAATCTTCACCTCTTTATTGGTGATTTGATCCTCTACTTCGTAATATGCCTTATTACCAAAATTCGTTTCTGTAGCTGTACCCGACCAAATAAGATTTAATTTAATTTCTTCTTCTGGTTGACTATTACAATTTTTGCGAATCTCAGGAACCAAATACATAGAGACCCCTTCATCTATATTGAGCGAAGGCACATTGAACTTTTCTTTCAATATCTCTTGTAAATCAAAGTCATAATCTTGACCACTCACTGGAGTAGGTAAGGTTACCACCGATTGAGGTAACTGAGCATGAGTAATTGAACTCGTTCCTTGATTTGATACTGCCATACGCATACCTGTCATAGTCAATCCTTCTGGTACCGAAACCCTCAATTTTTTGAACTGTACAAATTGACGGTTTTCGTTGTTAAAGGCTGCATTCATATTCCCATTTCCATTCAATATAATATGAGCTGCAACACCTGGCGAATTGATGGCATTATCTCCAGTACCTCCTGGTTTTCCATTCAGCACACGACAATCAATTAACTTGCTTCCTGCCGATGTATAATTATAAACATTAAAAGTAACACGAGATATTACATACACTCCATTTACTTTTTGTTTTGCTCCACATTGATATTTCTCTCCGTCTTGCTCATGTAAGAAATAAAATTCTGGATTAAACGTACGAGTAGTTGGTACAGTAACATTCATATTTCTTGGCTTGATTACCAACGAAGCTCTCAGCTCGTCATCGGCCAAGAAATGTGTAATTGTACCATTATTTAAACCTAAAGTAGTTGCGTCAAAATCCAAACTCACTTTATTGCCTGTGATCGTCAAAGGTAAATTTTCTACCACATAGGTTTGTCCGCCTCGTTTCAACTCAAACTTACCACTATTTTCCAAAACAATAGTAGAAATATCTGTACTAGACCCTTCTGTCAGATTATCAGGCATATCGAATTCGAAACGACCTTTTTTCCATTCAGTAGTAGGCGAATCTGAACCATAAACAACTTTTCCTTTATGACTGATTTCTACTCTATCTAACACATGGAAAATATTTCCGTTGATATCATCTACTGCTGGATCTACCGTCTGTAAAGGATAAACTGGCTTTCCGCTATCGTCTGGAGTTGGTGATTTATATCCTAAATCCAAACGCATCGCTTTGGCTTCGCCCAACTGAATCCCTCCTTTTTCACAAGTAGTAGAACATCCTGTAGGAATCAGATTGACTGTTGTACAAGGTGACTTGAAAAGATTTGGATTTGAGTCTTCACAACCATAACTTCTCTTTATCTCGGTATGCACCTTGTACCAAGCTTCTTCAGAGCAGGTATAAGTAGTTTTGAATTGGAAAACACCTCCTCGAGCGTCCAACTCTCCGGCATAAGGAATTTTATAACGCCATATTTTTGAGCCATTTGTTCCAGTTTCAGGACCACTCATTGTAGTATTTGCAAACACACCTCCATTAGACTTTGTAAGAAGCATACTACCTGTAGTAATGTCTAAAGATGGTGAGGTTTCTACCACTATTTCAAAATAGTCGCCTGCTTTTGAATTTCCTGGACTATGATAAATATTCGAACGTAATTTTACAGGAATTTCCTGACCATGAACAGCCGAAAACGACGACTCATGTGTCAGACCATAATAATTATTTACGGCTGACTGCGTCGTTCTATTTCCTCCATCATATGTTATAGCTGCCCCACAAGTATTGGCACTTTGATAGGTTGCTACTCTTTGTACGTAACCAAGATTGAATATATTTGGTTTGTTTTCACATGCAACAGTTGACAAATAATTGTTGTTACGCAACTTAAATCTCAAATAATAGATTTTACCAGGCTCTATCGTAGGAATCGTGACAACCATCGATCTAACTTTTCCGTTAGCACCTGTCAAGCTTGCATTTTGTTGCGTATGGTACTCTTTCTGTGCATCAGTCTGAATAGTAGCCCCTGAGAAATTCTCATTTTCAGACAATTCGTACTGATCATAGAAGAAAGTAGAAAAACTTGCATTATCGCCTATCGTCCAAATCGTAAATTTATAATTCAGAGCAGTAGCCTGTCCTTCATTTTCGATTTTAAAAATTCGATAATAATCTGTATCTAAACAATACCTATTAGCAGGTCTTGAACCATTAGCTTCCGACTCTGACCAATTATTATGTATCACCACCTTAGGTCTTACCGTGGTATCGATAGAGTTTTGGACATTTACCTTTGCGTTGTTTTGCCCTTGATAAGTACACTCTTGATACACAGTACCACAACCATAAACAGCCTCATAGCTTTCTGTAAGGTTTTCACAAGAATTGATTTTTACTTTTCTTGTAAAAGACACCTCTTGACCTGGGGCTAAAGATGTTGCACCTTGGGCAGCAAAGGTATATTCATTATTTGAATACGTTACCGTCCAACCTGAAACTGTAGGAGTAGCTGTAGAAATCAATTGTAGGCCCGCTCCTAAAGTAGCTTTTACTTTAAAGTTTTTTAAAGTCCCATTTCCAGTGTTTCTTACCTTGATGGTACGCTCGATCTCTGCTCCTACTGGTTTTACAGAAGTAGCAGGAGTAACCGTAGTTTGCAAAACTGCAAAATTTACATTGATTGCCTGACCAAAACCAGACTGATTTTGAGTAGCTCCTCCAGCACAACTATCCAAAAGCAACTGATAGGTCATCTTTGGCTTTTGGTCTGGTGCGACTGATGCGGTTGCAATCGTTTCGCAGTTTGCCTTTGCCTTAAACGACACCTTAAAGTTTTGAGCTCCTACTGTAGAAGTTGCTTGCGGTATGTTTAAAGCAATTGTAAGCTCTTGCCCTGTATATGATTCGTAAGTAGCCGTAGCTCCGATAGTGTTTTGAGAAACACTTACAGAATTTGGCTCATAAACAAACCCTCCTGGCAAGATTACTTTCAGCTTAGCAGACGAACAAGCCGTACCTCCGTTTCGCACTGTAACTGTATAGGTGTCTGGATCTCCACAAGCACTTGGCGTAGGAGAGTTGTCCTCATTTACCAACAAAGTAGGCCACGCTCCATAAGAACCTCCACTGGGTGGTGGCCGTTCTCGGGCCGCCTATTGTTCCTCCGTTTTGCCCAAAAGAAAATGCAGACATACAGAAAAAGAGCACTATGGCGTACAACCATCTAAACTGCCTTTTCAAAAATAATTTTTCTTTTTGCATAAAAAAAATTTAGTTAAACAATTAATTAAAATAAAAGACTCAACCCGTTGTGCATTTTAAATTATACTTGCTTTAATTTTATTTATTTCCTTTTTTAATACAAATTTGTTAATGTATTGAATTAAGGTTAAAGCAGTTATTTTACTGATAATTCGTGTTTTAAAACCGTTGAATGATTTAGCATAATTCCTTTTAATCATAAATTGATCACAAAGTTGAGAAAATAGAGTTTCGATTCTTTTTCTCTTCTTTTTGAATAAATAAAATTGAGGTTTGTAAT
Organism: Capnocytophaga sp. ARDL2; assembly: GCF_041530365.1. Taxonomy (NCBI): domain Bacteria; kingdom Pseudomonadati; phylum Bacteroidota; class Flavobacteriia; order Flavobacteriales; family Flavobacteriaceae; genus Capnocytophaga; species Capnocytophaga sp. ARDL2. The sequence goes on from NZ_CP168034.1 coordinate 342,347, forward strand.
CTTTTTGATTTATTCTTTTAGGTGTATCTAACTGAATAGTAGCAGTGTTAAACAAATCTAATTGATATTGTGACGATATATAACCTCTATCACCAATCAAAACGCAATTTTGAATTTGAGAACTAACATCTTTTAAATAATGAACATCGTGAACAGATGCTGGAGTCATATCTAAACTTTGTACAATACCTTCTATTGAACAGATTATGTGTAATTTATATCCAAAATAATGTAACTTCTGACTAGCACAAAAACCATAATCAGGATATGAAAAACTTTCGTCTCTACAAATTTTACTTCTCATTGCTCTAGCATTTTCACATATTTTCAAAGGCATACTATCAATTACAAAATAACTCTCCTCTCTATTAAAACACATTGCAAGTTTTTCCCTAATCTGATTTATATAATAAAAAAGATTTCGTTTTCTTTTGTTATAAACACTTCTTTCTATTTTGTTTTTCAAAGAATTAGGTATTTTTCTAAAGAGTTGTAATTCACTATCAATACTTAAATATTCTGCTGTTAAATTTAAACTCACCAATTCTAAATCACTCATTTTTGGCTTTCTCCTTTGATAAGGTAAAAGTTGATGAGGAAAAAAATCTTCTAAAACTTCTAAAATTCTTTCGTATATTTGCTCTAAGTTGTTCATTTTTTATTTGTTTTAGCGAACTAAATATACTGAATTTCAGTTAAATGAACAACTTTTTTTATTTTATTTCATAATGCACAACAGGTGACTCACTATTTGTCTCAACCCGAGAGTTGTTTAGAAAAGATTTTTTTGCCTCACTCATAATCAGCAATTCTTCTTACGTAACAGACTCTTTAGTAAAGAAAAACAATTTCATCTTTTATACCGTATAGTTATCTTACTATAAAGGTAACTATTTTTTTATATATTTTTTAACCTAATTAGGTTCTTTATATTTTTTGCTTATTTTTTTTATTTCTTTGTTTTAAAAAAATAATACAACATGTATCTTCACTTACCTAGAAAAGAGGTAGGCGACACATCAACAATCTTGCCGTTTTTTTCAAAAAACAGCCTTCGTGTCTTTTTTTTATTTAATTTAACAACTGCTATTTCATCTACAACAAATGATTAATGTTTTTTGTTCTATATTTTCAGACCAAATATTTTTATCGTTTTTTGAAAAACACACAACAAGTGTTTTAAACTTCTAATGTATAAGGATGCTCTTAAACTTATTTGTTTTTTTACTTAAATTTTGAATTATACCCAAGTGGATATCTTATATAAAAAAAGGATAGTCTTTACAATAAGTCAATCAATCGCTCCAAAGACATTCCTCGAGAACCTTTGATTAAAATCGTTTTTCCACTTGTTTTTTCATTTTCTAAATATTTTTTCAAGATATCGAAATCTTCAAAAAACTGTAAATTTTCACTTTCCTGTTTTATTTGATAAAATTGCTTTCCTACAAAATAGCAAGACAATGGTGTCTGTTTCACTTTTTCTACCAACAAAAGATGTTCATTTTCACTTTCTACTCCCAATTCAAACATATCGCCCAAAATCATCATTTTGTTATCGGCGGACAATTGAGCGAAATTTTCTACTGCGACCGCCATACTACTCGGATTGGCATTGTAGGCATCGAGCAACAATTTATTATTTGTTGTGGTCATCCATTGCGAACGGTTGTTTTTGGGTTTGTACTCCTCAATCGCCGATTGAATTTCCTCTGGGGCAACTCCAAAATACTCTCCAATTGCAATTGCCGCACATATATTAGATATATTGTACTTTCCCGTCAATTGTGATTGGATTTCTTTTCCTTTATAGACCACTTTTACCATGGGTTGAGCCGTTGCTTCTTTGATTATTACTTTTGCCGATGGATTATTTATTCCAAACGAAACTGCATCTATTCCAATTGATTTTTCTACTTGCAAAGTATCGTCTGCATTGACAAAAACGGTTTTATGGTTTTCTCTCAGATAATCATACAACTCACTTTTTCCTTTGATTACCCCCTCTACTCCGCCAAAACCTTCGAGGTGAGCTTTACCAAAATTGGTAATATATCCATAATCAGGCAAGGTTATTTCACACAACTGCTCAATTTCTTTTTGATGATTAGCTCCCATTTCTACAATTGCCAAATCTGCTTCTTCTGAAATCGAAAGCAATGTCAATGGCACTCCTATGTGATTGTTGAGATTGCCTACTGTAGCTGTGGTATTGTATTTTTTTGACAATACCGCATGAATCAACTCCTTAGTTGTGGTTTTTCCGTTGCTTCCCGTAAGGGCAATAATAGGCAGTCCTATTTGGTGACGGTGATAACTTGCCAATCCCTGCAAAGCTGTCAACACATCAGGTACGAGTAGCATTTTTTCGCTATCGGTGATGAGTTTGGGATTGTCCATCACGGCATATTTCGCCCCTTTTTTTAGGGCTTCTTCCGCTAATTGATTGGCATCAAAATTTGGACCTTTCAATGCAAAAAACATACAATCGGATGTGATTGTACGTGTGTCAGTAGATATTCCATCTACTGCTAAAAAATATTTGTATAATTCTTCTGGTCTCATTTTGATCGTTTGCTCTACGGGCGTTCTACTTGTTTTTTAAAATTTTCAATATCATTTACACTTATCAAAAAAGTTTTTGTTGATTTGGTTCGCAAAAGCACTCCTTTTCCCCAGCGTGTATTGTAAAGCGTATCTCCGTCTGGAGTAACTCGTATTCCTACTCCATACCAAAAGGGTATATTTTGCAGTTTGACAACAGAAATTTTATCTAATGCTATTTTCTTTTTGATAATCCCTATACCAAAGCTGATTTCTAATTCTTTTTTGTCAGTAATTTTCAAATCCAATTTGTAAAACAACAAAAAAGCTAACAAATTTATCAGCGAAGGTAGGAGCATAGTCGATGGTAGATTTCCTCCTTCTTTACTTGCGATTACATACACAACCACCGTTACCAAAACAATAAAGACATATAGTATTATGGTATATTGTGTTTCTATTTTTTTCATCTATATGGTGTCTAAAAACTCTATGAACGAATTGGTAGTACGGATAATTGTGTTGTTTTCATCGAGCAAAAAGAAAGTAGGCGTGGCTGAAATGCTAAATATCTGTACGCTTTCGGCTTTCCACCCTTTGATTTCGCTATCGCTAATCCATGGTAAGGATTGGGCTACATTATGAAAATTTGCTTTTTCGTCTTCCAATGCAATTCCGATGACTTCTATCCCCTTTGTTTTTAGTTTGTTGTAGTTTTCTACGATTACTGGCAACTCGGTCATACAATGGCTACAAGTCGTTGACCAAAAAAACACCAATTTTCTATCGGCTTTTATCTCAGCTATACTTTTTACTTTGGCATTGAGAGCGTTGTTGGTAAATGTATAATTGGGAAATTTTGCTCCGATTTCCACTTTTTTCAAGCCCGAAACCGTTTGTTCCAACAGTTGATTGCTACACGACATAGCTGCGGCTTTTTGTAAATAATGATGTTTTAAATCGTCTAATTGATACAAGTGAAAAATACTGAGCAATTCCGCTAAAATCACTTGCCCACGATTGGAATTTACATCCGCCAATTCGAGCATATCGTCAATATCTTTGACTGGATTGGACTTTGAAATTTTATTCATAAAATTGGAAACAATCGGTCTGACCAATCCCGAATTTTCAAATCGTCCATCGGGCGTTGCGAAAAACCTCATCAAATCGCTTAGCAAAAAACTACTATCCGTTGCATAAGGCAAAACCTCTTGATAATAATACAAATACGGATGTTCAACTTTGCCAAACGACATGCCCTTTGACAAATAATCTCGTTCTTTTTTTAGCGATTGATAAAACTCATCCTCTGGTTGATATTGCTTGAGTAACTCTTCCAAATAAGGCAATGTTTGTTTTTTTCGTGTACTCAACAATTGAAATTCATTAAACAATCGATTAGATGTATCTTTAAATTCAACTTTAGAAAATTCACCTGCCTCATTGTGAATAAATATTTCTATCGGCTGATTTTCCGAAATCATTCGCACATTTTTTTTCACCGTTGGAAAATACAATTTCATAGCCCCAATATATCGCTCAGGCACTTTTATTTCCCATTCATTTCCCTTTCTTTCTGCCGAAGTCAAAAACATTTCCTTACTCCCCTCAAAGGAATACACAAAAACCTTTTGTTCTTGCAACTTTGCGGTCGTTTTGATAGTAATATCAAACTGTGAATATCCTTGTTTCACAGCAAATAACACACAAAAAATCAATAGAATATTTTTCATAAAACAAAGTTAATAAAATAATTCTAATTTACAAAAGAATTTCTTGTAAACAACTGACAATCACAATAAAAAACTTTTTTATTCTATAAAAAAAGAGTTGATTTTATTCCTATCTTTGCAAAAAAGTAGTCATGCATTTTATCGATATAATTATTTGTTGTTTGTTGGGATACGCCATGTACAAAGGTTTTAAGAAAGGAGGAATTTCAGCAATTTTGACCTTTATCGCTTTGTTTTTAGGGATTTATGTTTCGGTAAAATTTTCGTTTTTCACTCAGACTTTATTGGAAAATCACACCGAATGGAAAAGAGAATATTTGCCTGTTTTTGCCTTTGCACTCACTTTTATCGGTACTATTTTATTGGTGTTTATCATTGAAAAAATTGCTGTAAAAACCCTGCGAACCCTACACATGGGCTGGCTCAACCGATTGATTGGTGCCACATTCGAAGGCTTGAAAATGGTTTTGCTACTTTCGGTACTTTTAAATTTGTTTGAAAAAATAAACCTCAATCATTTTCTGATTAGCAAAGAGCAGATTAATGCGTCTTTGTTTTATCAGCCCATTCAAGATTTAGCAATGGAAATTTCGCCTATTATCAAAGAATGGTATGAGGAATTTGTGAAAACGCTTTAAAAACAAACAATTTTATATTGTATATTGTATGGTTGTATTCTGTATTAGTTGAGTCATCTTTTTGAATAATGCTATTTTTCTCATTAATACAACCATTTACTTTTTACTAATTTCTAATTACTATATCTATGAAATTCAACTTTAAACAATTCAGCATATCACAAGAAAAAAGTGCTATGAAAGTGGGTACAGACGGTGTTTTATTAGGAGCATGGACACCCATCGACCATGATCCTTATAACATTTTAGACATTGGTGCAGGTACTGGACTGATTGCCTTGATGTTGGCTCAACGAAGTGAAGCCGCACAAATAGACGCTATCGAAGTCGAAGAAGCGGCGTATGAAGAATGTGTAAAAAACTTTGAACAAAGCCCTTGGAACGACCGTTTGTTCTGCTACCACGCCGACTTGGAAGAGTTTACCGACGAGTTTTTTGAAGAAGAAACCTACGATTTGATTGTTTCCAATCCGCCGTTTTTTTCGGAAAACTATTTTTCGGACGATGCTACAAGAAATTTGGCTCGATTTGAAGAAAGTTTACCTCACTACACCCTATTGACTTGTGCAGAAGCCCTGCTTTCAGAATCTGGTGTTTTAGCTTTGATTATCCCCTATAAAGAAGAAGAAAAATGGATTACTTACGCCCAAGAAATCGATTTATTCCCCTTTAAAATTACACGCGTAAAAGGAACGGAACAATCGGAAATCAAGCGAAGTCTATTGGCTTTTTCACGAGAAAATATAGACCCAATCATCGAAGAATTGATCATCGAAGAAAGCCGTCATCAATATACAGAACTCTACAAAAATTTGACAAAGGAATTTTATGTAAAGATGTAACTCATTTTTTTTTATTATCTTTACGCTTTGAATCAAAATTATTATCTTTAATGAAAAAAGTTTACTATTTATCTGCCGCTTTGGCAATGGCTTTAGCAAGCTGTAAAACGACACAGAAAACATCTTGTTGTGCAACTGCTTGCGAATCAAAAACTACTAAATTAGGAATTGCTGACAAAGAATTGCTGACAATGCCGTCGTATTTTGCAAGTAAAAAAACTGCTTTACCAGAAGAGCAATTGCAAAGATGGTCACACTTGGACTTACACAGAGATTCTGTACCAGGTATGTCTGTTGACCGTGCGTATGATGAATTGATCAAAGGTAAAAAAGGTTCAAAAGTTGTTGTTGCGGTAATCGACTCGGGTATCGATATTCACCACGAAGATTTGAACTACACTATCTGGACCAACAAAAAAGAAATTCCTGGAAATGGTATCGATGACGACAACAACGGATACATCGACGATGTACACGGATGGAATCCTTTGGGTGGTACTAACGAAGAAAACATGGAGTTTACTCGTATCTTGAAAAAAGGTGACGACGGAACTGCACAGTACCAACGTGCTGTAAAGAAAATGGAAGAGGAAAAAGCCAATTTGGTACCTTTGAGAATGAGTGCAAACCAATTTAGAAACTCTTACGAATTACTTGTAAAAGCTACAGGTAAAAAAGATTTTGTATTGGCTGACTTGGAAAAAGTAAACGCCTCTACAGACGAATTGAAAGAGGCTAAAACTCTTTTTGAACGTTTATTTAAAAATGGTAGAGACGTTTCTATCGTAGAAGCTATTGAAAAACAAGCTGATATGTATTCAAAATACTATCTAAACTTGGATTTCAACGGTAGAAAATCAAATGATAATGTTGAAGATATTAGAGATAAATATTACGGTGACGGTGATGTGTATGGAGAACCAGAACACGCATTGCACGGTACTCACGTAGCGGGTATTATTGCTCAAAAAAGAGGTAATGACAAAGGTGGTGATGGTGTCATCAATGACAATGTAGAAATCATGTCGTTGCGTGCGGTGCCAGACGGTGACGAATACGACAAAGACATCGCGTTGGCTATCCGCTATGCTGTGGACAACGGAGCAAAAGTAATCAACGGAAGTTTTGGTAAATATTTCGAAACTCATGCAGAATGGGTGTATGACGCTATCGAATATGCTGCAGTAAACGATGTATTGCTTGTAATGGCAGCAGGAAATGACGCTTTGGATTTGAACGGTGAAGAAACGATTGACCGCTTTCCAAACGACCGTAACATTCTAACAAAAATCAACATTGCTCCAAACTTTATATTGGTAGGTGCTTTGAACCCAAAATACGGAGAAGGAATGGTAGCCAACTTCTCAAACTTTGGTAATGTAGATGTGGACGTTTTTGCACCTGGTGTAAAAATCTATGCTACAGCTCCAGAGGGTGAATACAAATATTTGCAAGGTACCTCTATGGCATCGCCAAATGCTACAGGTGTTGCAGCAATGATTCGCTCGTACTATCCAACTTTAAAAGCTTGGGAAGTAAAAGAAATCATGAAAGAATCGGGTATCGCAATCGACGGTAAAGTAATCGTTTCTGGAGACAAAAACGACAAGAGAAACTTCAAAGACATCTCTACTTCTGGTACGATTGTAAACCTTTACAACGCATTGATTTTGGCTGAAAGAAGAGTAAACGCTAAAAAATAATCAACCTAATACAACAAAAGTTGTCTAAAAAGTGATACTTTTACTTTTGGACAACTTTTTTTATTTTTTTAAAATATGAAAAAAATCATCATCTTCTTCTCGTTGATTTCATCAATCACATGGGCTCAACACAACAACCCAAATCCAGGATATTGGCAACAACATGTTGATTATAAAATGGACATACAGATGAATGTAAAAAATTTTCAATATTCAGGTACACAAGAATTGATATATACAAACAATTCGCCTGATACATTGAAAAAAGTATTTTATCACCTGTATTTCAATGCGTTTCAACCTGGAAGCGAAATGGACGTGCGTCTTACCTCCATTGCCGACCCAGACAAACGTATGGTAAAATCGTTTAAAGGTGGCGATGGCGAACAGGTAAAAATCAGTAAAATTTCTCAATTGAAACCCAACGAAATTGGCTATATCAAAGTAAAAGAACTTACACAAGATGGCGAACAGGTAAAAACCAAAGTAGTAGGAACTATTTTGGAAGTTGATTTAGCAAAACCAATTTTGCCAAATTCAAAGACTACATTCAATATGACCTTTGATGGACAAGTACCTGTAATGGTGCGTCGTGCAGGAAGAAATTCTGCCGAAGGTGTTGCATTGTCTATGTCACAATGGTATCCAAAAATGGCGGAATTTGACTTTGAAGGATGGCATGCCGACCCGTATATTGGGCGTGAATTTCACGGAGTTTGGGGAAATTTTGATGTAAAAATTACCTTAGACAAAAACTATACAGTAGGTGCTACAGGATATTTACAAAACAAAAACGAAATCGGTCACGGATACCAAGATGCAGGAGTAAAAGTTTCGATTCCTAAAAAACAAAAAACTTTGACTTGGCATTTTGTCGCACCGAATGTACACGATTTTGCTTGGGGTGCTGACGATAATTTTATCCACGACAAACTTATGGGACCCAACGGAGTAGAATTGCACTTCTTATACAAAAGAGATCGAGAAATCGTAAAAAACTGGAAAGAATTACAGCCAGCAACTGTAAAATTGTTGGAATACTTTAACGAAACCATTGGTGAATACCCTTACAAACAATATTCGGTAATTCAAGGTGGTGACGGAGGAATGGAATATGCTATGTGCACCTTGATTACAGGAAAACGTTCATTGCCAAGTTTGGTAGGAGTAACTGCACACGAGTTGGCTCATAAATGGTTTCAACATCTATTGGCGACCAACGAAAGCAAACACGAATGGATGGACGAAGGTTTTACAACGTTTATTTCAGATTTTGCTGTAAAAACGGTATTGGAAAAAGATTTGCAAGAAGATGAAAACCCTTTTAGAAGCAACTATAACAGTTATTTTTACATGGTGAAAAAAGAACATCAAAATCCATTATCAACCCATGCAGATCGTTACGATGACAATATGAATTACGGCATTTCTGCCTATAGCAAAGGAGCGGTTTTCATCACGCAATTGGCGTATGTAATCGGTTGGGACAATACGATGAAAACGCTAAAACGCTTTTACCACGATTACAAATTTTCACACCCAACACCGAACGATTTCAAGCGTACAGCAGAAAGAGTTTCAGGAGCAATTTTAGATTGGTATTTAGTTGATTGGACACAAACTACAAATACAATAGACTATGCTATCAAAGAACTAAAACAAGAAGAAAACACAGCGAGCTTTACTTTGGAACGAATAGAAAAAATGCCTATGCCTATTGATTTGTACGTAGAATATGAGGACGGAAGCATGGAGTCATTTTACATACCAAATACATTGATGCGATGGGAAAAAGCCAACCCAACACCAGAAATTTCGAGAACCATTTTGAAAGGATGGGATTGGGCACACCCAACTTTTACACACACATTCAATACCAAAGGAAAAAAAATCAAACAATTGATTATCGACCCTTCAGAATTAATGGCAGATATTAATAAAAAAGACAATTCAAAGGCTTTGGAATAAAATAGACAACCAAAAAAACTGTTTAATCAACGATTAAGCAGTTTTTTTTGTTAAAAAAACCAAAGGCTTTTTCTTTTTTTAGAAAAAAATTTGCAGATTAAAATCAATACATTACCTTTGTGGATAACATTATTCAATGTAAAAAATAATAATATATGAAACATTTAAACAAAGTTTTATCTGCGGTATTGTTGATGTCAGGAATGACATCTCAAGCACAAAATGCAGATCAACCATGGTCAGTAACTGTGGGGATGAATGCTTTAGATGGTGCTCGCGTTAGTACTGCTAGCGATATTAGACACCAATTGGGGCAGTATTTTCAAACAGACAATTGGAGCATTTTGCCTTCAGTTTCTACTTTGAATGTATCACGTAGTGTTTACAAAAACTTTTCAGTAGGAGTTACAGGATCTGTAAACAGATTGGAAAGATTTGTAGATTACACAGGCGGAACTAGAACTTTAGTACCTACAAATTTGATGTACTACGGAGTTGACGGACAAATCAAGTACAGCTTTGGTACTTTGAAAGGATGGTTTGACCCATCTGTATTTGTTGGCGGAGGTTACACGTTCTTAGGAAAAGCATCGTCAGGTCACGTAGGTGGAGGATTAGGAGTTACTTTTTGGGTAACTGAAAACATCGGATTATCTGCTTCTTCTACTTACAAACACCAATTAGAAGACACTAGAGTATTGAACCTTGACGTACCTTCTCACTTACAACACATTGTAGGAGTTTCATTCCGTTTTGGAGGTAAAGATACTGACGGAGACGCAATCCTTGACAAATATGATGAGTGTCCAGAAGTAAAAGGATTGAAAGAATTTAACGGATGTCCTGATACTGACGGAGATGGAATTCCAGATCACAAAGACGAATGTCCATACTTCCCAGGTAAAGCTGAGTACAATGGATGTCCTGATACTGACGGAGACGGAGTGCCAGATCACCAAGACGAATGTCCAGAAGTTCCAGGTGTGGCTAAATTTAACGGATGTCCTGACACTGACAGAGACGGAGTGCCAGATCACCAAGACGAGTGTCCTACAGTAGCTGGAGAAGTAAAATTCAAAGGATGCCCTGACACAGACAAGGACGGAGTGCCTGATAGCGAAGACAAATGTCCTACTACTCCAGGTCCAAAAGAAAACCAAGGATGCCCTTGGCCAGATATGGATGGAGACGGAGTGCCAGATAAAGACGACGAATGTCCTTCAGTAGCTGGACCTGCTTCAAACAAAGGATGTCCTGAAGTAAAAGCTGAAACTATCAAAAAATTGAACGACTACGGAAAAGTAATCCTTTTCAACACAGGTAAATTTACTTTCCAACAAAGTTCGTACAAAGTATTGGATAGCATGGCTGAAATCATGAAAGAATTCCCTAACGCTAAATTTGCAATCGAAGGTCACACTGACAGCACTGGTTCTGATAAAATCAACCAACCATTGTCTGCAAACCGTGCAAATGCAGTAAAAGAATACTTGATTTCTAAAGGAATCTCTGCTAACCGTTTGACTTCAGAAGGTTTTGGTTCTTCAAAACCAGTTGACACAAACGCTACTGCAGCAGGACGTGCAAACAACAGACGTACTGAAGTAAGATTAGTAAAATAATCTCACACTATAACACAAAAAAGCAGCCTTATCGGCTGCTTTTTTTGTTTATACACTCTCTTTATCAATGCTTTTGTATATTTTCAAGTGAAAAATAAATTAAAAAATCTCAAATAATTTTTGCAATCAAAAATAATTACTTACATTTGCAATGTCTTATACAAAAGGCATCTTGTCCGAGTGGCTAGGAAGCGGTCTGCAAAACCGTCTACAGCGGTTCGAATCCGCTAGATGCCTCAAAAAAAGCAGTCATAAATGACTGCTTTTTTATTTAAACTCCGCCGGATCTATCGACTCGTTTGGAAATGGCAACGCCTTAATATCTTCTTTGGTTAAAACTTTCGTTTTAAACGTTTTTACTTGATGGATTACCTCAACCATCTCCAAAGGCGGAATCGTGGATTTACGAGCTCGCATATCTATCCAAACTCCTGTTGCTTCGGCTGTCGCACAATGCGTACCGTCTGGTAGATAAAACTTGTGAATAAATCGATAAATTCCTCCGTCATCTGATATCCCATCCAATTCCAAACTTACTATCACCTCCTGCCCCATATACATCTCTTTGAAAAACGAATATCGCTCATGCAAAATCACTGAACCTATCCCCCATTTGCTCAATTCTCGCATTCCAATTCGATGTTTATTCATAAACGCCATTCGCGTCTGTGCACAATAGGCTACGTAAGCCGTATTTGCCAAGTGCATGTTGGCATCTAAATCACTCCAACGCACTTCAAATTTGTGAAAAAATGTGTTCATTATTTATGTTTTTCTATGATTTCAAAAATATGGATATCTTCTAAAAGTGCAATTTATGTAGAAAAAATGTGAAATCAATACAATAGATACAAATTGCGTAGCAATTTGTACGGGCGAATTGCAATTGTTTCACCAGTCGCAAGCTCGTGTTACTCCTACTATTCACTCCAATCAAAACCTCCAATACAAATTGGCAAAATATGTGGTGCCATACGCATAAAAATACCTTGTACCAAATGTGGCTATTCCACTGGCGGTTGATTTGTTCATTTCTCGATAATTGGCGGCTCGGGATTGTTCAAAACCTCCTGTTTTGTACATTTTTCCAAATACATTATTGGCTGAAATGAATACGCCTACAAAATGCTTTTTGATACGCCACGATTTTCCGCCTTGCAAACTCAACGAAAACACCGATGGCAATTTTTCTTGTGCTAAAAAATGCTTGGCTTTGTCCAAATCTATTTCTGGGAAAGACATTCCTCCGCTATTAGGCTGTGCAAAAAACTGTTGTGTACGCAACAACGGAGCTATTTCTATATAGGAGTCGGCAAAATAATGTCCTTGTGCGACTACCCACCAAAAATTAGGGTCTCTGTATTCCACTCCCAACGAAAATGCCTTGTGTGGTGTATTTCCCAATTTGTAATTTTTTATCATTGCCTTGCCATAATCCACCAAAGGCTCTTTGCCTTCCAATACGCGACCGTCTATATGCAATTGTAAATCGGCATCGTCTGAATACCTCGAATCTGCCAATGAAGCTGCTCCATAAATTTTTACAGTACTGCTCAACGGATATTCTACTCCCAATTCTACACCTGCTGCCTCTTTGCTGATGTTTTGCAAACTCTCGGCTACAAAATATTGGTCTATTTCGTCCAAATCGATTCCATCGGCATAGAAAAAATTCAATCGTGTCGCATCTTTTGTATAATTGTAATAAGCGGTAATTCTCGCTTTCAAATTCAATGCTTTTACAATATAACTCACATCTCCTCCGTAAATTTTCTCAGACTGCATTTGTGGCAATACTCCGTGATAATTGCGAATATTGGGATACACATTGCGAATAGCAGGTGCTTTTCCGTAAAAAAATCCATTGGTTTCTACAAATTGATTACCTTTGATTTGATAAGATATTCCTGTTTTGATTCCGCCGTTTTTAAAGTTGATAGCTTCTCCTTTACCATACGAATCATTGGGAAATAATCCATTTTTGTAAAACCCTTCTCTTTGAAATTGATTGAAAACCACTTGAGTTCCCACAAAGGCATTCCATTTTTTCTTTTGAAAAAGAATATTGTTGAAAATTGTTACATCAGAAGCATGAATGGCGTAATGATAGCCATATTTTCCCCCTCGATGAATGGTTCGATTCGGCTGATTCAAATCGGAAATTCCATAATCTCCACTGTAAAATGAGAAAGGTTCAATCATCGGAGCATCGCCCAATAAATCTTCTATTCGTCGATAATTTTCCGAATACAGTTTGCGGTATCTTACCCCTGATTGAAAACTAAAATTTGAAGGCAATTGACCTGAATAATACACCGAAGCAAAGGCTGTTTTATCTTGATTGACATCGGCAGAAAGCACATACAACGCCTGATTGTTGATTTTATTGGCATGGTACAATTTGTTCCAGTTTATCTGTCCGTTTTGTAGGAAAAATATTCGAGCAATTGCCGCTCGTTGATGATTGGGCGTCCACTCGGGAATGTCTGAATAATTGTTGTGCAAATTCAAATAATAACTTGGCAAATTGCGGTAATAAGTTGGGTCAGGATTATTTACACCGCTGTAATCCAATCGTGAGTGAGCAATACTTCCCCATTGATAGCCCAAATGTGCTTCAAATTGTGAAGTTTGAGATATTTTCCATTCATAATTCAACGAAATCATAGGTTCGTCCACCGTACGATAACGAGAATTTCGCTTTTTTCCATTTTGCCAACCCCAAAACGAATTGTATTTTTCGCCCTTCAAATCGATGACTTCCTGTGTATTGACTGAGTTTTTCCCTCGTTTATTCATTGCCCAAGTAGCTGTAAGATAGAGGCTATGTTGGTCATTCCATTGTTTTTCTACAGAGGCAAACAAAGATTTGGCATCATAATCTGTACCTTCAAAATAGGCTTCGTCTGCTCTTCTGTACGACCCCGAAAGTACATAGCCCCAACCGTTTTTGTTGATCCCCGAATTGTGCGTAAACATCACTCGTGTATTGTAATTGGTATTACTCCCCATCACAGAAACACGCGTGCCACGAGCAATATTAGACACTTTGGGATTCAGTACCAAACTCCCCAAAGCTCCACCAAATCCATGAGCAAAGACACGAATACCGCTGTAAAACTCTTGACTACGCAACACATCGTTGAGTCCGCCCCAATTGGCATATTGCGGACGACCGTCTTGCAATTTATTGATTTGCAAACCATTGAAAATCACCACTCCGTGATTGTTTTCCAACATACGAAAGCGAAATCTCGCCTGACCCCAACCAAAAGAAGCCATTTGTTCAAAAATATCACGAGAAGATTGAAGCAACACCATCGACAATTCCGAATTATCACTCTCTTCGAGAAGTTCTTCGTCTGTAATTAAAATCCCTTGTTCAAAGGCGGTTTGCTGAGGTTTTTGAAGTATAATGGTATAAAAATCTTGAAGATTTTCTGGAGAATCGATGGTCAATTCTTCCAAAAAATAGGAATCTTTTTCAAATACAAAAGAAACAGGAAAGTCTATTGGGTCTATCCATTGAAAAAAACCCAAAGAATCGCTAAGCACATATTTATCAAATGCTTTTAGTGTTATTTTTACCTCCGAAAGATGATTTTGGGTATGAGCATCTATTATTTTTCCTTGAAATTCCTGTCCAAAAGTCATCTGTGTAAAAAACATCCATAGATAAACTAATTTTTTCATAACAGAAATTGATTTATAGTTCTTATTCTGCCCTAAAATTAAGAAAATATTTAAAAATAAAAAAAATAGAAACCAAAAGATTTATTTTCAGTTTCTATTTTTCTTTTTGTATATTTTAGATTTTAAATCATCCATAGTAATAAAAATATGTCTGTAACCTTTTTTAGTTAACTCTTTTATCAATTCTTTATCACCACTCAAAATTTTATGCCTATACTGTAAATAAAAAGCAATAATAAGGAGAGTCATCTGGATCAATATCATAAGTTATTTTTTCAGACTGAATTATATTTTCTTTTGAGATGCTTTCAGACAACAAAACGGTAAAGTCTTTCGTTAATTTTCAAATTCTTTTTGAATCTCTTGCTTATTTCTATTTAAATAGCCTTGTATTTCAGACAAATGCTCCTCTATTTCCTCCAAAAGATAATTGGGAACTAAAAACTGAATACTAGTATCCTTTAATAATTTAGCTACATTTCCTTTGGGAGAAATCAAAGCATTATATATAAAATTTGTATCTGTAATAACAATCATAACAGACCATAATTAAGCAATCTTGTTATAAAACCTTTCAGCAGCAGATTTTTTTGTTTTTTTGGACAATTTTTCAACAAATTATTTTTCTTCCAACGATAAATCACTTTCGAAAAAATCATTTTCTACACCTTCTTCCTTTTCATTCTTTACTTCTTTTACTATTACAAAATCAAAGGTTTTTAGATAATTTATCAAATTAGTCGCTATACTACTATTACTATTTATACTTACAACATATCACATAATTATATTATCTTTTTCAAAAATAGATTATTTTTTTAAACACAACTATATGATTCATAGAAATTTCACAATAAATGATGTTTCATTTACAATAAACTAAAAATACAAAAAGCAAATTTTAGGATAAAATAGTACCTTTGTTTATCTGAAAAATAAAATCAATATGTTTAAAAAGAAAAATATACTCTACACCCTTGTATTGTTTTGCCTGTTTGCGTTGTTTTCGGTAAAATGTGGCTTTTCTCAACAGAAAAACTACTTGGTTCACACGGTGGCTTTTTACAATTTGGAAAACCTATTTGATATCATAGACGACCCTAAAAAGTTTGACGATGAGTTTACTCCAAATGGTGCAAAAAGCTGGGACAAACATCGCTACGAGCAAAAACTGAAAAACTTGAGCAAAGTACTTTCGGAAATCGGTTACGACCAAACCAAACAGCCTCCGACAGTCATTGGTGTATGTGAGATTGAAAATCAGCAGGTATTGCAAGACCTTGTAAATCAACCACTACTAAAACCCTACAACTACGGAATTGTTCATTACGATTCACCTGACAACCGAGGAATTGATGTGGCATTGCTGTACAGAAAAGACTATTTTACTCCAACAAATACTCAACGAAGACCGTTATTGCTTTTTGAAAACGATAAAAAATCTCCAAATGGTAAAAAACGAGTGTTTACACGCGATCAGTTGGTGGTAAGTGGAAAATTGGAAAACGAAGACATTCATTTTGTGGTGAGCCACTGGCCGTCGAGAGGTGGAGGCGAAAAAAAAAGCGAGTTTAAACGAAAGGCAGCAGCCAATCTCAACCGCAATATTATAGACTCGCTAAGTAATCGACACAAAGAAGCAAAAGTCATCACTATGGGAGATTTTAACGATACTCCTTCCAACTATTCGGTTGACAAAATACTGAATATCAGCAATGATAAAAACGACGTTTCCGATCATCAATTGTACAACGTCTTAGCTCATTTTTACAAAAAAGGCGAAGGAACCATAGCATATCGTGACACTTGGATGATTTTTGACCATTTGATCATCACTCCTGCCCTACTCAATAACGAGTACAATTCGTATAAATTGTGGAAATCGGGGATTTTTAGACCGAGTTACCTCATCGAAAGCAAAGGAAAATACAAAGGTTATCCCTTGAGAAATAAAAATGATGGTACACCAGGATACAGCGACCACTTTCCTGTATACCTGTATTTGATAAAAGAAAAGAGAAAGTAAAAAAGAGGCTGTCCGATTTGGACAACCTCTTTTTTATAATTATTTACTCAACTCTGTAAAATATTTGTAAAACAATGGAATGGTTTCGATACCTTTAAAGTAATTGAACAATCCATAATGCTCATTTGGTGAGTGAATTGCATCCGAATCCAATCCGAATCCCATCATGATGGTTTTTGATTTTAATTCTTTTTCAAACAAAGCTACAATTGGAATAGAACCTCCCGAACGCACTGGAATTGGAGCTACACCAAACGAGTCGTTGTAGGCTTTTGCAGCTGCTTGGTATCCGATAGAGTCGATAGGAGTAACATATCCTTGTCCTCCGTGATGAGGTTTTACTTCTACCTTTACCGATTTTGGAGCAATGCTTTCAAAGTGTTTTTTAAACAATTCTGTGATTTCTTCCCAATCTTGATTTGGCACCAAACGCATCGAAATTTTTGCGAATGCCTTTGAAGGAATTACTGTTTTTGCTCCTTCGCCTGTATATCCTCCCCAGATTCCGTTTACATCCAATGTTGGACGGATAGAGTTTCTTTCGTTGGTCGTATAACCTGCTTCTCCGTGTACATCGTCGATGTCTAAAGCTCTTTTGTATTCTTCCAAAGAAAAGGGTCTTTTGCCCATTTCCTCTCTTTCTTCTTTTGACAATTCTTCTACTTTGTCATAAAAACCTGGAATGGTAATACGGTTGTTTTCGTCGTGCAAAGAAGAAATCATTTTCGTCAAAATATTAATCGGATTTGCCACTGCACCACCGTACAATCCTGAGTGTAAATCGCGGTTTGGACCTGTAACTTCCACTTCTACATAGCTCAAACCTCTCAATCCTGTAGTAATTGATGGTTGTGTATTTGAAATCATACCTGTATCTGAAATCAAAATCACATCGTTTTTCAATTTTTCATGATTTCTTTCTACAAACCAAGCCAAAGAAGGCGAACCTACTTCTTCCTCACCCTCAATCATAAATTTCACATTACAAGGCAATGTATTGGTTTTCATCATCAATTCCAATGCTTTTACGTGCATAAAAAACTGACCTTTGTCATCACAAGCACCACGAGCAAAAATAGCTCCTTCTGGGTGAATATCTGTTTTTTTGATTACAGGTTCAAACGGAGGCGAATCCCATAATTCGATTGGGTCGGCTGGTTGCACATCATAATGTCCATATACCAAAACCGTTGGCAATTCAAGGTTGATGATTTTTTCACCATACACGATAGGATAGCCTGGTGTTTCGCATAATTCTACTTTATCGCATCCTGCTTCTTCAAGGAAAAATTTCACTTTATCTGCCGTGTTTAATACATCTTGAGAAAAAGCACTGTCTGCACTAACAGAAGGAATTTTCAACAAGTCAATCAATTCATTTACAAAACGATCTTTGTTTTCGTTGATGTAATTTTTTATAATTTCCATATTAATTATGTTTACTAAAAAAAGATATTTTCAACAAATATAAATGAAAATTCTCAAATTTCTCTTGTAGAATAAAAATTTCTTTCTATCTTTGCACTGTCTTAATACCACTCGCGGGTGTGGTGAAATTGGTAGACACGCCAGACTTAGGATCTGGTGCCGCAAGGTGTGTAGGTTCGAGTCCTATCACCCGCACAAGAAAGAATCAGCGAAAGTTGGTTCTTTTTTTGTTTTTATTCTGCAAAATATAATAAAAAAACTTTTAAATTATAAAACAACAATTTGTCAGATCATCATCAACTAAAAAGTGATTTTCAACTTAATTATTTTTCACTTTTTCATTCTTTTTAACATGAAAAAATAATTTATGGCACGCAAATTGAAATAAAGCAAACAAACAATTAAAATTTAATGGGTTATGAGAAATTATGGTATAGCAATTTTAGCAGGATTATTCCTTTTAGGAGGAGATGCACAGGCACAGAGAAAAGGAAGAGGAAGTACAACAACTGTAATAGCTCAGAATTACGATGTGTCAGACAACTTGGATTTACAAGCTGTTGCATCAATTTTTGGTGAATCAAATGATTTGGAAGACTTCGAAAGAAGATTGAACAACCCAGAATATCAGATATCAAATTTAGACTTGAACAAAGATGGCTATGTAGATTATTTGAGAGTAATCGAAGTGCCAGATGATGACAATCGTATCATCGTAGTTCAAGCGGTATTAGGAAAAGACTTATTTCAGGATGTAGCAACCATCGAGTTGGAAAGAAGAGTAAACCAACAAAGAAATACAGTGGTAAACGTTCAGATTGTAGGAAATCCTTACTTGTACGGACACAACTATATTTATGAACCTATTTATTACCACAGACCTGTATTTTTTGACTACTTCTGGATGTCGACGTATAGACCGTATTGCTCTCCTTGGCATTGGGGACACTACCCTTCGTATTACTACTATTGGGCACCTATGCCAGTGTATAGATACGTACACCACATTCGTCCAATCGTAAATGTGAGAAACGAATACCGCTATGTAGAAACAAGAAGAATTTCGAGTGCAAATCGTTCTATTTCAAACGTAAGTGGTAGAGCTTATGAAACGTATAACCCAAACAGATCGTTTACTCAAAGAAATAGTAATGTGAGCAACAGACACACGCTAGACCAAACGAGAAGTATATCTACAGTTTCAAGAGAAACTGCTATCGGAGATGGTCGTAACGTTACTAACGATAGAGATATTGCAAACAGTAATGACAGAGGAATAACTACTATTGAAAGAGGTGTTGCAAACACTACTGGAAGAGGTACTGTAAACAGCACAAGAGAAGTTTCTAACGACAGAGCAACAACTTTTGACAGAAGTTATGGTCATGACAGAAGTATTTCTACCAACAGAGCAGTAAACACAAACTCAAGACAATCTATCTCTGTAAATGATCGTTTTGAAAGAGGTACTGTAAACACTTCGGACAGAGCAGTAACCACAAACAACGCTCGTATCGAAAGAGATAGCAGATTCAATACTTCTACTCGGTCTACAAACGAAAGTTCATCGAGAAATACTACGATTATTCCTAGAAATAACACTACTATTTCGAGAAGTGTAAACAACTCAGTAAACAGCAATTATAACACCAACAGAGGTTATAATACCAGCTCATCAAGAGGTAGTTACAACACTTCAAACAGTAGCATGAGCAGAGGAATGTCTTCCGGAATGTCGAGAAGTAGCGGTATGTCATCTGGAATGTCAAGAAGCGGAGGAAGCATATCTTCAGGAGGACGCTCAGTATCATCAGGAGGAAGATAATTTAAACTATAAAACTACTCGATTTAAAACCACCTTTTTTAGGGTGGTTTTTTCATATTATACATTTTTTTAACATAATATTTGTTGTATATAAATTAGGGATTACGAATTTGTTTTCCTATTTTTGCAATATGCAAAAGTGGATTACACATTTCTTAATCGTTTTATTCGTAGGGTTTCTTTCAACTCCTACCGCTTTTGCTATGACAGATAAAGAAATAGAAAACTACATTCTTGCCGAAGAAGAAGAGGAAAGCCACAACTCCAAAAACGGTGAAATCAACGAAAACGAAGTTTTTGCCGATTTTTCCAAAAGTGTAAAGCCTCTCTTTTCTGCCGAACAAATCTTTCATTTACACACCACTACTCACACACTTTCTGATGATTTGGTAGTGCGTATTCCGTCTCCACCTCCGGAGTTTTCTTAGTTTATTTTTTTCATTTCTATTTGGAAAGAACACTTGTTTACATACATTATTAAAGTAGTGTAGGATATTTATATTAGTAAATTTACAGAAAATATGTATGTATAAACATTAATTGAAATTACACTTTATTTCAACAAAATTATTGTACTTTTTATTGAAGGTTGAACTTGTAATTTAAAGTTTTTCTTTTTGATATATTCTAATATTTTGTTGAATAATCAATTTATAATCAGCTAAATATTATGCTTATGAAAAATCTAATCAAATTATTGACATTTGTAGGAGGTGCATCTATTTTTATGGCTTGTTCGAGTAGCGGTGGAAGCGATTCGGATGACTCAAGTGCTTTCTATATCCGCTATAAAATAGACGGTGAACAAAAAGAATTTAGAAACAGTTCGGTAGCAGCAAATTATAAGTATATACGCTCTTTAGAACGCCACATTTTACTTGATGTTGGCGGAAAACTTACTCCTACTTTGGACACAAAAGAAAGCATCACCATCGACTTGTATGTACCAGAAACATCCAATACCAACTTAGTAGCTGGCACCTATTCTACAGGAAATTCGAGCAGTTATTACTTTGATGTAAAGTATTTTAAAGAAACTGGATACATCTACGAAGATGAATTTACAGTAACCTTTACACAAATTGATAAAAAAGTTGCTAAAGGTACATTTTCAGGTACTTTAGAAAATGGACAGGTAATTACAGACGGGGAGTTTTATACAAAAGTACATTATAGCAAAGTCGAATAATCATAAAAAATTTCAACTAAAATTAATCATAAACATTAAAAATGAATTTTTCAAACTTTACAAAAGAAATCAAGCCTAATTTTGCATCAGGGCTTGTGGTATTCTTAATTGCGTTGCCTTTGTGTTTAGGTATCGCCGTTGCATCAGGTGCACCGCCATTGGCAGGTCTTATATCAGGTATCGTAGGTGGTATCGTAGTAGGAGCATTGAGTAATTCTCATATTTCTGTTTCAGGACCTGCGGCAGGATTGACAGCTATAGTATTGGCAGCAATCAATGATTTAGGAACTTTTGAATTATTCCTTTGTGCAGGAATTATTGCAGGAATTATACAAATAGCCTTGGGAATTTTCCGTGCTGGTAGTATTTCCAACTATTTTCCGACGAGTGTCATCGAAGGAATGTTGGCGGGTATTGGGATTATCATTGTATTGAAACAAATTCCCAATGCCATCGGTTTTGATGCAGATTTTCACAACAACGAAAGTTTATTTGACAACGGATACAGCTGGGATGCCATCTCGAGTTATCTAAACAATATGGCAAATTCTATCCATTACGGTGCTATTATTGTAACTTTGGTTTCTTTGGCTATCTTGTTGCTATGGGAAAACATTCCTTCCTTGAAAAAACTGAAAATGCTACCAGGTGCATTGGTTGCTGTTACAGTAGGTATCTTGTTGAACCAACTCGTTTTTGCAGGAACTTCTCTACATATCACAAGCGAACACTTGGTAAAATTGGAAATTCCTAAAACATTAGACGAATTCAAATTTCCAGAATTATCAGGATTTTTAAATCCTAAAGTTTGGGTTGTAGGAGCTACCATTGCCGTAGTTGCATCGATTGAAACTTTGTTGTGTATCGAGGCAGCAGACCGTTTGGATACGCGTCGTAGAATTACAGATACCAATTTGGAATTGAGAGCTCAAGGAGTAGGAAATTTGATTAGTTCGTTTATCGGTGGATTGCCTATGACTTCGGTAGTAGTGCGTTCGTCTGCCAATGCCAATGCAGGTGCTACCTCAAAAATGTCGGCTATCATCCACGGAATATTGTTACTCATCTGTGTATTGGTGATTCCGATGGTATTAACAATGATTCCGATGGCTACTTTGGCAGCAGTATTATTATTGGTAGGATATAAATTGGCAAAACCGGCTACGATTATGCACTTTTGGCATAAGGGAAAATACCAATTCATCCCATTCATTGCTACTGTCATTGCCGTAGTTGCAACAGACTTGTTGAAAGGTGTGGGAATCGGTTTGGTGATTTCTATTTATTTCATTTTGCAAGGAAATATGAAGAGAGCCTACTATTTCAGCAAGGAAGAATTGGAAAATGCAGATGAAATTTCATTGAAATTGGCAGAAGAAGTATCGTTTTTAAACAAAGCAGCTATCAAAAAGACACTGAAAAACATCAAAGAAAATTCAAAAGTAACGATAGATGCAAGAAGCACTTCGTATATCGCAACCGATGTATTGGAATTGATACAAGATTTTGCAAACATCCGAGCAAGAGAAGCCAATATCGAAGTAGAATTGTTAGGGTTTAAAACCTCATATAGAGACTACGAATCCGACCAACATTCGCATATCATTATCGAGCATAGAAGGTCGATTTAATGCCCCTAGCCCCCGAAGGGGAAACTATATGGAGGCAAATTTCTATAAAAATAATTTATTAACTATCCTTTTCATCTCCTCCCCCTTGGGTGAGGTTGGGAGGGGCTAAAATTACAATATCATGTCACATTCGTACAAACAAATTTTTGAAAACAACAAACAGTGGATTGAAAAGAAATTAGGGGAAGATTCTAATTTTTTTGACAAATTAGCAGAGGGACAATCTCCAGAATATTTATACATCGGTTGTTCGGATTCTCGTGCTACGGCAGAAGAATTGATGGGTTTAAAACCAGGTGAAGTATTCGTACACAGAAACATTGCCAATGTAGTAAATACTTTGGATATGAGTTCTACGGCGGTAATCGAGTATGCAGTAAGCCACTTGAAAGTAAAACACATCATTGTATGCGGACATTATGGTTGTGGTGGTGTAAAAGCAGCTATGACACCGCAAGATTTAGGATTGTTGAACCCATGGTTGCGAAACATTCGCGATGTGTATAGATTGCACAAAGAAGAATTGGATGCTATCCAAGACGAAAAAGCAAGATACAACCGTTTGATTGAATTAAATGTACAAGAGCAATGTATCAATGTAGTGAAAATGGCATGTGTACAGGAGCGTTACATTCAGGAACACTACCCTATCGTTCACGGATGGGTATTTGACCTAAAAACAGGAAAGTTGATCGACTTGGAAATCGATTTCGAGAAAATCCTAAATGACATCCAAAAAATCTACGATCTAACCAACACAAAATGGGGTATGGGAAAAAGTCAAAATAAAAATTTGAAATAATTTTTTATAAAAAAGGTAATTCAACACGAATTGCCTTTTTTGTTTATGAAGTCATCTTGACTTTTTTCTCACGCTTTCCCTTCTAAAATGAGGGGTAGTCGCATCCCAATAATGTATAGGGACAAGGTGTTTCTCAAGCAGATAATCACGGATTTTTTGAAATGATTTAAAAATACTGCACTTAAAAAACGATTAAACCTACGGTTTAAAGCAGATTACCACAGATTTTGTTTTTTTGATAAATCAAAAAAAATCAGCGAAAATCAAATCAACAGAAAAAATTATAAAAATCTATCTTCATCAGCGTGAAATAAAACTAAAATTTAAAAGTCGAGATAACTTCTAAAAAAAAAAACAAAATTATGAAATAGGGTTAAGAATGATTAACCCCTGCAAAAACATTTATCCAAAAATAAATAATAAGAATAAAAATATTTAACCCCTACATTTTTTTATATTTTTGCAAAAAATAGACAGAAAATGCTTCAATCAAAATTTAAATTTATCACAATAGCAGTTGTAACGATTGCGATAGTACTTACGCTTTTGAGAGAACTCGTGGGATTAGACATTTCAGAAACTACGATGTTTGCTACGCGATGGGCGATCGCAGCTGTATTAATTATTCACGCTTTTCTAAAGAAAAACCTTACCACTTGGATATTGGTTTGTATGCTTTTAGGTGTTTTTGTTGGAATTGATTATCCCAACGCAGCGATGGCATTGCAACCTTTGAGTAAAGGATTTATCAAATTGGTAAAAACCATTGTGGCACCGATTATCTTCGGAACATTGGTTTACGGTATCGCAGGACATAGCGACCTAAAACAAGTGGGACGCATGGCATGGAAATCTATGTCTTACTTCATCACCGCTACTACGATAGCCATTTTTATCGGATTGGCTGTCATCAATGTTACCAAAGCAGGTGAAGGTATCGATATTCAAAACATGCCGCAGGAAGAATTGCCAACTACAAAAAAAACATCTTCTGCCTTAGAACACCTGCCTGAACATGTACACGGATTGTACAAAGCTGCAAATTTTCTTTACGATTTATTTCCAGAAAACATCGTAAAATCTATGTACGAAAACCAAGTGCTACAAGTGGTGGTATTTTCGGTTTTGTTTGGTGTAGGTTTGGCGATGGTAGAAGAGAAAAAACGCAAACCGATGGTAGAGTTTACCGAGAGTTTGTCTGAGGTAATGTTTAAATTTACCAATCTCATCATGTACTTTGCACCGATTGGCGTAGGAGCTGCCATGGCATACACCGTAGGACATTTGGGAGTAGATATTTTAAAGAATTTATTCATGCTATTGGGGTCGCTTTACATAGCGTTGATTGTCTTTATGTTGGTGGTTTTTGTACCCGTAATGGTATTTTTAAAAATCCCTATCAAACAATTCCTAAAAGCCATCAAAGAGCCAGTTTCTATCGCCTTTGCAACGACGAGTTCGGATGCCGCTTTGCCAAAAGCGATGAGCAATATGGAAAAATTTGGCGTACCGAGAAAAATCGTTTCGTTTGTGATTCCAACGGGCTATAGCTTCAACCTTGATGGGACTTCGCTTTATCTTTCATTGGCGTCGATTTTCGTAGCACAAGCCGCCGGAATGAACCTTTCGATAGGCGAACAAATGGCAATTGCTTTTACACTAATGGTTACATCAAAAGGAGTAGCCGCTGTACCGAGAGCCTCGCTGATTGTATTGATTGCCACAGCAGAACAGTTTGGATTGCCCGTATTTATAATCGCAGCCATTTTGGGAATCGACGAATTGATGGACATGGCAAGAACCTCAGTAAATGTGATTGGAAACTGTTTAGCAACCGTAGTAGTAGCCAAATGGGAAAACGAATTTGACGACAAAGCTCCTTATAGTTTTGATCAAGCAATAGAAGAATAATTTACTTATATTCACTATGAAACAACCTGTTATCTTTTTACCACATAGACACAATAGTTGTTCACAACGAAGAAATTGATAATATTTTTAGAAATCAGAGACACTTCGCTTTCAAAGAAAACATAACCTGTAGTGTGTAAATTTGACAGCGTAGAATATGTAATTTCACATAAATTTTATACACTGAATAAAAAATGAAAAAAGACATAGAAATTCCAAAAAGTGAACATGTATATTTAGCCGCTATACAAGAGTGGAACGACGATTTTCAAGAAAACAATTGGTATGTATATCTCATCAACGGCAACAACCAACCCTTAGAAATGGTCATTGCAGTATCGAGAGCCTACGGGACAATTGATGGAGAGCAACGCAAAACAGGAACTTTCCGTCATGCGTTTACAGAAGTAAAACCCAACGAAGCTATCAAGATAGAATTGTTGGACAAGCAGATTTTGATCTTGAACAACGAGTTTAAAGTAACTTACTTTCTCAATGATAAAATGCATGAGAAAAACTTTGTATTCAAAACCAATTCTATCAACGAAAAAGCACAGTCAGATCTTCCTGTTATAGACAAAAGAGGTGTATTGTTGAAGTAATAACCCACACAAAATGAACAAAAAAGTAGTACTACAAGATTTAGGGCGAAAAGACTATAAGGAAACTTGGGATTTTCAAGAAAAATTGTTTCAAGAAATCGTAACTATCAAGTCAAACAACCGAAAAGAGGGAGCAGAACAGCAGATTACGCCCAACCACTTTTTGTTTGTAGAGCATCCACATGTTTACACTTTGGGAAAAAGCGGTGATATTTCCAATCTATTGCTTTCGGAAGATCAATTACAAGCCAAAGGAGCAACTTTTTACAAAATCAATCGTGGTGGGGACATTACGTATCACGGGCAAGGACAGATTGTGGGTTATCCGATTTTGGATTTAGAAAATTTCTTTACAGACATACACAAATACTTGCGCTTGTTGGAAGAAACCATCATCCGCACCATAGCCGAATACGGACTAAAAGGTGAACGCAGCGAGGGAGAAACAGGCGTTTGGCTGGATGTAGGGACACCATTTGCCAGAAAAATATGTGCTATGGGAGTGAGAGCTTCGCGTTGGGTAACGATGCACGGATTTGCCTTGAATGTAAACAGCGATTTGGGGTATTTTGACAATATCATCCCTTGTGGTATTCGCGGAAAAGCAGTTGCCTCGCTCAATGTAGAATTGGGTGTGGAAAAAGTAGATGAAAACGAAGTAAAAGATAAAATTATTCGCCATTTTTCAGAATTATTTGAAACGGAAATAAAAATCATAGACTCGCTTTATTGAGCGAGTCTATGATTCATTTCTTTTTTTTAAAAAATTTATAAATTAAAAAAATAAAAAGTAATAATAGAAGGACTTGTGTTATCTGCCATAAAATAAGTGTTACATTCATAATTTATTCTTTTTAAATTAACAATTTCATCTTTTGTAACAGAAGAAGATCTGCTTAATAATTCATTTGAAACCTCTTGACTTGTTTCTACATCTGTTCTATCACAACTTAAAACTGCAAGTAATGATAGTGAAAAAAATAATTTTTTTCATACTTTCTACTTCTTTTTAAAATGATTAAACTACGAGACAAAATTTTTAAAAAAAACTTTTATTAAAAAAAACATAAATTTAACAATTTTCTAAATTAAAATAAAACCCGTTGTGCATTATGAAATAAACAAAAAAAGTTGTTTATTTAACTGAAAATCAGTATATTTAGTTCGCTAAAACAAATCAAAAATGAACAACTTAGGACAAATCGAAGATTCAATAAAGTTAAATATACGAAAGAATTTTAGAGGTTTTAAAAAAGTTTTTACCTTATCAAAGGAGAAAGCCAAAAATGAGTGATTTAGAACTTGTGAATTTGAATTTAACTGCTGAATATTTAAGTATTGATAGTGAAATGTAACTGTTTAGAAAACTGCCTAATTCATTGAAAACCAAAATAGAAAGGAGTGTTTACAACAAAAGAAAACGAAATCTTTTTTATCATATAAATCAGATTAGGGAAAAACTTTACTTATTTAAGAAAAAGAGGAAAAAAATCGAAACATTATTTTGACTTCGTCAAATCTTCAATTTCGCAGTTATGTGATCAATTTATGATTAAAAGGAATTATGCAAAATCATTCAACGGTTTTAAAACACGAATTATCAGTAAAATAACTGCTTTAACCTTAATTCAATACATTAACAAATTTGTATTAAAAAAGGAAATAAATAAAAGCAAGTATAATTTAAAATGCACAACGGGCATTAATAATTAAATTTGTAAACAATGAATTTAAACAAATTAAATATTACTGAGTTGAATGTTCAGGAGGTATTAGAGGTAGAAGGTGGTAGAAAATTTTTAAAAGAAATTGCTATCTTTGTTCTTGAAAAATGTCTTGAAAACGTTCACTTATTTGCTAGTCCAAACAACGAAAGATTTGTATTAGGACATGCCGGAGGCGGAAGACCATAAATTTTTTTAAATGGCTGTTTAGATAACTAAATAGCCGTTTTTTACTATTATGAAGAAAATATTTGATTTACTGGATGTATATTTACCTAAAAACAACATTCTAAGATTTACTGCTATATTTATTTTCATCACTTTAGTTTCAATAGGAACAAGTTATTTTTTGGATGCTATTTTTACGGGAAGTGTTGTAGAAATAAGAAACATCAACGAAGAAAAAAATATATTCGTATTGTTTTTAGGATTGATAGTATTTGCTCCTTTTTTTGAAACTCTAATATTTCATTGGATACCAGTTTTTCTGTATTCTTACTATAAAATAAATTCAAAATACGATTTATTGTTCATTTTTGTTTGTTCTATAATTTTTGGTATTTTACACGGAGTTAATATTGTAAATATTTTATCTGCGGTAATTGTAGGCTTTTTATATCTATTATTTACAATGTATTATGAGTATAAAGGTAAAAATTACTTTTTTGTTATTGCATTTTTGCATCTTTTCAATAATTTATTAGCTTTTCTATACTATATTTTGTAAATGTGAATCTATGAAACTAAAAATCTACCCACTCCTCCTCTTCTTTTTGTTCATAGCCATTGGAGTTTTATTCATCGTAGAAGTACCTGTTTCCGTTTCTTCTCGTGGGGTGATAAGGTCTCAATCCGAGAATACGCCAATCGTTTCGGCGGTGAGTGGTAGGGTGGTTTTCAACAAGTTGCAGAAAAACAACCAAGCCATACAGAAAGGAGATACTTTGCTCATCGTTACTACCGAGCAATTGGACACTCAAAAAAGCCTTACCCATAGCCAAAGTGTAGATTTTCAAGCTCAATTATCAGACCTTTCTAAATTGGTCAATGGTAATTACTCGGGTTTGCAAACGGGACTTTATCAACGAGAGGTTTCTGCGATGCAGGAGAGAATCGCACAGGTGCAGTCGCAGTTGGCATAGTTGTTTCATTCTCTACCAGTTTTTCACAAACTCACATAGTTAAAATTTAGTTAAATACATTTTTTTTTTTTTTACATAAAAAAAATTTAATATAGATTTGCACCCAAGAAGAACAAAAGTGCACAAAATATTTTTCTTATGAGTACAAAAAATAAAAATTAATAATTAAATTTGTAAACAATGAATTTAAACAAATTGAATGTTACTGAGTTGAATGCTCAGGAAATGAAAACAACCGACGGAGGAATCTTGCCTGTCATAGCTGTTGCTGTTGCAGTAGTTTATGTAGCAAGTACTGTTCATGGATTAGCCAATGGGAAGAAATTCAATGGACAGCCATAATACTCTACTAAACGGTTAGTTTAAAAAAAACACTTCTTTTTTCGAAGTGTTTTCTTTATTTTTTGAAATATGTACAAAAAAGATTTTATAAAAAGAAATATCGATGCTTTTTTAGAAGCGTTAACTATAAGAATTACGGGAGTGGAAATAGAGGATAAAGAAACTGTTTTATCTGATATGGCAAAGAAATATTTTGGAAAAGAATTGTGTTTTTTTACCGAGACATCGGCTGATCTTTTAATAAACGAATACAGTTGTGAAGATTTAGAATTAATAGTAGCACTATTAGAAAATTCTTCAAATCAAAATACTCAAAAATGTATTGATCTATTGGAGTATATCAATAAAAATCACACCGTTTATTCTTTTGAAAGAGAAATGAAATTGTCTAAATTGAAAAATTACATTTAAATATGAATAACAAAAATATAGCTATTTTATTAATAGCATCTAAAACGTTAGACTTAATCTCAACATACTTAGTTGACAAAACTCTTTCAACAGAAACGAGCATTTGGGTAAGTCGTTTTAATTTTGGTTGGAGTGGTTTTATATTAGTGAATATTATTTTTGTATTGTTTTTAGTTTTTTTTCTACAAAAAGTAAACAAAAATACTAAAGTTGTTGAAGAACTAGAAAAAAATAAAACCTTTAATAGTTTTAAAGAATATTTTAATTATATTCTGTTGGAAAGTAATACCAATAAAAGCTTTATTTATAAATTGTTATTTCAAAAAATTAGACTGTCTATTTTTACATATTTTTTTATTTATGCTCTTTCATATTCCATAATAACAATGAGTTTTATTGTGTCCTTAAGTAATTTTATGATTTATTTTGATATTTACGATTTATCTCATCTTGAAGATGACTTCTTAGGTCTTTTGTTGTTTATAATGAATATTTTTTGTCTTATTTATTTTTTTACAAAGCATATTTACAGACGGTATTTAAGATTTAATTAATGATTTTGATTTGAAAAACACAGTATATAAAATCCTCCTCTTCTTTTTGTTCATAGCCATTGGAGTTTTATTCATCGTAGAGGTTCCTGTTTCCGTTTCTTCTCGTGGGGTGATAAGGTCTCAATCCGAGAATACGCCAATCGTTTCGGCGGTGAGTGGTAGGGTGGTTTTCAACAAGTTGCAGAAAAACAACCAAGCCATACAGAAAGGAGATACTTTGCTCATCGTTACTACCGAGCAATTGGACACTCAAAAAAGCCTTACCCATAGCCAAAGTGCAGATTTTCAAGCTCAATTATCAGACCTTTCAAAATTGGTCAATGGCAATTACTCGGGTTTGCAAACGGGACTTCATCAACGAGAGGTTTCTGCGATGCGGGAGAGAATCGCACAGGTGCAGTCGCAGTTGGCATAGTTGTTTCATTCTCTACCAGTTTTTCACAAACTCACATAGTTAAAATTTAGTTAAATACATTTTTTTTTTTACATAAAAAAAAATTAATATAGATTTGCACCCAAGAAAAACAAAAGTGCACAAAATATTTTTCTTATGAGTAGAAAAAATAAAAATTAATAATTAAATTTGTAAACAATGAATTTAAACAAATTGAATGTTACTGAGTTGAATGCTCAGGAAATGAAAAACGTTGAAGGTGGTGCTATTCCTCTAATTGTTTGGGTAGCTGCTGCGTTTTTTGCTGGAACTTTTACAGCACGATAAAAAACAAAAGTTCTTGGTTTAAAAACCAAGAACTTTTTACATATTATCATACACTAATGAAGATATTATCAACTTTACTAACCGTAAGATTTCGCAAACTCTTGAATAAAAACGATAAAACAGCCGTAGTTTTATTGTTACTATTCTATTTTGCAATAGCATTTGGGGTTTTTCATCAATTTGAAGAATTAGGGAGTTGGTTTTATTTATTGTTTGTAGATGTTTTGGTGTATCATTTTAAAAGACAGGATGATAGATTATTGAAAATTCATAAAAATTATAAGAAAATTATTTTTATTGAATATCTTATTTACTCTTTTCCTTTTTTGTTGATTTTGCTTATAAAACAACATTTTTTGGCATTAGGAATATTGATGATTGCATTTTGGATTTTGCCTTATTTACCTAAAATTCAAATGAAAACAATCAAATTGCCATTTGAAAGATTTGACCCTTTTTGGCATATTATTTTTAGAAAATATCATCTATTTTTTATTTACATCGCACTTTTGATTTTGAGCGGTATTGCTATTCATCTTTCAAATCAAAATTTACTGGTTGTTTTGTTTGGTAGTGTTGTGATTATTTGTTGTTTACCAGGGTTTGAAAGAGAAAATATTTTGGAAATAAAAATATCTCATTATTCAAGTTTTGAATTTCTAAACAAAAAAATGAAAACCACATTTGTAAATAGTTTGTATTTACAATTTCCATTTCTTTTGTTATTGACAATCAATGATTTTTATTGGCTGAATCTGTTTTTATTTCTTCTTTTCATGAGTATTCCTTTATTGAATATCTTGTTGAAATACAGTAATTTTCAACATCCTATTAAACAACAATTGCTTTTTATATTTGGTATTTTCGGATTTGGGATTATTTATCTAATGATTCCATATTTATATAAATCATCAATTCGTCAAATTAATACAATCAAAAATGCTTGAGGTTCAAATCACAGAAAAAAAATACGGCAACCAATTGGTTTTAGAAAATTTAAACCTAACCATTACAACGAACGGAATTTATGGTATTGTAGGAAAAAATGGGGAGGGAAAAACTACCTTGTTTCATTCGATATTGGGGATTGAAAAACACAAAGGAAAAAGCACTTTAAAGCAACAGAATATCAATTTGCAAAAGGCTGCGTATTGTCCTGCTGAACCTTTTATTTATGAAGAACTTACAGCATCTGAATTTTATGATTTTTACGCAGAATTGTTAAATATCAGTTATTTAAATTCAAAAAATATATTGTTTGATATTCCGAAAAATCAGCAAATAAAATATTTTTCAACAGGAATGAAAAAAAAAGCTTATTTGAATGCTATTTTTCAAAAAGAATATTCGTTGTATGTTTTAGACGAACCTTTCAATGGATTAGACATTGAATCCAACTATCAGTTAATGAATTATTTAAAAGAAATTTCAAAACAAACAATTATTCTCATTTCATCACATATTATTGATGTATTGTACAAGCATTGCGAAAAAATATACTTGCTTCAAAACAAAACATTACAGGAATTTTCTTCTGAAAATTATGAGTTAATTGAAGCAAAATTAGTTAATAATGAAAAACACAGTATATAAAATCCTCCTCTTCTTTTTGTTCATAGCCATTGGAGTTTTATTCATCGTAGAGGTTCCTGTTTCCGTTTCTTCTCGTGGGGTGATAAGGTCTCAATCTGAGAATACACCAATCGTTTCGGCGGTGAGTGGTAGGGTGGTTTTCAACAAGTTGCAAAAAAACAACCAAGCCATACAGAAAGGAGATACTTTGCTCATCGTTACTACCGAGCAATTGGACACTCAAAAAAGCCTTACCCATAGCCAAAGTGCAGATTTTCAAGCTCAATTATCAGACCTTTCTAAATTGGTCAATGGCAATTACTCGGGTTTACAAACGGATCTTTATCAACGAGAGGTTTCTGCGATGCGGGAGAGAATCGCACAGGTGCAGTCGCAGTTGGCATAGTTGTTTCATTCTCTACCAGTTTTTCACAAACTCACATAGTTAAAATTTAGTTAAATACATTTTTTTTTTTTTTACATAAAAAAAATTTAATATAGATTTGCACCCAAGAAAAACAAAAGTGCACAAAATATTTTTCTTATGAGTACAAAAAATAAAAATTAATAATTAAATTTGTAAACAATGAATTTAAACAAATTGAATGTTACTGAGTTGAATGCTCAGGAGGTATTAGAGGTAGAAGGTGGTAATAAATACAAGAAAGCTTGGAAATTAATAGAAAAAGGCCTTACCCTTATAGGTGTTGCAGATGCTGTTGAAAGATTTGTAGACGGCTGGAACTCGGAAAGTTGTGGTTGTAATAAATAATGTAAAGTTTTGAATAAAAAAAAGTATATACTATTATACATAATTTCGATAATCACTGTATTTTTTTTTGAATTTATTGAAAGGTGTTATAATATAGAATATCCAAAAAATGAAATAGTAGAATATAAGGAATCTATCTTATTGTTAATATTAACTGGGGTAATTTTAGCTCCAATAGTAGAAGAAATAATGTTTAGGCATCCTTTTGTTAAGAGTAAATTTTCATACATTTCATTAATTATAGGTTCGCTTTTAATTCTATTAATGAGTTCGCATTGGATGTTTTGGATATTGTATCTATTAACTAATATCACTACTTTTTATTTGTATTATTATAAAAAGTATAGTAAAATACCGTATTTTATACTTTTAATTTATTCAATTTTATTTATTTTTTTACATACAGAAAATTATAAAATGGATGAAATATTAAAAATGCCTTTCTATAATATATTGTTACTATTTTCTTCACAAATAACATTGACAATTATTTTAGGATACATTAGAATAAAATCCAAAAGACTTTATCCTACAATATTATTTCACTCAATTTATAATTTAACTATCGTATTATTATCAATATTAGATTTGTAAATTATCATGAAACAAAAAATAAATTTAAAGGAATTAAACTTAGAAGAATTAAAACTAATCGAAGGAGGTGATTGGATTTATGATTTAGGTGCTGCTACAAAAAGAGCTATTTGTAAAATTGGTGTAGCGATTGTTAAATCTACATATAATAAAGATTTAACTTTAGGGCATGTAGGAGGTGGAAGACCATAAAAATAAAATGAGGTTGTCAAATGGCAACCTCATAATTTTATCATTAAACAATGAAACTAAAAATTTACCAACTTCTTCTCTTATTTTTGTTCATAGCCATTGGAGTTTTATTCATCGTAGAGGTTCCTGTTTCCGTTTCTTCTCGTGGGGTGATAAGGTCTCAATCCGAGAATACGCCAATCGTTTCGGCGGTGAGTGGTAGGGTGGTTTTCAACAAGTTGGAGAAAAACAACCAAGCCATACAGAAAGGAGATACTTTGCTCATCGTTACTACCGAGCAATTGGACACTCAAAAAAGCCTTACCCATAGCCAAAGTGCAGATTTTCAAGCTCAATTATCAGACCTTTCTAAATTGGTCAATGGTAATTACTCGGGTTTGCAAACGGGTCTTTATCAACGAGAGGTTTCTGCGATGCAGGAGAGAATCGCACAGGTGCAGTCGCAGTTGGCATTGGCAACCAAAGATTTGGAAAGAGCTACTACGCTTTACCATCAAGGGGTGATTGCTAAGGCAGAATACGATAAATATTTCCACGACCACCAAG
The DNA here is from genome assembly GCF_041530365.1 of Capnocytophaga sp. ARDL2. Taxonomy (NCBI): domain Bacteria; kingdom Pseudomonadati; phylum Bacteroidota; class Flavobacteriia; order Flavobacteriales; family Flavobacteriaceae; genus Capnocytophaga; species Capnocytophaga sp. ARDL2. Next base: position 377,077 of record NZ_CP168034.1, read on the forward strand.
GGCTGAGCCGGCAAGTGGCAAGCATCCGCGAACAACAAGTAGCTCAGTGGCAAACGCAAAAAAGAGAAACAGAAAGACAACTCAGAGCTTTAGGCTCGGAAATTCAAAAAATCAATCAAGAACAAAAAAATTATGTGGTTACTGCTCATTCGTCTGGTCATTTGGTTGGCTTCACAGGTATAAAAGAGGGTAGTTTTGTAGCTCAAGGTCAAGCTGTTGGAGAGATTTCTCCCAAAGAAAATCTATTGGCAGAATGTTTGGTTTTGCCCAAAGATATTGGTTTTGTAAAGTTAGGTCAAGAGGTTAAATTTCAGATAGATACCTACAACTATAATCAATGGGGATTGCTGGACGGTAAAGTCTCTGAAATAGACCAAAATATTACCAGCAATCAGCAAACTGGTGAAGCGTATTTTCGGGTACTTTGCAAAATGAACAGCGATTTCCTCCAACTCAAAAATGGTTATAAAGGTCAGATTGGCAAAGGGATGACGCTCACCGCAAGATTTCACCTTACAGACCGTACACTTTGGCAACTTCTTTTTGATAAAATCGATGATTGGATGAACCCTAATTTAATGAGTAATGAGCAATGAGTAATTTCTAATTAATCAAGCTTGTTTTTCGTGGTTTTGGTAATTGATACCAAGAGTTTTATCAGTTCAATACAATCTGCGGATAAGGAATTGTACTCAGAGGTTTTTAGAAAATCGGTTTCGTGAAGAATTTCCAACCAATATTGTGTTTCATTGGTTTCTTTTAGAGCAATATACATTTTATTTAGAAAGTCTTTTTTGCTTTGTGCAAATTCACTTTCACGAACCAAAGCACCAATAGCTGTACCGCTACGCACCAATTGTTTTGATAAGATGAATTCTTTTTTATCAGAAGTTAAAAACTTGTAAGCATTCACAATTCTAATTGCAAACGATTTAGATTTCGTATGTACTACATCGTTTTTCATAATTAGAAATTAGTAGCTAGTAATTAGTAATTGATTTATACAAAAATAATGAATCTTCATTAAAAAACACTTCTAATTACTCATTTCTAATTCCTCATTAAATAAAGTTTCTAATTCCTAATTTTTCATTTCTAATTAAATAAAAATGTTAGTAAAACAGCACGACATCAAAGACTGCGGAGCGGCGTGTTTGGCTTCCGTAGGGGCGTACTATGGACTGAAAATGCCGATTGCCAAAATCCGACAAATCTGCCATACCGACACTCGTGGGACGAATGTCTTGGGGATGATACAAGGTTTGGAAGCTATGGGGTTCAATGCCAAAGGCGTAAAAGGTGGATTAGATGCCTTACCAGATATTCCACTTCCTGCTATTGCTCATATTGTAGTCAATGGGCAATTACACCATTTTGTAGTCATTTATAAAGTGGGGAAAGGCAAAATCCAAGTGATGGATCCCGCTTATGGCAAAATGGAAGACTATACTCTTGAAAAATTTGCCGAAGTATGGACAGGTGTTTTGATTCTCTTAGAACCCAACGAATATTTTGAGCAAAAAGACGACAAAACTTCCATTTATTCTCGTTTTTGGAATTTGGTTCAACCGCACAAAAGCATATTGTTTCAGGCACTTTTGGGGGCGGTGATTTATACCGTTTTGGGACTTTCCACCTCTATTTACATCGAAAAAATTACCGATTATGTCCTCATAGACGGCAACCGAAGATTGCTCAACTTGCTGAGTATCGGAATGATAGTAATTTTGCTATTCCAAGTTTTTATCGGAGTGGTAAAATCTGTTTTGATGCTTCAAACAGGGCAGAAAATGGACAAACACTTGATTTTAGGCTATTACAAACATCTTTTGAAATTACCGCAACGATTTTTTGACACAATGAAAGTGGGAGAAATTATTTCTCGTGTCAATGATGCGGTAAAAATCCGTGCGTTTATCAATGATGTGGCGATTCAGATATTTGTGAATGTGTTCATTGTGTTGTTTTCCTTTGCCTTGATGTTTACCTATTATTGGAAACTCGCCCTCATTGTGGCATTGGTGATTCCGTTTTACTTTTTGGTGTATTGGCTTACGAACAAGCTCAACAAAAAGGTAGAAAGACAACTGATGGAAGAAAGTGCAGAGTTAGAATCTCATTTGGTAGAATCGCTCAATTCGGTACGAACGATAAAGCAATTTGGCGTAGAAACTTTTGCCAATAACAAGACGGATAATCAATTTACCCAACTTCTCAAAACCATTTACAAATCGGTTCTGAACTCACTTTTTTCGGGCAACTCATCCGAATTTTTATCGAGGATTTTTACTATCGTCTTACTTTGGGCAGGTGCTGGTTATGTGATAGATAGAGAAATTACCGCAGGAGAGTTATTGTCTTTTTACGCTTTGATTGGCTATTTCACAGGTCCCGTTTCGGAATTGATAGGAATGAACAAAACCGTTCAAAATGCCCTTATTGCCGCCGATAGGTTGTTTGAAATTATGGATTTGGAAAGAGAGGAAACCACTGATAAAATGGAACTTACCCCTGAAACCATAGGGAACATAGAGTTCAAAGATGTAGATTTTAGTTACGGTTCCAGAGTAGATGTTTTTCAAGGGTTTAATTGCTTGATAGAGAAAGGAAAAACCACCGCCATAGTAGGCGAAAGTGGTAGCGGAAAGACCACTTTGGCATCATTGATTCAGAATTTATATCCATTGAAAAAGGGTAAAATCACGATTGGAGATTACGACATCAATTATATTTCCAATTATTCGCTTCGCACGATGGTTTCCGTAGTGCCACAGCAGATAGATTTGTTTTCTGGCAATGTGATAGAAAACATCGCTTTGGGCGAAGATGTTCCTGATATGCAACGCATTATAACTATTGTCAAAAACTTAGGAATTTTGGAATTTATAGAAAAATTACCCAATGGTTTTCAGACCTATTTAGGTGAAAATGGTTCGCAACTTTCGGGTGGACAAAAACAACGCATTGCCATTGCCCGTGCTTTGTACAAAAATCCCGAAATCTTGATTTTAGATGAGGCAACTTCTTCCTTAGACACCGAATCTGAACAGGTGATTCAAGCAACTTTAAACGAATTTAAAGCCCAAGGCAAAACGATGATTGTCATTGCCCACAGGCTCAGCACCATTGCCCACGCCGATACCATTTTGGTAATGAAAAACGGCGAAGTGATAGAACGAGGCTCTCACTCCGAGTTGCTTTCTTTTGACTCTTCCTATAAAAAAATGTGGGAGAAGCAGAGTGGTTCGTTATCTTAAACTAACTAATGATGAGAAAAATTACATTCATTACTATTCTATTGACTAGTTTTTTATTAAATGCTCAAAAAAAGTGGACATTAGAAGAAGCGGTCGAATATGCTATGAAAAACAATTTGCAGATAGTTTATAATCAACAGTTATATGAATATGAATATAAAAACGTGCAGATTGCTAAAAACGATTATTTGCCTGTGGTTTCTTCAAACTTTAACAATGTGTTGAGGCTTGGACAGACGCAAGGTTTTCAAGGGGGAATCGGAAGAAACGATAATTACAGTAACGAATTGAGTGTGTCGGCAAATTTGCTTATTTACAACGGTGGAAGACTGAAAAAGAATGTTGAAAAAAAACAATTGGATGTAGAAATTACTAAACAAACGATTGAAATTGTAAAAAATGATATACACCTACAAATTCTACAACAATTTCTTTCTATTAACCTCAATAAAGAATTGTTGAAAATCCGTCAAAGTGCGTTGGAAAATGCAGAAAAAATCTTGGAAAGAGCCAAAATTACCACAACTGTAGGGACAACATCACGAACGGTTTTAGCCGAAGCCGAAGCTACTGTTTCTTCCGAAAAACAAAAACTGAAACAAGCAGAAATTGACATAAAAAGAAGTCTTTTTAAATTAGCACAAATACTTCAATTGAAAGATTATCAGTATTTTGATATTGAAGAAGAAGTGTTAGAAGAAAAAATAATTCCTTATTCATTAAATCAAACCATAGAAATAGCTCTTGCCAATCATCCCACAATAAAGTCAGCGGAATTTAAGATAAAATCAGCGGGAAAACAAACCGAAATTGTAGAAACCGCCTATCTTCCAATGATAAATTTCAATGCAGGTGTAGGATCGTTTTATTACAATTCATTGGTAACAAATATCACTGGGATTGATGCGATGGGAAATTACATCAAAGAAGCTACAATGTTTACTCAATTCAAAAATAACTTTTTTCAACAAATGGGCGTATCAGTTAGCATTCCCATTTTCAACAAAGGAAACACAAAAGTTCAAGTGGCACAATCCAAAATAAACGAAGACATTGTCAAACAAAATTTAGCCATAAAAAAACAAGAATTGATAGAAAATATTCAAAAGGTATATTTTGATATGGAGAGCCACTTTCAAACAATGATGAGTGCAATAGAAACAGAAAAAAGCACAGCATTAGCTTTGGACTTTGCAGAAAAAAGTTATGAAGCAGGAAAAAGCAGTATTTACGATTTGAATATCGCAAGAAACAATTTTATAACAGCGAAAAGTTCTGTGGTTCAAGCCCAACACAACTATATTTTCAATTTGAAAATTTTAGAGGTCTATATGAGAGGGGAAGATTTATAAAGTAATCTTTCCTTGTTTTTTTAGTAAAAATCACTACTAATCAAAACAGCAACCAGAATAAAACATTTCAACTGGAAGATATTTTTTTGAGTTTTTATAAAATATCACTAAAAATTCCACTAAAAAAATGTATTTTCGCAGGGCAATAAAACAAATACACAATGAGCAAGAAATTTACTGAATATAAAGGTCTTGACCTTACGGCTGTAGCCAGTGATATGCTACAGTTTTGGAAAGACAACGAAGTATTTGAAAAATCTGTACAAACTCGTGAAGGAAACACACCTTTTGTGTTTTTCGAAGGGACCCTCCTTCTGCCAACGGACAGCCTGGTATTCACCATGTTATGGCAAGAGCTATCAAAGATATTTTTTGTAGATACAAAACCCAAAAAGGTTTTCAGGTAAAGCGTAAAGCAGGTTGGGACACCCACGGTTTGCCTGTAGAATTGGGTACAGAAAAAGAATTGGGCATCACCAAAGAAGACATCGGAAATAAAATCTCTGTAGCAGAATACAACGAGGCGTGTAAACGCACCGTAATGAGATATACCGACCTTTGGAACGACCTTACCGAAAAAATGGGTTACTGGGTAGATATGGAAGATCCGTACATCACTTACAAACCCAAATATATGGAAACCGTTTGGTGGCTTTTGAAACAAATCTACGACAAAGGTTTGTTGTACAAAGGATATACGATTCAACCGTATTCACCAAAAGCAGGTACAGGATTGTCTTCGCATGAGGTAAATCAACCGGGGTCGTATCGTGATGTTACAGACACTACGATTGTGGCTCAGTTCAAATGCCTCCTCCCAACCTCCTCCCAAGGAGGAGGAGCAAATCCTCGTTACGATTACAAAGGAAAAGAACCTAAATTTTTCGAGTTATACAACTCCCTCTCCTTTGGAGAGGGGTGGGGTGAGGATATTCACATCATGGCTTGGACTACAACTCCTTGGACATTGCCAAGTAACACAGCCTTGACTGTTGGTCCAAAAATCGATTATGCATTGGTAAAAACCTACAATCAATATACACATTTACCTATCAATGTAATCATTGGTAAGCCATTGGTAGGGAAACAATTTGCAGGAAAATTCTTTGAAGTTTCAACAGAGGAAGAATTGGCAAATTACACTCCTGGAGACAAAAAAATCCCTTACCAAATCGTTGCAGAATGCAAAGGAAGCGACTTGGTTGGAATCCGTTACGAGCAGTTGTTGCCTTACGCCTTGCCATTTGAAAACGCTGAAAATGCCTTCCAAGTAATCCCTGGTGATTTCGTTACTACCGAAGATGGTACAGGTATCGTACACACTGCCCCTACTTTTGGTGCAGATGATGCTAAAGTAGCCAAAGACGCTGGTGTACCGCCAATGTTGGTATTGGACGATGCAGGAAATGCCGTTCCATTGGTAGATTTACAAGGAAGATTTGTAAAACAAATGGGCGACTTGGCTGGAAAATATGTAAAAAATGAATATTACAACGACGGTGAAGCTCCTGAAAAATCGGTAGATGTGGAAATTGCCATCAAATTGAAAGAAGCCAATCAAGCCTTTAAAGTTGAAAAATATGCTCACAGTTACCCACATTGTTGGCGTACAGACAAACCAATTTTGTACTATCCATTAGACTCTTGGTTTGTAAAAGTTACGGAAGTAAAAGACCAAATGTTTGACCTAAACGAAGAAATCAACTGGAAGCCAAAAGCTACAGGAGAAGGTCGTTTTGGAAACTGGTTGAAAAACGCCAACGATTGGAATTTATCTCGTTCTCGTTATTGGGGTATTCCATTGCCAATTTGGAGAACAGAAGACAAAACCGAAGAAATCATCATCGGTTCGGTAGAGCAATTGATTGAAGAAATCAACAAAACCGTAGCCGCTGGTATTCAGGCCGACAATCCTTTTGCAGGATTTGAAATCGGCAATATGAGCGAGGAAAACTACAACAAAATAGACCTACACAAAAATGTGGTGGACAATATCGTATTGGTTTCTCCTTCTGGAAAACCTATGAAGAGAGAAAGCGATTTGATTGATGTGTGGTTTGACTCTGGGGCAATGCCGTATGCACAATGGCACTATCCGTTTGAAAATAAAGAATATATTGACAATCACACTTCGTATCCTGCGGATTTCATTGCCGAGGGAGTAGATCAAACGCGTGGTTGGTTCTATACTTTACACGCTATCGCTACATTGGTATTTGGTCAAAAAGCCTATAAAAATGTGGTTTCAAATGGTTTGGTATTGGACAAAAACGGACAAAAAATGTCTAAGCGTTTAGGAAATGCTATCGACCCATTCAAAACTTTGGAGGAACATGGACCTGATGCAACGCGTTGGTACATGATTTCCAATGCCAATCCTTGGGACAACCTCAAGTTTGATTTGGACGGAATTACCGAAGTACGCCGTAAGTTTTTCGGAACTTTGTACAACACCTATTCGTTCTTTGCATTGTATGCCAATATAGACAATTTCACCTACAGCGAAAACGAAATTCCTGTAGAAAAACGCCCAGAAATCGACCGTTGGATTCTTTCTGAATTGAATACCTTGATTCAAAAAGTTGATGAGGCATATTCAGATTACGAACCAACCAAAGCAGCTCGTGAAATTTCGGATTTTGTACAAGAAAACTTGTCAAACTGGTATGTGCGTTTGTGCCGTCGTCGTTTCTGGAAAGGCGAATATGCAGAAGACAAAATCGCTGCGTATCAAACGCTTTATACTTGTTTGGAAACCGTAGCCAAATTGTCAGCACCAATCGCTCCGTTCTACATGGATAGGCTGTACAAAGATTTGACACAAGCTACTGAAAAAGAATCATTTGAATCTGTACATTTGGCAAATTTCCCTACGAGCAATGCTGCGTTAATCGACAAAGAATTGGAATCTCGTATGCAAAAAGCACAGACGATATCTTCATTGGTGCTTTCGTTGCGTAAAAAAGAAATGATCAAGGTGCGTCAGCCATTGTCTAAAGTGATGATTCCTGTATTGGACGAGAAACAAAAAGCAGAAATCGAAGCTGTTTCAGATTTGATTAAAGCCGAAGTAAATGTAAAAGAAATTCAATTGTTGGACGATGCATCTGGAATTTTGGTAAAACAAATCAAACCAAATTTCAAAGCCTTAGGTCCACGATTTGGAAAAGATATGGGAGTGGTTTCAAAAGAAATTCAACAATTTACTCAAGAGCAAATCAATACTTTGGAGAAAAATGAAACTATTTCTTTAAACCTTGCCGACAAAACTGTAGATTTGACCATCAACGATGTAGAAATCACCTCACAAGACATCGAAGGTTGGTTGGTAGCCAATTCAAACGGAATCACTGTAGCCTTGGATATCACCTTGACAGAGGAATTAATCAACGAGGGAATTGCCAGAGAATTGGTAAATCGCATCCAAAACATTCGTAAAGATTCAGGGTTTGAAGTAACAGATAAAATTTCTGTACAATTGTTGAAAAACGAGGTAATAGAGAAAGCCGTAACAGCCAACAAAGCGTATATTTCGACAGAAACTTTAGCTGAAAACATTGAATTTGTTGAAAATTTACAAAACGGTACAGAAGTTGAAATAAATGAAATTCAAACCTCAATCGAAATAAAGAAATAGTTATGGAACAAAAAGACATACAACTGCGTTACTCTGATGCAGACTTGGCAGAATTCAAAGAATTGATTTTAGCCAAAATCGAAAAAGCACAAAACGATTTAGAATTAATCAAAAGTGCGTATATGAATGATTTAAACAACGGAACAGATGATACAGCTCCAATGTTTAAAGCCTTTGAAGAAGGAAGTGCTACATTGTCAAAAGAAGCAAATTCACAATTGGCAATCAGACAAGAACGATTCATTCGCGATTTGAAAAATGCTTTGATTCGTATCGAAAACAAAACTTACGGAGTTTGTAGAGTAACAGGAAAACTCATCGACAAAGAGCGTTTAAAAGCTCGTACCACATGCAACGATGAGTATGGAAGCAAAACTGAAACAATAATTTAGTAATTAGTAAAAAATCAGTCGGAAATACGACTGATTTTTTGAATTTACCACACTTAAAAGCAAACAATATGAACAAGTACCTCATTGTAGGTTTGGGAAACATTGGAGCAGAATATGTCAACACTCGTCATAATATTGGATTTAAAGCTGTTGATTATTTAGCCAACGAAGCCAATCAAAGTTTTCAAACAGCAAAATTGGGTGATATTGCAGAAATTAGAGTTAAAAACAAAATCCTTTTGTTGCTAAAACCCAATACATACATGAATCTTTCAGGAAAAGCGGTAAAATATTGGATGGAAAAAGAAAATATCACTCCAGATAGAATATTAGTCATCACTGACGATCTAAACCTCCCATTTGGCACAATTCGTATGAAAGGTAAAGGATCAGACGGCGGACACAATGGATTGAAAAATATTCAAGCTCTTTTGGAAACCACTCAATATCCACGATTGAGATTTGGTATTTCCGACGATTTTGCCAAAGGAAAACAAGTAGATTACGTATTAGGCGATTGGTCTTCAGAAGAAATCAATCAATTAAAAGAACGCTTGCAACTAACAGCTGAGGCTGTAAAAGAATTTGCTTTAGCAGGATTAAACAACGCAATGAACAAATACAACGGAAAATAAAAATGAAAACAATTTTTGGTATTTTATTAACAGCTACAACTTTGATGAGCTGCTCTATATTAAAAAAAGAAACTATCAAAGGTGACGTTTCTACAAATTGGGTAGGACAAACAGTTACCGTACAATCGCAATGTCCTGAAGAAGGCGTTTGCACTGCAGAAAGAAAAGACGCTTCAAAGCTCACTGTACACACAGTGCCGAGTATTTATACAATTATTGAAGACAGTGAAGACACTTTGGTGATTTTATACGAATACAGTCGTAAAACGACCGCTGAAGAGCAAATAAGAGACAATTTTTACAGAGAAGAAATCCAATTTGAAATCCCTAAAAAAGATTTTAAGAAAACTTATAAAGACGAACAATTGTCAGAAGTAAAATTGGTTTACGGAAAGCATTGTTACTGCAAAGGTGAAGCAGGAATGTACCTCATCAACAAAGGTACATTAGAAGTAAAAAACAACGGCAACAAAACCGAAGTAAAGCTCCAATTTACAGCACCTGTTTCAAGTAGTAAAATAGAAAATATTCGATTTGTAGTTGAAGGGTAAACTTCAAATTATAAATAACACCATTAAAAAACCTCGAGGTTCGATAATAATATGAACCTCGAGGTTTTTAATTAAAGTTTAATCGTTTTAGTATTAATAGCGTCCTTTCAACTCATCCCTCTTTCTTTCAACAATCTATGATATTCTTCCAGAATAGCATTCCAAACGACTTCTTGTTCAAATCGGTTTACAATCGGTTTACGACAATTGGCTTTTAATCGATTGTAAAGCTCAGTGTTTTGAGCCAAATGACACATGCTTTCTTCTAATTTTTTTATATCTTTGGGTGGAATAATCAAACCGTTGAAATTGTGTGTGATGATTTCATTACAACCTATAACATCAGATACAACCGAAGGCAATTCCATTGCTCCTGCTTGGATAACCGCATTGGGCATTCCTTCTCTATAACTTGGCAAAACCAACGCATTGGCAATCGCAAAAAACGGACGCACATCCTCCTGAAATCCTACTTCTTTTATATGCGGATTTTCGTTAATCAACTTTATCGTATTTGGATGTAATGGGTCTAAATCTGATTCTTTTCCGCCGACAATCAGTAATTTGAGATTGTTGGTTGGTGTTCCGATAGCTACTATCGGAAGGTGATTGGTGAGATTTGTAAACGCTTGAACCAACTCGTTAATTCCTTTGTCCCCAACGACTCTCCCTACAAAAATAAAAATAAAATCACTTTCGGAAATTTCCCATTGACTTCTCAATTCATTTTTTTGTTTTTCGGTTATTTGAGTAGGGCAGAAATAACTCGTGTTTATTCCGTTTACATTGCCATTTGCCAATACTTTTAGCGGTTTTGAAGTAATATTGTGAGTGATCATTTCTCTTTTGATTCCTTCGCCTTCGGGATAGACATTGGTAGCCGCCCAGCACAAGACTTTGTCCATCGTGATGATGATTTTTCTCTTCAAAGGTTTTTTGGCGTGAAACATCAATCCTGCAAAAGTATGCATACGAATAGGTACACCTGCCATTTTACCTGCCAACATAGAAAGTAAACCTGCTTTGGCAGTCATCGAATGTACGATGGTAGGTTTTTCTTTTCTGAAAACACAATACATTTTCCACAGTGAAATCAAATCCTTAAACGGACGAATATGTCGTTCCATATCCACAGCAATCGTGCGGATTCCCTCGGCATTTGCCACATCGATCAGGTCTTGATGATTGGAAGCAACACCAACCACTTCAAAGCCTTTTTCTCTCATAAAACGATGCTGACCTCTAAGCAATATTTTCAATGCTTGAGGGATAGTAGTCGTGCGAATGAGTTTGATGGGTTTCATGATATTTTTTTGATTTGCAAAGGTATGATTTTTTGCAATTAGCACCTATCGACTTTGGAATTAAACACAAAACCAAAGTAAATTATTTATTAAGAATCATTGAGGAATTAAAATTTCCCTGTCAAATCGACAGATATTTTTGCATGGAATATATTTTGATTATCTTTGGCAAAGTAAAACTAAAAAAATAAAAGAGTATGGGATTTTTATTGATGGGTATTATGATGCTTGCCAGCTGGTATGTGGGTCATATGCTAAAAAAGAAATTTGAAAAGTATTCAAAAACATATTTGAGCAACGGAATGAGTGGGGCAGAGGTAGCTACCAAAATGCTTCACGACCACGGAATCTATGATGTAAAAGTAATTTCTACACCAGGTAGATTGACCGACCACTACAACCCGATGGACAAAACGGTAAACCTGAGCGAAGCTGTTTACAACGAAAGAAATGCGGCGGCGGCGGCGGTTGCAGCTCATGAGGTAGGACACGCAGTACAACATGCAACTGCCTACAAATGGTTGACGATGCGTTCAAAATTAGTACCTGTGGTAAGTATTGCATCCAATTTGGTTTCTTGGGTGTTGCTTGCAGGAATTTTTATGTTGCAAACTTTTCCTCAATTATTGTTGATTGGTATTGGATTGTTTGCAATGACTACTTTGTTTTCAATCATCACTTTGCCAGTAGAATACGATGCGAGTAACCGAGCATTGAAATGGTTACAAGCTAAAAACATAGTAAATCAGCAGGAATATGCTGGTGCAAAAGACGCCTTGACATGGGCTGCAAGAACTTATTTGGTTGCTGCTCTATCTTCAATAGCCACTTTGCTTTATTATGTAATGATTTATATGGGTAGAAGAGATTAATTTATAAACCTAAACCGCTTTTAACGAGCGGTTTTTTTATTGATAAAATATGATACGATTTGCAAAACCAGAAGATGCTGAAGAAGTAGCTCCGTTGATGTTTCAAGCAATGGAAGACATTGTTTATAAAATCATTGGAAAAAACAATAAAAATGAGGGAATCTTGTTTTTGAAACAATTGTTTGAAAGCGAAAACAATCAATACTCCTATCAAAATGCTATAGTGTATGTTGAAAACGAAAAAATATTGGGTTCGATTGTATTTTATGACGGAGGAAAATTAATTTCATTGCGAAAACCTGTTTTAGATTTGGCTGAACAAAGATTTGGGAATAAAGTACAAATGGAAGACGAAACTCAAACAGGCGAAACCTATATCGATACGCTAAGTGTTGCTCCTCAGACGCAAGGAAAAGGTATTGGCACAAAACTTTTGCATTACCTCATCAATTATGTACAACAACATCAGTTACCTAAGCTGACATTACTCGTTGATACCACCAATCCCAATGCTAAGAAATTGTATTCCCGTTTGGGTTTTGTTGAAGTAGGAGAGCAAACCTTAGCAGGTGGAACATACTTGCAAATGGTTTATAGGAAATAATCAAAGGTTGTTTATTGGCAATTGCTTGATAAAGAAAATCAATAAGTTTCCAAACCTTTTAGTTGTTCGTTTTTATCCAGATGAATGATGGATTTTTGTTGCGTAGAATTAATAGAATCTTCTAGTTTTTGCAACACACCATTCATTTCTTTTAAAACAGAAAAATCCGTATCTCAGCTAAAAATAACTCGTTTAACATGAAATAAATACTTTTTGCCTTAATGATGGTGCAACCTTTTTTGTCTGTTGCTCAATCTGAAAAATATCATACAGATATATTAAAAGCATTTACAATTGACAAATTGGAAAACTTTACACAATCTGTAAATATGATTTTTCCAATGTGTTTTTAGAAACTCGCAAAGACAAAACTTATAGAATTATTGGAGATGATTACCAACGATTGTTTATAGAATTTACCGAAGTAAAAAAAGATGCTAAAGCAGCAAATGCATATCTTGTAACAGGAAAAACGACGGTAAAAAAGGTTGTGTGTGATTTTTCAGAAAAAATTACCATCAAAAAAGTGCAAACCATCGTAGGAAATAATTTCGGAATTGACGATGAGTGGAAAGACGAAGGTATCAAATCGCAAGGAATTATCGAGGCTGATTATGAGTTTTTTGAAGATAAAAACCAATTGCATTCAGGTGTTTTGACAGGGCAAATGCAGGCGATTTTTCTAATCAACGAATACAACAAAGCAGAGGTAAACGACATCAATTATTTTGCTGATTCGTTTTTTAATAATGCGTATGTAGGAAAGTGGAAAAATATGATGCTACAGAAGAAAAAATCTGCAATTGGGGAAATTACCGAGTTCTAAGTGTTGAATGTACTTTTGATAGAGGAACTGCAGAGCTAAATGTGGCTCCTCAATATAAAGCTTTTGGTTGGTAGTTGAAAAACAACTACGACTGTAAATGATTTACAGTCGTAGTTGTTTTTATTAAACTTTCAAATCCTTATAAATGTCTTTTACAGCCAATACGGCATTGTCAAAAGCTGTTTTTTCATCCTCTGTTAGAGGAATATCAACTATAGATTCAATACCGTTTTTTCCTATGATTACTGGCACACCTACACATACATTAAAGGTGTTGTATTCACCCTCAAGTAGTGTAGAGCATGGATAGATTTTCTTGAGGTCGCAAGCAATTGCGTGAACGATACTCGCAACTGCGGCTCCAGGTGCATACCATGCCGAAGTACCTAATAGCTTTGTCAGAGTGGCTCCACCTACTTTTGTTTCTTTAATCACATATTCTTGCTGCTCGTTGGTCAAAAAATGAGAAACAGGTACACCATTTCTTGTTGCTTTTGAAATCAAAGGTACCATCCCTGTATCAGAATGAGCACCAATTACCATTCCGTCGATATCAGAAATTGGAGCTTTTAGAGACTCTGCAAGGCGATACTTAAAACGAGCCGAATCCAATGCTCCTCCCATTCCTATAATGCGATTGTTTGGCAATCCAGACACTTTGTGAGCTAAAAAAGTCATAGTGTCCAAAGGATTTGATACAACTATCAATATAGGATTTTTTGAATATTGCAAGGCACTAGAGATTACATCTTTTACAATAGTTGCATTGATTCCTACCAGCTCTTCTCTTGTCATTCCAGGTTTTCTTGGTACTCCAGACGCAATAATAATTACATCAGAATCTTTTGTCGGCTCGTAGCTGTTTGTACAACCTGAAATAATTGTATCAAAGTGATTGAGTGAAGCTGTTTGCATCAAATCCATTGCTTTTCCCTCAGCCAATCCTTCTTGGATATCTACTAAAACAATCTCAGAACAAAAATTTTTCATTGCAATGTACTCGGCACAACTCGCACCAACAGCACCTGCTCCAATTACAGTAACTTTCATTTATATAAATGTTTATTTTTCCTATCAAATTTACGAAAATTTCTTAGATAAAATCGTTTAAAATTGGAAAAAAATGTACTCATTTTCCGTTACTTTCAAAAAAAGAAATATCTTTGCACTAAAATTTTACTTTATAGAAACAAAATAATAGATTATATTATGAAAAACGGAAAAGATACAAGCGGTAATGCGTTTAAATTCAGTTTGATTCCTTTGTCTTTAGGGGTTTTGTTTATTTTCTTTTTGTATAAAGGATGTGGAAGCGACATTGTTCATACAAACCAACCAAAACCTTTGTCTTCGGAATATACTTTGACAGCTGAAGAAAAAGCTGCTGCTGAAAAAGCAGAGGCAGAAGCAAAAGTTGAAGAACAAGCAACTGCTGTTGAGGAAGCTCCTGTTACTGAAGAAGTAACAGCATCTACTGAAGAAACTCCTTCTGCTGAGTAAAAATAGTATTTTATTTAAAAAGCCACTCAAAAAGAGTGGCTTTTTCTTTTGTGCTTTTCTTTATTTTTCACGTATCTTTGTTAGTTCAAATAACTTAGTTTCATGCAAAAAATCGTCATTATTCCTACTTATAACGAAAGAGAAAATATTCAAGACATTATTCGAACAGTTTTTCAAATCGAACAAGGTTTTCATATTTTGGTGGTTGATGACAATTCGCCCGATGGTACTGCCGATTTGGTAAAACAACTTCAAACCGAATTTCCTAACGAATTATTTCTTTTGCAAAGAGAGAAAAAAAATGGTTTAGGCAGGGCGTATATTGCTGGTTTTGAATGGTCTTTACAACATCAATACGACTATATTTTTGAAATGGATGCCGATTTTTCGCACAATCCCAACGATTTGCAAAAATTATACGAAGCCTGTGTGCAAGGAGCCGATTTATCGGTAGGTTCGCGTTATATCACAGGGGTAAATGTGGTCAATTGGCCGTTGAGCAGGGTGTTGCTTTCATACATAGCCTCGATGTATGTGCGTTGGATTACGGGTATGGAAGTGATGGATACTACGGCAGGTTTTGTATGTTACAAACGCTCGACTTTGGAAAAAATCAATTTGAAAAAAGTGCAATTTATTGGATATG
Organism: Capnocytophaga sp. ARDL2; assembly: GCF_041530365.1. Taxonomy (NCBI): domain Bacteria; kingdom Pseudomonadati; phylum Bacteroidota; class Flavobacteriia; order Flavobacteriales; family Flavobacteriaceae; genus Capnocytophaga; species Capnocytophaga sp. ARDL2. The sequence continues at coordinate 392,653 of NZ_CP168034.1, forward strand.
CTTTTCAGATAGAAATGAAATACCGAACTTATGCCAAAGATTTGACAATAAAAGAAATACCGATTATTTTTACCGACCGTACCAAAGGACAATCCAAAATGTCGGCAGGAATTATCAAAGAAGCTATTTTTGGCGTACTGAAATTACGAATTAAAAAATTATTTAACAGATTATAAACGATGTGTAGAATTTTAATAAAAAACGGAACCATTTTCAATGAAAATAAAAGATTTATCTCAGATATTTTGATTGAAAATGACAAAATAGTTGAAATAAACGAATCTATTGAAAATCAATCAATAAACAAAGTAATCGATGCTACAGGAATGTGGATTTTGCCAGGTGTAATCGACGATCAAGTGCATTTTAGAGAACCCGGACTTACGCACAAAGCAACAATTGCTTCTGAGTCAAAAGCTGCTATTGCAGGTGGAGTAACTTCTTTTATTGAGCAGCCCAATACTGTTCCCAATGCGGTGACACAAGAATTGTTGGAGCAAAAATACCAAATTGCCAGCGAAACTTCTTTTGCCAACTATTCGTTTATGATGGGCGGAACCAATGACAATTTGGACGAATTGTTAAAAACCAATCCACGAAATGTAGCAGGAATCAAATTGTTTTTGGGTTCATCTACAGGAAATATGTTGGTTGATAATGAGGAAGTTTTGGAGAAAATATTTTCGTCAACTCCCCTATTGATTGCGGTACACTGCGAAGACGAAACAACCATCAAAGCCAATCTTGAAAAAGCAAAAAAGCAATACGGAGAAGATATTCCAGTAGAAATGCATCCTATTATTCGCTCGGAAGAGGCATGCTATCTTTCATCGTCAAAAGCGGTAGAATTAGCAAAAAAAACTGGAGCAAGATTGCATATTTTCCACATTAGTACGGGGAAAGAAACGGCATTGTTTAGCAACGATATTCCGTTGAAAGACAAAAAAATTACTGCCGAAGTATGTGTGCATCATTTGTATTTTTCGGACGAAGATTACGCAACCAAAGGAAATTTCATCAAGTGGAATCCAGCGGTAAAAACAACTTCGGATAGAAAAAAAATATGGGAAGCTCTACTTGAGGATCGCATCGATGTGATTGCAACAGACCACGCACCACATACGATTGAAGAAAAATCTCAGAAATATTTGTCTGCTCCGTCGGGACGAACCATTAGTACAGCATTCGTTGATTACGATGTTGGAATTTGCTTTGGAAGGAAAAATTTCGGTAGAAAAAGTGGTAGAAAAAATGTGTCATAATCCAGCGATTGTGTTCCAAATCGAAAACAGAGGATTTATCAAAGAAGGCTATTTTGCCGACCTTGCCATTGTAAATCCAAAAGCAGAGCAAACTGTAAGCAAAAACAATGTGTTGTATCAATGCAAATGGTCGCCTTTGGAAGGAAAAGTTTTTCACACAGAGGTGGTAACAACTATCGTAAACGGACACATCGCAATGGAAAACAAAGTGATTTCTGATAAAAGAGCAGGACAGAGATTGTTGTTTGAGAGGTAAAGGATACGATTTTACATTTTTATTTTATAAAATTAAATATTAATCCCTAAAATATGAAACTCTATATTTATAGAATACTAAGCCTTTTGGTGTTGAGTTGTTCAAAAATTACTCAACCCAGCAACCTTTTGCCAAAAGATAAAATGGCAGAATTGTTGGCAGAATTGGCAATTTACAACAGTATTACAAACTATTATTTTAGTACGGATACTATTTATGTAATTGGAAATCAAAAGGATATTTTTGCAAAATACGGCATTGATAGTTTGTCATTTCAAGAGCAACATCACTACTACAAAACTCGAATGGAAGAATATTCAGAGATAATAGACGAAACAAAGAAAATCATTTCCTCTCAATTGGAATTGGCTGAAAAAGAGGTTGAAAACACAAAAATGTTTGATATAGATGAGTTTTTAGAAATAAAAACAGATCCTCTTCTAGAAGAAGAAATTGACGCTCTCAGCAATTCAATTACGAAAAAAAGAGAGTTGACCAAATTGTTTAATTCAGTCAAAGAAATAAAGGAAAATCCTAATCCATGATACAACCAGCTTTTTTAAAAAAAGGCGATAAAGTCGCTATTGTATGCACTGCTCGTAGTTTTTCTGTAGAAGAAGCTCAGGCGGGAATCGAACTGTTTCAATCATGGGGATTGGAAGTGGTATTGGGTAAAACCGTTGGACAAAACAACTATCAATTGGCAGGAACCGATAAAGAGAGAGCCGATGATTTTCAAGCCATGCTCAACGATCCGTCTATCAAGGCGATTTGGATGGCAAGAGGTGGTTATGGGAGTGTGCGTATTGTAGATCAGATAGATTTTTCAGTATTTGCACAATCACCCAAATGGATTATAGGATTTAGCGACATTACCGTTTGGCACAGTCATTTGCATACTTTGGGATTTCAGACTTTACACGCTATTATGCCATATTCTGTCCCTAATGCTACCCCAGAAGCAAAAGAAACGCTTAGAAAAGCTCTTTTTGGCGAAAAAATGCAGATAGAAGCACCGTGTCATCCTTTGAATATTCAAGGAAAAGTAAAAGGTACACTCATCGGAGGAAATTTGTCGATTATTTACAGTTTATTGGCAACGCCATCGGAAATAAATTATCACGATAAAATATTGTTTGTAGAAGATTTGTGCGAAGCCCTTTACCATGTAGATCGTATGTTTTATAGTTTGAAAAGAAGTGGTAAATTGCAACAAATCAAAGGTTTGATTGTAGGAGGAATGACCGATATGAGTTATAATGAAATTCCTTTTAACAATACCGTTGAGGAAATCATTTACCACCATACCAAAGATATAGGGATTCCGCTTTGTTTTGATTTTCCAGCAGGACATATTCCCGACAATCGAGCGTTGGTATTTGGTAAAGAAGTAAAGCTATACGTTGATAAGCAGAATACACTATTGCTACAATAGTAATTAAAATCAAATAATTATGGCACGACACAATGAATTAGGAAGAGAAGGGGAAAAATTAGCTGTTGACTATCTCACTGAAAACGGCTATGAAATATTAGAGCAAAATTATCGTGTCAATAAATCAGAAATAGATATTATTGTAAAAAAAGACGATATTGTCGCATTTGTTGAGGTAAAAACCCGTACGACAAATGCTTTTGGAACCCCCGAAGAATTTGTTGATGATAAAAAGAAAAATCACATCATTAAAGTGGCAAATTTTTATGTTATAGCAAATGATATTGAAAGTAAAATACGCTTTGATATCATTGCAATTGTAATGGGTAAAACACCCAAAATTCAACATTTTGAAGATGCGTATTATTATTTTTAGTTAAAATATAACCATTTTACATCATTTTTAAATATTATTGAAATTCAATTCAATAACATCAAATAAATTATCCCTTTTAGTATGGTTCACTTTACATATACGTTTAAGCAACTTTACTTGATACGGTATTGTAACCTCCCCACCGCAAACAAACTACAAAACAACGCACAAAACACAATGCCGTCGTAACGAATCAAAAAATCATCGGTAAGGTTGGAAATAAAAAACAACAGCCCAAAACTCGTGGCTAAAATATTCTTTGAAATCCATCCAACAGCTATTGGATATACGCTAATAAACAGGAAAACAACGGCTCCTAATACCCCAAATTTCAATAAATAATTGAGAAATTGATTGTGAACGGGAAATTCCCATTGAGCTAAAAACTTTTGATTGGTTTCTTTGTAATAGTCGTTCAAAGCTGGTTGTGCATCGGCTGCTCCGGTTCCGAATGGCAATTCTCTTACTGCCAATTCATAGGTCGATTTGTAGATAGACAACCTCGTTACAAACGAATTAAAAACCTGAATTTCAGGATTGGGTATTTCGTCCAATCGACCGATTTTGTCGATATGGTGAAAGGTTACTGTAGAATATTTCTCCTTCATATACGGATTGATTTGCACAAAAGCATAAATCATCAACGAAGAAACCAATAAAACGCCTCCACTATACAAAACCACTTTTGGGGTTGAAAATCTTTTATTCAAGTGAGAAATTGCAACAACCAAATACAACAATATCACACAAAATAGAGCGATTCGCGTATTGACAATCAACACGAAAACAAACCCCGAAAATGCAATAAAACTACTACTTATCAATCGATTGTATTTTTTTTCAAAAAGGTATTTTAGCATAAAATAAAACCCAATCACAGACACAAAAACGATGTGCTTGTTGAGTGCTGGTGCATGCGTATTCATAGATTTTGCAAATTCATAACCTACTTCTATCAAGTCGATACCATTGATGTATTTTTCGATTTTTTCGGGAAAAGCTATGATAAACCGAAAGAGAAATATCCACAATATTCCAACCAACAACAAACTATGTTGCCAAGCGATTTTATAAAAATCATAGGACTTTTTATTGGATAAAATAAACAAGGGAAGTAAGAAAAAAGCGATATTTTTCTCCAATTGTTGCAAACTTGCAGAAAGTAAATCATCGTTCCACAAAAACAATACATGAATCAAAAAAGGAGATGCAATCCATAGAAAATGTTTTTTTTCAATGGATTTAAAATCAAGATATTTGAAATGAAAGGCATTCCATAGAAAAAACAACACCAAAATAGGCGTGGAAATTTCTCTAAAAACCATCAATGCGGCAATGATTACCACAAAAAAATGATTGACTATATTAAACTTTTCTCTTGAAATCATCATAATAAAGCAAATAATACAACAATGGAAACACTCCAATTTTATGTCGCACAGCCGAACCCAAATCTGGTTCAAACGCCGCTTGAATAACCAAATACGAAATCAATATCAAAAACAACCACAATTCCAATCGGTAATTTTTTCTATCTTTCAGAACCCAAGAAAATCGCACAAGCAAAATCCAAATCAAAACGATTTGCCATACGATAAACATTAAAATCTGTGGCGAAAGAAAATGTTTTACCTCTGTAATGGGAAAATTTACCGGAAAAAACGCATAAAAATTATCAAGAATTTCCCCCCACCAACTACCATTTTCAAAGGGTGGGACAATCATCGAATTGGCATCTTCATCTGCAGTTCGTTGGGAATTTACTAATATCCTTGCTTGTTCTGAAAAAAATTCTCCTTTTAGCAAATAATGTGTTATTGAAAATAAACTTATCATTAACAAACCATTGAAAATCAATCCCAAAATACGATTGGGATATTTTATTTTTGAAATGAAATACAAAATAGTCGTTAGCACTGGTACCAACGCAAAATACGGGCGAAAAAACACTCCAAATACCACAAATCCAGCCATTACATACAACCAACTCAACTGAAAATTGATTTGTCTATGCCTAAAAACATAGAGCAAATGAGCGATAAAAATATAGGTCAAAAACTCTTTTGAGGGCATCGCAATAAAAATAGCAATCATCAAAAAAGCGAGATATACGACGCTATTTTTTAAGGTAGGTTTTTCAAAATCTTTGGGAACACCGATTTGATAAAGAATAAAGAAATACACAAGAAGTTGTAAAATTCCCACTACATTCAAAGGCAATTTGCCCAACATCGTCAGTTTGTAAAACAACATAATCAAGGGATAACTTCCAATCCACCCCTCTTCGCCATGTGGATCTGTTACAATCAATTTTGCATCGTAAAAAAATCGTTCGGGCAAGACATACAGAGCCACTGATGTTATGAGCAACGAGGCTAAAAACAACAGAAAGAAAACGATTTTATTTTGATAAACAACTCTTTTCATCAATGCACAAAGATTTTGATTTTATCTTTTTTGTAAGTATAAACAGCTGCCACTACATACCAAAAGAAATTGGCTAAGACAAAAGAAATTGCTGCTCCCATCATTCCAAAGTTGGGAATCAAAAGCACACTTGCTACCAAATTGATTATCAACGAACAAAACATTATTGTACGAAAAACCGCTGTTCGATTGGTCATGTTGAGATATACCGATACACATCCAAAAAGCGAACATATCAAATGTCCTGCAATCAAGATATAAAAAGTGTGTATTCCTTGTACATATTCACTACCAAATATACTCAAAATCCAATCCGCCAAGGCAATGACTACACAACCGCAAAACCAATTGATTACAGCAATAATTCGTGCGTTTTTTTTCAGCAATTGTTGCATTTCTTCATTTTTATTGGAATAGAGTTCGGATATTTTAGGTGAAACATTGACATTGATACTCAAAGTAATCATATTGATAAACAAAATCAACTTTACAGGCAAGGAATACAACCCAACCATATCGCTTCCCCACCATTTTCTCAGTAAAACAACATCTATTGTCGCCAAAAGGTAAAATATGAGATTGCTAATGGCAATAGGAGTAGATATTTTCAATATTTCCGAGGTTGAATAAACATTCGCCGTTGGTTGCATATTTTTGATATAATTCCAAATATATAGTGAAGTTACAATCCCCAACACCACAAAACCAATGATGTAGTAATCCAATACCACTTGCTGACTTTCAGCATTTGACAATAATAAAACTCCAAAAAATATTGGAAAAAACTTGAACACATTGCGAAACAATTCTGACCACACAATATGATGCATTGCTCGAATCATTTCGGTGTTGAAAATCGTCAATACATTAAAAGGCAAAAACAACAAACATTTGAAAATAATTTCGGGGGTGTGACTACCTCCAAATACATCGATGATCCATTGATTGGGAATGAAAAAATACAACAACAAAGGAAGTATTGAAACCGATAAAATCAAAGATAAAATCCTAAAATAAAGAGGTTTTATCGACTCCGATTGATTGGTTTTGGACAGCTGTCCTGCAAAATACAAAATAGAAACCTCTGTACCCATCAAACACAAACCGCCAACCACGAGCAAAAACAAGCGTACAAACTCGTAATCGCCTACAATATGTGTAGGATAGTAATTGGTAAAATACATCGTAAAACCCAATAAAGTAAACGCTCCTAAGATGCGTAATAGGAGCGTAAACAAGGTATCTTTATATTCTTTTATCTTTTGTAACAACTTATACTTCTTTTGCCAATTGAGCGTATTTTTTATAAAATTTTCGTGTTCTATATCCCAAATAGAGTATCATCAAACTCACAAATGGAAACAAAAACGAATATCTAAGTAATATAAATGGTTCGTGCGGTATTCCTACAGTTTTTGATACAGGAAATATCGTTTGTTCTCCTTCTATGATTTGCGTATCCAATCGCGTGATTTCGGCACCATATTTTTCCTTCAATTCGATGACTTCGTGCAATTGAGCATAAGTATTTACATTCAAATCCGAAGTCTTTGTAGTTTCTTCATTACCCAATTTTTTCAACAAATTATTGATATACTCAATAGAAACCGCCAATTGTTGACGCTTTTCTTTCAAATTGTTCAATCCGGCAATGCGTTTTTGTTCCAAATATGGGTCGTTGTTCAAAAAAGCAATAAATTCATTGTACAACACATTGGCATCTACCTCATCCTTTGCAACAATTTTGATTTTGTGGTATCTAAAATCTTTTTCAAATTTACCGTCTTTCAACACATTGTTCAACTGATATCCGTTGTTTGTCAATGCCTTAAATGCTTCGATATCTTTATTTAGCAAATCGTAATAATTTTCAATTTGCTCGATTTTCATACTTTTTATAGCAGAAAACGAAGGGTATTTATCTGTAAAAACATATTTATTGCCTTTCAACACTTCGATTCTTTCATACAAATAATCATTGCTTTGAAAATTTGGAGAAACAATCATTTCAGTTATTTGCAATTTTGGAGATTGTTTTTCTACAAAATATCCTATGGCAAAAGTACCCACTACAACTGCTGTAAGCCAAATCCAATTTTTACAAATCACTTGCATCAGTCTAAAAATAGACAGGTTGATTCTTGTGAAAAACTCTTTTATCTTTTGTACTAAATATAGTAAATCGATTTCTTGATTATTTCTTTCCATAGTTATTATTTTATAATAAAACGTACGTTTATCTGAGTAGAATTGCCCAAAAATGTAGGATTTTTTTTGTATTTTACAATTCCATCTGATGAAATAGACTGAATCGAAACCTCGTTTTTATTGAACCACGTAATTTGATATTCAATATCCTCTGGAGTTACATCTACTGTTTGATATGAAGATTCACTACTAATTACCGATTCCCCAAAGTATATTTTATAATAATTGAACAGGTTAAAACTCGAAACCTCTTCTGGATTTTCGTTCAAACTCAGTTGAATTTGTGGTACCATCAAAAAGTTTTGTTTTTTGAGGCGTTCTCTGCGTTTCAATTCATCATTTGAGGCGTTTAGTTTTTCTTCCAACCAATTTTTATAGGTTCCTTTATATCCTTTTTTTACCTCCTCATTATACACTTTTTCACCATCTGTACCTATTACAGATTCTACCCATTCGGTAAAACTTCCGTAAAAACCGTGTTTCAATGCATGCTCATAAGGTGCTTCTCCGTCGGAGGTTTTTATTTTATTTATCCACTCAAGTACATATTTTGCTTCTTTTTGTTTAGCGGTTGTAAACTCATCAAAACCACTACCCCATAGAGACTGCAAAAATTCTTCTTCCGTTCCATCAAAACCTTCTTTTTGAGCTTGTTGAAAAGGAGATATTCCATTTTTAGCTGTTTCGCTTTCAAACCACTCTGTCACTGTTCCATCAAAACCTTTAGAAACTGCCAATTCGTAAGCATTTGGTTTGTCTTGGTTGGTTTCTATTTTTTTTGTTTCTTCTGTTGATACTTCGGCTTGTATTATTTCTTTGAGAGTTGTTGTTTGTTTGTTATCATTTTTGTTTTCTTGCTGCGGTTGATAAGGTACAATCGTTTTGATTTCCACTTCTTCTACTTTTATTACATCAAGTAAATTGGAATCTGAAGGAACGTCTAAGTTGCTTATTTTTTGAAAAGTTTCTTGTTTTTCTACTACCTCTTCTTGTGTTTTTCTAAATTCTTCGAACGATATTTTGTATTCTTCAAGTGCCTGTATAGGATAGCTAAAGACTGCTCCATTTAGATCCCTAATTTTTAAATCAGGTTTTTTAGAGAAATCTATTACAAAAGTCAATTTGTTGTTGTTTGTTTTAAATACGGAAGAGGCATTTAGTATATAATACCATTGGTTTTCTATCCAGATATAATAGCCTTTTTCCATTTCGTATTTTTGGATAGGCATATATCCAAAATCGTGTCCTACGGATATTATATTTTGTTTGAAATCACTTATTTCTATCAAAGGAGCTTGATAATGTTGTGTCTGAGAAAAATTGTATTGAATACAAAATAAGATTAGTAAAATGAATGTACTTTTCATCATTAATTGTGTTAGTATTTTTATATTATCCCTTCTATATAACTACTGTTTTCAATTTAAATCTGTTTAAACTTTTAAAAGAGTAAAAGTTCCAAGAATTTTTAGCATTTTTGCTGTTGGATAACAACATGAAAATCAAGGAACTTTGAGCAAAGATACGATAAAAAAATGGATTATTTCCCATTTGAGTATCGGAAAAAGAGGTTTTAAAACAAAATTTGATTCATTATTGATTTTTCTTTTGATAATCAAACGATTAAAAACAGGTTGTCAATGGAGAGAACTTCCAATAGAAGTGTATTTTAAAGACCAAAAAATAAGCTATCAAACGGTTTATTATTATTTCAACAAATGGAGTAAAAATTTTGATTTCCAAAGAGTTTGGCTTAATTTATTGTTTCATAACAAAAGAAAATTAGATATGTCTTGCGTACAATTAGACGGAAGTCATACACGATGCAGATTGAGTGGTCAATTCGTTGGTTATCAATCAAGAAAGAAGTCAAAAACGACCAATTCTATTTTTTTGTGTGATAATTTGAGACAAATTTTAGCAATGGGCAGTCCAAAATCGGGTAATCATCACGATTTAAACGATATAGAATCGGTTTTAAAAGAAATTTTGAGACTTTTGAAAAAAGTAAAAATAGAACATAAAGATCTGTTTCTCAATGCAGATTCAGGTTTTGATAGCCGAGATTTGAGGCAATTTTTAGAGAAAAAAGAAATTATAGCGAATATCAAACAGAATCCAAGAAATGGGAAGTATGAAGATGTTTATTTTGACCAAGAATTATATAAAAATCGTTTTAAAATAGAGCGGACTTTTGCGTGGTTAGATGGTTTTAAAGAATAGGTAATGAGGTACGAAACCCTAAATACAACTTGGATTTCAATGTTGTATTTAGGGTTTATAATGAGGTTTATTGGAATAGTTTAAACAAGACCTTTCGTTTTGCTACACCTTGATAAAAACATTTTTCAAAGTGTTATTTTATAGTTATTTAGTAGTTTTATTGATAAATATTTGTATCAAAAAGTATCAATATTTTTGATACCGATTTGCTACCGAGTAAAAGCACGATTTTATAAATTACTTTTGTCCAAGCAAAAAATAAAAATAATGGACAAAGTAAAATTTTCAGTTGTTTTTAACCGCAAAAAACAACTAAACGCACACGGCAAAGCCCTTGTACAAATTGAATGTTATTTGAATGGCAAACGCAAATATTTTTCTACTGGGATATACATAAAGCCCACCGAATGGAACGACAAAACACGCACCATTAAAAACAACGCCCCTAACTACATAGGTTTGAACAAACAGATAAAGGACAAAATAACCGCCTTTGAGAGTTACGAACTCCAAAAGATAAACGCAGGAAAGCCCTTTGCGTTGGATATGCTCCACGAAGTAGAAAACCCACAAATAAAATCATTTTACGAGTTTATGAGGTTGGAAATAGACACCAACCCACGCACCACCAAAGGCACAAAAGCCGACCAACGCCAAACCCTTAACCTATTGCAGAAGTACTGCAAAGAATTACATTTTGACGAAATTACTTTTGAGTTTTTACACGACTTTGAAAAATGGATACGAAAACAAACATTTTCAAACGGCAAAAAATATTCTCAAAACTCTATATTTAAGCACTTTAAGAACTTGCGAACCTTTGTAAATTTAGCAATAAACAAAGAACATATACCATTAGAAAAATACCCATTTAGAAAGTTTAAAGTACAGCAAGAAAACAAAGAACGCACCTATCTAACCCCCTCCGAAATAGAGTTATTTGCGTCCGTTGAGGTAAAGGACAAAGCCCAAGAAGTGGCAAAAGATTTGTATTTGTTTGCCATATATACAGGTTTGCGATACAGCGATATAATGAACTTGCAGACCTCCGAAATAATAAAAGAAAAAGGCGTTTTTTGGATAGTGAAACGCACCCAAAAAACCAACGAACCTATAAAAATACCATTAAGCGAATTATTTAACGGCAAAGCCTTTGAAATAGTAAAGAAATACAGAAAATTAGGGAATTTGTGCGTATTTCCAAAGGTAAGCAACGGCGAACTAAACGCCCAAATAAAAACCCTTTGCGAGGGTGCAGGAATACAGAAAAACATAACTTTTCACACGGCACGACACACCAACGCAACATTTTTATTGAGTAAGGGAATGAGTATATTTTCCGTGCAAAAAATGTTAGGACACCGAAAAATAAGCACCACGCAAATATATACGCACTTGATAGAGGAAACCCTACTAAACGAGCTAAAAGCAATTAATTTTTAAAGACGCCACGCCCTAAATACTCCCCAACTAATGAAAAGCCCTTGCAGGAACACACTGCAGGGGCTTTTTGTTTGTCCCTTATTTGGGTGCGTTTGCCCCTTATTTTTGAGTTTGTGCTGAAAAACAACGAGATACAAATAAAACCCCTTGACCCTTACCAAGTGGCAAAAAGCACCTAACAACCCAACCAACGCACCGCCTTATTTTACTTTTTGCCACAAATTGAAACATTTTGACGCTTATTTTTGTACCTTTGCCCCAAGCAAAAAATATAAAATAATGGGAAAGATAACAATAAAGCACTTTTTGAATACGAACTTGAAGCCGTATATCATTAACAAACAGAATTATTTCAGTATTTATATTTTCATTACAGCTAAAAGAAAAACCACAAAAGTAAAATCTATAATGTTTGACGAATATTATAGCGAAAGTGATTTTGATAGTATATTTAATTCTGATGATGAAAATGATTTACAAATGATTAAAGATGAAATTTCAACCTTGACGACCATAACAGAGCTAATTATGGAAGCCACAGGGGAATTTGACACTACATTTTTAGCGTCTTATTTTACATTTTCAAATACTATAAGCGTTTTTGGAGCAAATGCAGAAGTTTTTGAATATAAGGAAGACAAAATTAATACATATCGTCCGATTAATGAACAAAAGAAATGGAACTTGAATTTTGGTTTAGATGAGTTATTTTTAGAAGTAGGACACAACGAAAAAGAAACATTTTTATATGAGTTTTTTTCTGAAACCAAACAAACGGAAGCCTTAAATTTCATAAAAAAAGAGAACCCCAACAGAAACGCAACGGAAATTTTAAAGGATATTAATAAAATGCTTTTTTATTCCTCAATAGAATATTTTAAATGGTACATTGAGGGAAATAAAAAAAATGCACCTTTAAAGGAAAAGTATTTTTTATTATTTGACAATGATAAGTATTTGATAGCCAATGAAGTAATAAAAAAATATAGTTAAATCTATATTTTTTATTTAAAAATGTTTGACTAAAACAAGTAAAACAAAAACAGATATGCAAACCAATTTTAAGAACCTACCAAGAGGAGCAAAAAGCGAAATAGCTAAACGCACGGAGCTTTCCGTAATGACGATAATAGCGTATTTCAAAGGGAAAAAGATACACCCCAAGAACGAAAGCAAAATACTTGAAGCGTTGGAGCAAATTTTAACCGAGCAAAGAGAACGCACCAACCAAGCCAAAGAACGCATACAAGCCCTATTACAATGACCGCCCAAGCCTTGCAGGATATAAAGGGCATAGCCACCAAACGCACCCACGCCCACAAAGGCGACTGCCTCAAAGTAATAGCCACACACGGCAAAGTGTATATTTTGGAACACCCCAACGGCGACCGATTTAGCACCACCGCCGATAAAATACAACTAATTGAAAATTAAAGTGATATGTTAGTAAAAGCAAGAAAAAAAATAAAAGGAATAGTAAAAAGTACAAAGTACGCAAGAAAAGGCGATATTTTAAAGGTAATAAGCAACCCACAGCCCGACCAATGGGGGGAATATGTAGTGGAAAATTTAAGAAACGGCAAAAGATTTTCAGTAAAAGCATACAAAGTACAACTAATTGAAAATTAGAGTATAACAAGCAAAAAATATAAAAATATGAAAGTAATACAGACCAAAAAAGTCTATTATTTAGACCACGAGGGCAACACAACCCACACCACAAAAGAATTTTATGTATTGAATTACAGAATATTAACCTTTAAAAGCAAAGCAAAATGAAGCAAGAATACTACCAAAAAAGTATTACCAACGAAATAGACGAAATGCAACAGCACAAAAGCAATTTTATGTATTGAATTACAAAATATTAACCCTTAAAAGCAAAGCAAAATGAAGCAAACAGAAACCCCACAACCTTACACCCCACAAATACAAGATTTTCCAAGTGTAGAAGTCTTAAAATTTAGCGACACCAACATACATAAATACGCAAAAATGCAAACAAATGGTTATGTAGATTTATCGTATAAAATCAGAAATATTTTAGAGGTTTGCCGTGTGGCTTTGCTAAACGAAACGGACAAAATAGACGGCTTCCAAGTAGCCGAAGTATTGCAAGTAGCACGGGATATAATACCACACGAAGAATTTGAGTTGCTGGACAACCTACACGCCCAAGCAATCCAAAATTTAAAAGCAGTTTAAACCACATTTAAAAAATACAGAAAGATGAATACACACGCCGAAAATATCGCAACATTAGAAAAAATGATACATAAATTAACGGCACTTGTTCCGTTAAGTCAGAAGTTAGAACCCTACCAACAAAATGTAATAGCGTTGAAAATTTACGAGTTTGAGAACTATTTAAATTATTGTATCCAAATGGAGCAAATGGAACAAGAAGAAAACGAGCTAAACCAAGAGCAAATAATGATGAGTAAAACCGCCCAAGCCTAAAATACAGAATTATGAATACCGTAGCAAATGAAAATAATAGTATGGTAATTGTACCGATTGAAACGCTTAACCAAATGACCGCCCAAATGCAGAAAATGAGTAAGCAACTGGAACGAATGCAAAGCAAAGACAATGACAAGTTTATAACCATTAAGGAAGTGGAACGCCTTACAGGTCTTTGCCGAAATACGATATTAAAGTATGTAGAATTAGGGATATTTAAAGCACAAGTAAGCCAACCGAACCGATATAAAAAATACTTGTTCAATCGTGGCGAAATACTCAATTATGCAGACCGCAAAGGATAACCCAAACGCCCCAAATCGTGGGCGTTTTTGTCTAAAATTTAGCTATATGGAACAAAAGATATTAGAAGAATTACCAAGCGACTTTACAAGAGAAATTTCAGATATTACAGGACTAAACAAAAGCACAATAATCAAATATCTACAAGGTAAAGAAATCAAAGAGGAGTATTACGATAAGATTTTAGAAGCGTTGGAAATTTATTTGATAGAACACGAAGAAAGAAGCAAACGCATAACCCAAATAGTAAAACAACTAATTAAAGAAATATGAAACATTGGATTGAATTTTTGCCCAAAAAGAGCTATAAAACCAAACGATTAGGCAAAATCATACAAACGTATGAATACGAAATATTAGAAGCACAAGCCAAAGTAAAGATGTACCAAGAAGCCAAAAGCCAAGCCGAAAAGCAAATTTTTGAAACTATAAGAGAACACTATACAACCCACGAAGAAATGATATATAGCGTAACACAAGCCCAAGAACACGCCGAAAAGTGGAACTCCGAACCCATAAGCAACCACAAGCCCCACACCCTTAAAGAACAGCAAACCCAATAAAAAAAGAAACGCCCCAAGTCAGAGCGTAGGGCGTTTCGGTAGCAAAAATATAAAAATAATGATTTGTAATGACCTACAAAGCAATATTTTCAGTAGCAAAAATATAAAAATATGATTGATAAACTACACTTGTACAAAGCGAACATTTCAGAAGTGGAAAAATTGCAAATTATTGATAAAAATAATTTGACCGAATACACCGAAAAAGGCGTAAAATTTTACCGAAACTTTAAAGAAAGTAAATTTTTTGGCGGTTTAAATATTGAGATAACCACAAAAAACGAACTGAAAATATTTGTTTCAGTACATAAATATCACAACTATTTAACTACTGGAAAAAGTACAAATCATTTGCCCTTTTCAATGAAACAAGCAAGGGAAACGATTTTAAAAATCATTGACCAAGTAGGCACGGACACCGCAGGAATGTTTGTAAAAATGTACGAGGTGGGTTTAAATATTGTTGTTCCTATTGATGTAAAACAGCTTTTGGCACGAGTTACAAGCATACAAGCCCACGAACGGAAAAAAGCGTATATAAACCCCAAATATAAGGGCGAAAGAGCCGTATATACCGAGTTTCACAAGGAAATAAGAGTACATTTTAAACTATATGACAAAGTGCAGGAAATGAAAGACAAGAGGGCAACCGAAATACCCAAAGAAAATATTTTGCGTATTGAGACCTCCAAGAACCGCCAAGAAAGATTATATTTGCAAAAGTTTTTAGACCGATTGGAAAGGGAGCAGATAACGTTTTTTAAAGACTGGAACGGCTTACAATTTGAAAGAGAAATCAAAGCCCCAAAAGGCACAACCCACCAACGCAAAGAGTTAGTAAAAAATATTTTTTCCGTTGGCGTGGAGCAAGTGAAAAACGATATAGAAAACGACTACAAAAACGGCGTTTTGACCCCCAAGCAAAGACGAGTAAAACAGGACTTTTTAAAGTATTGGGACACCGAAAAAAAGCAATATACAGAGGTTGCCACAAAGGAAGAAAAGGTATTTTTTACCGCAATGAAAAAGGCAAAAAAGCAACTCACCAAATTATAAAATATCCTTAAAATATTATAACTTACTGAATACTAAATGATTAAGGTTGCCCAAAGGGTAAAAATATAAAACATTGAAAATCAACAAACTAATTTTTTTTAGTGATACAATTTGACAAATTTTGACAAAAATATTTTCGTGGTTGGTAGTACATATAGAGAAAAAACAACTTAAAAAAGGTCTGCAATATGCAAACCTTTTTTTTGTGTCTTGTGTGTTTGGTTGGTAACTGGTAGTACTACTTCCGTAAGGAAGCAAGAGGGAGCGTTTTTTTTAGTATAGAAATTTAGAATAACAGAAAAATATCATTTTCGTAAGTGTGGGAATTTGATAAAGAAATACAGAAAATAAAAACCCTCAAAAAAGATAAATACAAATATGCAGGAACTGAAAGCAATTCAGAAAATAGGAAACAGAAAAAAAATACCATTTTCGTAAGTATAGGAAAATGGTAAGGAAACCCAAAAATATTTACATAAGTTCAAGCAGGAGGGCAAAAAAACGATATAGGGGGTATGGTAATTATTGAAGTAATATAAAAGCAAAAAAAATGATATAAATATTTGTAATACAAAGAAATAACAAACAAAAAGCCTCCGACCTCAACACAAAAATAATTACTATTTATTACCTTTTAATTTCCATTTTTTAGATAAATAATTACTTGTAATTTTCTGAAAAAGTCTATTTTTCAAAGAATTAAGTAAAAAAAATGCCGTTTTTCAGAGAAAAAACAATGTAAGGGGGTGCAGTTGTCTTTTTGTTACAAATAGAATGTAATACATTGAAATATAAATGTTTATAAATAAAATTACATCTATAAAAATGTCGAAAAATGTACAATTCTATACAAAAAATGCCGTTTTTCTGTACAGAATGAAAATAAAGAGCCTCAAAAACACGCTCCAAACAAACAGAAAGGGGCAAAATACCGACTTTTGAACCAAAAACAACCAAATACACGACAAGCCAAAAAAAATGCCTCAAATCAAAGAAAAACCACAAAGCGTTGAACCTTGAACCAAACCCACCGCAGGGCAAAAAATCAGAGGGGGGCGGGTCTTTCGTATCGATATGAGTAAAAAGTACCTTTTTTGAGTGTAAAACATTGAAAAAAAACAAAATAAATACTTTTAGCACCTTAAAAAATGAGTATTGATATAGGTAAGTATCCGTAATTATCCGAATTTTTAACGTAATTCTTTGCGTTGGAAACAGCCCCCAAGCGAGGGCAAAGCGTAATTTTTTAAATGGAATTGCGATATTTTGAAAAAAACACGCTTTTTTAATTTTTGATACCGACTGCAAAAAATAGAGAATAGTTTATATAAGACTTTTTTAATGAGTTGTAAAATATTCTTTTACAATTGAATAAGATAAAAAATAGTATTTCGGTAGCAAAGAAGTAACAAAAACCCAAAAAAACGAGACAAAAACCGACAATTTGACACGCTCCAAAAAAATACAAAGTCAGTATTTAAGTAATATTTAAAAACTGAATTTTTGAACCGAAGTAAACAGACCGCACGAAGTAAGAACAGCACACCTCCTAAAGTTGTTTATAAGTGGGCGTTTTTTTTATTTTTGCCTAAAAAAATTGAATAAATTGATATAACAGATATGATTAAAAAACCTAAACGAGACAGAACCCAACAATTTTATGAGACGGTAAGGAATGAATACCGCCGTTTATCAGAAGTTACAGAGTATGGAAAGCGAAAATACAGCACAGAGCGTATTTTAGCAGAGTTATCTTGTCGTTTTTTTAAATCTGAAAAAACGATTGAAAATATTGTATTTAATAGGGTTTAAAGTATTCCAACCCACGAATGAGACCGCACCAAGTAGGAACGCACGACCTCCGAACCTTGAAGCACTGGATAACCTTGACCGCTGGAAGCTTCCGAAGCAAACAGACCCCACGAATGAGACCGCACAAAGTAGGAACGGCAAACGCTCCGAAGTAAACAGACCGCACCGAATGAGACCGCACCAAGTAGGAACGCACGACCTCCGAACCTTGAGGCACTGGATAACCTCAACCGCTGGAAGCTCCGAAGCAAACAGACCCAAGCAAACAGACCCTACCGAATGAACCCTACCAAGTAAGAACGCACGACCTCCGAACCTTGACCGCTGGAAGCTTCCGAAGTAAACAGACCCCCACGAATGAACCCCACCAAGTAGGAACGCACGACCTCCGAACCTTGAAGCACTGGATAACCTCAACCGCTGGAAGCTTCCGAAGTAAACAGACCCCACGAATGAACCCCACCAAGTAAGAACGGCACACGCTTCGAAGTAGATCCGAAGCAAACAGACCGCACCGAATGAACCCTACCAAGTAAGAACGGCACACGCTCCGAAGTAAAACCAAGCAAACAGACCCTACCGAATGAGACCGCACAAAGTAGGAACGCACGACCTCCGAACCTTGAAGCACTGGATAACCTTGACCGCTGGAAGCTCCGAAGCAAACAGACCCCACGAATAAGACCGCAAAATGAAATGTACCAAAATTCAAAATGAAATGTACAATTTTTGAGGATTATAGCTACTAAGTAGTAATATTTGACACAAAAAAATATACTTTTTTTTCAATTTGTTTGATACTTATTTGATACCGAATAAAATTAAAACCTACTTAATAAAAAGAAAATCAATTTATTAAGTAGGTTTGTTAATAGTTTAAACAAGTTTATTATTTATTCAATAATTTTACCAAAAACTGTTCAAAATATGATTCAGTTAAAATATTTTCCCACTTATATCTATTCATACTAGGTATCTGTTGATAATGTTTCAATGATAAAAAATCTAAATCATCAAACCAAATAGGTTCATAATTTATTGTTTTACAAAAATTTTCCATCCAACTATAACGATTAGATATGACCTGTAATCCAGAAGCTAAATATTCTAATACCTTTGTGCTTGTTTGCATATTAAAAGGTCTTAGATTGGGAATAAAATTCAATCCATATCGAGCTTCCCTATAAAGTTCAGGTAAAAATTTTCTTTCTACCCTTCCTGTCAAATATATATTTTCATGATTTAAAAACTGACGATGATAATTTGTTACTTGACCGATTACAAGTATTTTATAGAATTTAGCCAACTTTTGAATCACTTTTATCAATCCTTCCCTTCCTAAAATACTTCCTGAATAAACAATATCATAAAGAGGATTTTTACTGGGACTTTGAAACAAATTTTCATCTACGCCCATATCTCTTTTTATAAAAGGAATATTATCTTTGAATTGCATTTGATTATAAACAAAATTGTTCAAAAATATTCTTCCGTTTGGTTTTTTGTTAAAAATTTTCTTTACAGAATCTTTCAACAAACAATAAGGAGGCGTTGAAAGACTTTGATATTCATGTATTTCTAAAGCTTTTTTCTTTTTTTGATAAAAAGGTCTCAACCCCATAAAATATATATTTATATCGTTATTTGGATCTAATTTGTAATCCAATTGAACTATATGACCTTTTTTTTCTAAAAATAATTGATAAGCGAATGCTTCTGGAGTATAATCTTGCTTTATTAATGTAATTCCAATGTTCATTTATTATTATTCTTTATTTTCGTTGTATTCCGGATACAAAAAGTTGTTGTAAGGAAATCGCGTAATGTGAATGGTACGCACAGCTTCGTATACTTTTTGTCGGAACTCTTCGAAATTTTCTTTTTCGGTTGCCGAGATAAATATTGCGTTGTTTTCCCCTACTTTACCCATCCAAGTATTTTTCCATTCCTCGATAGAAAAATGTTTAGACGATCGTTCAATCATCAAATCTTCATTGTCAAAATATTCAGGAGTATAAGCATCAATTTTATTGAAAATCATTATTGTAGGTTTGTCATCACTTTTGATTTCTTTCAAAATTTGATTAACCGACTCAATATGACTCTCAAATTCGGGATGCGAAATATCTACCACATGCAACAACAAATCGGCTTCGCGTACCTCATCCAATGTAGATTTGAACGACTCTACCAATTGAGTAGGCAATTTTCGGATAAATCCTACAGTGTCTGCCAACAAAAATGGCAAGTTTTTGATTACCACTTTTCTCACGGTAGTATCCAAGGTAGCAAACAATTTGTTTTCAACAAACACCTCGCTTTTCCCGATGGCGTTCATCAAAGTAGATTTTCCTACATTGGTATAACCAACCAAAGCTACACGCACCATGGCTCCACGATTGCTGCGTTGCACAGCCATTTGCTTGTCGATCACTTTTAGTTTGTCTTTGAGCAAAGCGATGCGGTCGCGTACGATACGGCGGTCGGTTTCGATTTCGGTTTCACCAGGTCCACGCATACCGATTCCTCCTCGTTGACGTTCCAAGTGCGTCCACATACCAGTCAATCGTGGCAAAAGGTATTGAAACTGTGCCAATTCTACCTGCGTACGAGCATAACTGGTCTGAGCTCGTTGAGCAAATATGTCTAAAATCAAATTGGTTCTGTCTATCACCTTTACTCTCAACATTTTCGAAAGGTTGTTTTGTTGAGCAGGTGTCAATTCGTCGTCAAATATTACGGTATCTATGAAATTTTCTTTTACATACAAGTCGATTTCTTCCAATTTTCCTGTCCCTACAAAGGTTTTAGGATTGGGCTTTTCCATCTTTTGCGTAAAACGTTTACACACCTCACCACCAGCTGTTTGTGTAAGAAATTCCAACTCATCGAGGTATTCTTGGAGTTTTTCTTCTGTTTGGTTTTGCGTAATAATACCAACTAAAACAGCTTTTTCATAATTGATTTTTTCAATTTCTAACATGTGTAATCTTATTGTTTTTGAATAAATTAAATTTACAAAGATAATATAAAAAAATTAACCCAAATTCCACTTTTGAAATTTGGGTTAAAGTTATTAGGATTTTATAGAAAAATCTACGTATAATCGTTCCAAATCATCGAGCAATTCATTACAGATTTTTACTTTGGTATTTCTACTGTGTAGTTCCACCATATTTTTCTTTATTTTTCTGACCATTTCTTCGAGTTTTATATCCATTTCTTGGTCTAATTTTTCCTCAAAATCTCCCTCTTCCGATTCTACATTCTCAACCATTGGTTTGTAAGATTCCAATCGTATTTCCTCAGACTCAAACACTTCAAATTCGATAGGAATATCCCCTGGATATTTGGCAAAAACAGTAGAAAGTTCGTGTATTTGTATAGCCGAAATGGTACGCAAATCCATGCTTATCAACAGTTTTTTGGTGTTTTTCTCTAAAATTTCATTGAGCAATTTTATCTCTAAAAACTGTATTTTCGGGTCGCTTTTTTGTCCTGTATTTTTAATGATAAAACCATCGAGTATTTTTACCCTGAAAAACAAAAATTGATTATCTACCAAATACATCCTTACTTTGAGATATTCTTCACCAAAAATAGACATTTTTTGTGCATCTTCATATCCTTCAAGGTTGAATGTTGCCCAATCTTTTCCTCTTGCAGAGGTTCTGTGTTGCACATTACTTACAATTCCTCCCATCGTCAATGTTTTTCCAACCAATGGGGCTAAATCATTGAGTATTGTAGGTTTTGCATTACAAAACGCCTTTAACTCGTGCTTGAAATCGTCGAGTGGATGCCCAGAAATATAGATTCCAACCACTTCTCTTTCCTTCTGTAAGCGTTCCATGGTATTCCACTCTTCACATTGCGGAATAACTGGTTCTGGAAATTGCACCTCCTCGCTGTCGCCAAACAAACTCACCTGTGCAGAATTGGCAGATTCTTGTGATTTTGCTCCGTATTTCATCGCTTTTTCAAAAAACATTAATCCGTCTGCTTCAGTGTGAAAATACTGAGCTCGATGTGTATTGGCAAAACAATCAAATCCTCCTGCCAATGCCAAGTTTTCAAAAGCTTTTTTGTTGGCAGCTCTCAAATCGATGCGTTTTGCCATGTCGAAAATCGAACTATATTTTCCTTCTTTTCTATTTTCGATAATGGTATTTACAGCTCCCTCTCCCACTCCTTTGATAGCTCCCATTCCAAAGCGAATTTCGTAATTGTCATTTACCGTAAATTTGTACAACGACTCGTTTACATCAGGTCCCAAAACTTTCAATCCCATGCGTTTGCACTCTTCCATAAAGAAAGTTACCTGCTTGATGTCGTTCATATTGTTGGAAAGTACCGCTGCCATAAATTCCGCTGGATAATGAGCTTTGAGAAATGCCGTCTGATACGCCACCCAAGCATAACAAGTAGAGTGCGATTTGTTGAAGGCATAAGATGCAAACGCCTCCCAGTCTTTCCATATTTTTTCCAAAATAGTAGCGTCATGACCTTTTTTCGAAGCCTGTTCTACAAACTTTGGCTTCATTTTGTCCAAGACATCTTTTTGTTTTTTACCCATTGCCTTACGCAATACATCGGCTTCACCTTTGGTAAAATCTGCCAATTTTTGCGACAAAAGCATTACCTGCTCTTGGTAAACGGTAATTCCGTAAGTTTCCTTTAAATATTCCTCACAAGCATCTAAATCGTAAGTAATAGGCTCTTCGCCGTTTTTTCTACGGATAAATGACGGAATATACTCCAAAGGTCCCGGACGATAAAGGGCGTTCATGGCAATCAAATCGGCAAAAACCGTTGGCTTCAATTCACGCATGTATTTTTGCATTCCGGGCGACTCGTATTGGAATACCCCTACGGTTTCGCCTCGTTGGAACAATTGATAAGTCTTTTCATCGTTGATAGGAATTTCCTCTGGGTCGATTTCAATCCCCGTACGTTGTTTGATAATTGCAATTGTGTCTTTGATTAGAGTCAAAGTTTTCAATCCCAAAAAGTCCATTTTTAGCAGACCAGCCGATTCTGCCACCGAGTTATCGAACTGGGTGACATACAAATCCGAATCTTTTGCCGTTTGTACAGGTACGAAATTGGTAATATCATCTGGAGTAATAATCACCCCACAAGCGTGAATACCAGTGTTTCGCATAGACCCTTCGATGATTTTTGCCTGTTGCAAAGTTTCCGCTGCCAAATCGTTTCCGTTGGCAACCTCAATCAACTGTTTTACAAGTTCAAATTCATCAGATTTCACGGCTTTTTTCACTTCCTCTTCTTTTTCAGAAAAGAATCGAGACAAATTCCATTTTCCTGGCATCATGGCAGGAACCAACTTGGTCAATCGGTCGGATTCTTGCAAAGGCAAATCCAACACACGAGCCGCATCTTTTATCGAAGATTTGGTAGCCATTTTACCATAAGTAATGATTTGGGCTACCTGATTGGCACCGTATTTATTGATTACATACTCCATTACACGACCACGCCCTTCGTCGTCAAAGTCGATGTCTATATCGGGCATGGATACACGATCAGGATTCAAGAAACGCTCAAAAAGCAAATCGTATTTTATTGGGTCGAGATTGGTAATTCCCAAGCAATACGCCACCGCCGAACCAGCCGCCGACCCCCTTCCTGGTCCAACAGATACGCCCATTTGTCGAGCTGCTGCAATAAAATCTTGTACAATGAGGAAATACCCTGGGTATCCAGAATTTTGAACGGTTTTCAACTCAAAATCCAATCGTTCGGTAATTTCTGGCGTGATTTCTCCATAGCGACGTTTTGCCCCTTCGTAAGTCAAATATCTCAAATAGGCATTTTCACCATGTTTTGGATGTTTTTCTCCTACTGGAACTTCCTCCAAATCTCGAGGGTCTTGAAATTCTTCTGGAATATCGAATTTTGGCAAGAGAATATCACGATACAGCGAATATTCCTCTACCTTGTCTATGACTTCTTGTATGTTGATAATCGCATCAGGCAAATCGGCAAACAATGCCTTCATTTCCTCCTGAGACTTGTAATAATATTCTTGATTGGGCAATCCGTAGCGATAGCCACGACCTCTACCTATTGGGGTCGTTTGCTTTTCGCCATCGCGTACACACAACAAAATGTCGTGAGCATTTGCCTCGTTTTTTTCTAAATAATACGAATTGTTGGTCGCAATGAGCTTTTACATTGTGTTTTCGAGCCAACTTTACCATTTCTTGATTCACACGGTTTTCGTCTTCCTGACCGTGACGCATCACCTCGATATAAAAATCCTCTCCAAAGTGTTCTTTCCACCACAACAACGCCTCTTCGGCTTGTTTTTCACCCATGTTGAGCAATTTATTAGGGATTTCCCCCATCATATTCCCCGACAACACGATGATATCTTCTTTGTATTGCAACAACACTTCTCTATCTATACGAGGTACATAATAAAATCCATCGATAAAGGCAATCGAGGACAATTTCGCCAAATTGTGATACCCCTTTTTATTTTTTGCCAAAAGCACGATTTGATAGCCGTTGTCTTTTTTACTTTTGTCTGTATGATTATCGCATACATGAAATTCGCACCCAACGATAGGTTTGATAACCGTTTCCGTAGGCGATTCGCCATTGTCTATCAGTTTTTGGTTGGTAGCCTTTGCCGCTTTGTTGTGGTCGAGTACCGCACTTACAAATTTAAAAGCCCCCATGAGGTTTCCGTGATCGGTCATGGCTACGGCAGGCATTTTGTCTTTGGCAGTTTTCTTTACCAAAGCTTTAATGTCAATAGTAGATTGCAGTACCGAAAACTGCGTATGATTGTGCAAATGAGCAAAAGAAACATCGGTCAAATCTACCACTTCTTGATGAGCAGTTTCTTTGGCTTGAAGTTTTTCGATTTGCTTTCTGATTTTTTCTGACGCCTCTTTTAGGTTGATATGTTTCAGACCAATTAGTTGAAAAGGAGCGGGATTTTTCACAACAAACTCTTGCAAATAATTGCTTTCTGCTTGTAATTCGTCTTTGGTAAACACTCCTTTACGCACCAATTCCAAAAAGCATCGCGTAGTAGCCTCCACATCGGCAGTCGCATTGTGAGCCTCGGCAAAGGCTTCTCCAAACAAATATTCGTGCAATTCGGTAAGTGTAGGTAGCTTAAAACGACCTCCACGCCCACCTGGTAGTTGCAACAAATTGGCAGTAACTTCTGTACAAGTATCAAGAATTGAAAAATTTACCAAAGGAGAATCCAACCCTGCACGGACATACTCCGCCCCCATGATATTGACATCAAAGCCCACATTTTGCCCTACAACAAACTTTGCCTTTTGCAAGGCCACAGAAAATTTCTCGAGCACCTCACTCATTTCAACACCGTCTTGCATAGCCAATTCGGTAGAAATACCGTGAATACGCTCGGCATCGAAAGGGATATTAAAACCATTAGGTTTAATCAGATAATCTTGATGCTCTATGAGTTGCCCCATGTCATCGTGCAGTTGCCATGCGATTTGTATGGCTCTTGGCCAGTTGTCTGTATCGGTAATCGGAGCGTTGTAATTCTTAGGAAGCCCCGTGGTTTCGGTATCGAAAATGATGTACATAATATCAATTGGTTTTATATGCCGTTGTGCGTTTAGAGAGGTCAAAGTTACGGAAAAAAGAAGGGATAAAAAACAACACTTAATCTAAGAAGTAATATAAATTTTTACTTTTTTACTAAACAAATTCAATCAACGAAAAAAATAAAAATGGTTTTTTACCAATGGTAGGTTTCAGTTTACGAATGGTAAGATTTTACCTACAAATGGTAATTTTAGAGTAATTTTTTGCTTGAAATAAAAATAATCAATTTTGAAACTTCATTTTTTTATATAATCTTGTATCGATTTTTACTTTTTATCGTCTTATATACAGAACATCATCAACTGTAGGAAAATCATTAACAAATGAACAAGCATTTTTTAGCATATATTTTGGATGTGTATAGAGTCTTTTTGCACAGATGCACATTACCAAAGTGTTTAATTATTTTGATGGAATGCCGTCAGAAGAGCTTTCGTTTGTTTTCAAATCTCCCGAAGGTACTGTAAAAATGTGCTCAAAAAGGGGATTTATCTCAATCAATTTCCAGATTTTTTGTCAAAGACTAACAATTTTGTTTTGGATATGGTGGAAATAAACAACGGTCATTACCAGTTGTGTACTACTCAAAATCAAATCATTGAATTTAAAAACGGAAAATGGTCATTGGTGCAAGAGTTTTCGTCAACTATCAAAGTAAAATGATTTACATTGGATAAACGTCTGTTACTCACTACCTCAACAGGAATATTTGAATAAAAAAACGAACAGTTTGAAAAGATAAATTTGCGAAATTTCAAATCCAGTCCATTGATTGTAAAATCTATGATTACACCTAACAATCAACTATGGATTTTGCATCAAGATAGCCCTATTGAACGATATGAATGGCCGAACTTGAAAAAGATTTCAACAAACTTTGACAATCCGTCTATTTTTTGGAAAGACAACAAATGGAACAACTTTAAAATAGACAAAAACGGTACGATTTAGTTGGTAGGATGGATGTTCAAAAGTTTTGGAATTACGCGTTACAATGGCTCTACCGACCGATTTGACGATATCGCTTTAGATGCTTTTGGCAATGACAAAGGTGTGTTTGTTGGTGATTATTTCAATCGTATATATATGGGCAACGACCAACTGCTATTTGCAGCTTATGGAGGATTTAACGGTAGTGATTTCAATGGAAAAATCAATCAACGTATTTGCATACCCGATTATTCTTCTCAAGATACCTATCTCACAGGCATTACGCAAAACAAAAATCAAAATACCTTCATCGCTACCAACGGCGGATTGCATATCTATCTGCCTAAAAAAGACAAAATTGTCGTTCTCAATACTACAAATGGTTTTCCCAGAAATGAAATACGCCTTTGTACCCTTGAGCAACAATCGTTTAGCAATAGGAACACTCAATGGTTTTTCTATTGTAGATTTGAATGAAATATTGTAATCTTCGCTGAAAAATGATTTAAAAATCACCAAAATTCTCATTAATAGAAGTGAAGTGAATATCGAAGACAATCAACTGAAATTACCCTACAAACAAAACAATATTTCACTGTATTTTTCTGCTTTTTCCTATTTAGAAAATAGTAAAATCAGTTATGAATATTCGATAAATAGTGATGAGTAGATTTCACTGGAACATCATCCCAAGTTGATTTTCAATCACCTTTCGCCTAGTGAATATCATATCAAAATCAGAGCAAAAGTCCATTTGGACAATCTACAAGAAAAGGAATTGGAATTTTATATAAAAATCACTCATCCATTTACACAATCAACTACTTTTTATGTATTTATTTCGTTGATTGTCATTGAAATTATCTATCTACGATACGCTATTCTGCAATAAAAAATTGAGAGAAAAACAATTTCAGATCAGAATAAAAGATGCCGAAATGCGTGTGTTACGCGCTCAGATGAACCCCCATTTTATCTTCAATAGTCTCAATTCTATAAACAGCTATATCATCCAACACAAAACGGATGATGCAAGCAAATATTTGGGAGTTTTCTTTCGACTGATACGAAATATTTTAGAAGGAAGTAAGCAAAAAATGATTCCTCTAACGCAAGAATTACAAACGATAAAAATGTATTTGCAATTGGAAGCTATGTGTTTGGAATATGCTTTTGACTTTGAATTAATTGTTGACGAAGCTATAGATACCGATGAGGTACAAATTCCACGATTGCTCATACAACCATTTGCTAAAAACTCTATCTGACACGTATTGAGATACTTGAAAGACAGAAAAGGGCATTTGTACGTACGATTTCCAAATTTATATACTAAAACAATACGGACTATCCGAATCACTCAGGACAACCCGTAATGTTATTAATTTTGCTCTCTCAACCATTGAATGTCTTCGAGCAATTGTTTTACATTTTTTACATCTTTTTGTTCTTCATTGAGCAAGGTACCGTCATAAAAACCGCGAACTCTCCCTTTTTTGTCCACCAAAACGAAGTTTTCCGTGTGTACCATGTCATACATTTCATCGGGACTTCCTGTTTTAACTGCCAAAAACGACTGACGAGCGAGGTAGTAAATATCTTTTTTATCACCCGTAAGTAAATTCCATTTTTTGGAATTTACGCCCTTTTCTTTAGCGTATTGTGCCAACACCTCCTGAGTGTCTATTTCGGGCGTTACAGAAAACGACAATAGCTTTACATCGGGATAATCTTTGATTTGCTCCTGCAACCAAACCATGTTGTCTGTCATAATCGGACAAATCGTAGGACAGGTTGTAAAAAAGAAATCGGCTACATAGATGAAATTTTCGTAATCTTTTTGAGTGATGGTTTCTCCATTTTGATTGGTCAGTGCAAAATCGGCTATTTTGTGCTTTTGTTTGTTGTCTTGATGTTGTACCAAAGTGTCAACCATTTCAGGATTTACCATAGCGGGTGTATAAATAGGCAATGTTTTTTCAGGTTTCAAAGCTCTGTAAAACAAACTCAAAAATACGATTGACAACACAATCATTACTCCAAAAAACAAACGATATTTCTTTAAAATTTCTTTCATTTTTTACACTATTTTTTTACAAATTTAGGCTGACCAAAAGGGACAGCCTATATAATTTTCTATTGTTCACACAAATTTTTCAATTTTTCCAATCCTTTTCCGTAAGAATCGTCCATACTTTTGTCCATTGAGGATTTCATCAAATTCAATGGGTAAGGCAATTCGGTATCCATGTCCCAAGTTAATTTGGTTCCTTCGGTAGTTTCTTCCAACTTGATAGACGAATACGAAGTATTTTCAAAGGGTTTTTTAAAATCCATTTGCGTTTTTACACCTTGATTGGGAAATAATTCTACGATTTTATGACATCCAGTTCCTACATTTTCGTCTTGGCTTTCCCAACAATAAGTATCTCCTATTTCTCCTTGAGTACCCAAATATTCCAATGTGAAATTGGAGTCTAATTCCAACCAAGGGTTCCATTGATTGAAGGCTTTGCTCGAACGGATGTTTTCATATACTTTTTCTATCGGAGCTTTGATAACGATTGATTTTTCGTAGTGATAATTTTTATCCACAGCAATTGCTGCAATTCCTAATCCTACTATGATTACCAAAATAGCGATTCCTAATCCTAAAAATATTTTTTTCATTTTTTATTTATGGTTATACTAAAATCTTTGTACAATAATTTTTTTCACGCAGATGAGAACAGATTTTTTGATTTTTTTTGTCCTAATTTGATTGTCGCGGATATTTTTTTGATAAATCAAAAAAATAATCAATGCAATCCATATATCTGCGTTATCTGCTAAAATCAAAGTAAGCGTAAAGAGGATAAAAACAAAAAAATCTACGTGATACTATTTATTTCTATTTATTTATACTATCGTGTACTTGAGTTTCGTTTCCGTCGTTCCATTTTACCAAAATATCCGTAGCTACAGCGGCTCCACTACCTACGGCGATAGCCAATTGCGAACGGTGTCCTGCCAATGTTCCTGCAACATACAAACCTTCCAATACTTTGTGGTCGTCGTTTCTGATTTGGATTCTGTTTTTTTCTGGGATAGATTTTCCGTGTGGTTCTACCAGCGACTCCAATACCCCCAAAATAGTAAATGGCGAACTGTGATTGGTGGCTACTACCACATTTTTAGCAAAATATTCACCTTGATTGGTAATGATTTTATAGCTTTCGCCTTCTTGATGGATTTCTGTAACTTTTTCGTCGGCTATTTGCTCTATATGAAGACAACTTTCTGATAGTTTTTGCAGTGAAGTTTGCAATAATTCTTCCCCTGTTGTTCCTAATTCGATACCGTAGTAGTTATTGAATTTCGCTTTTTGAAGCATACTGCCTTTTTGATGTGTAAACAAGGCTATTTTTTTATCCGTTACAAAAGGCTTTTTGTGTGCAGAACCCAACATCAATGCACAAGATGTTCCTGCAGCACCTGCTCCTATTATGATACAATCGTACATTTTTTTAGTTTTATTTGACTATGATTGTTTAAAAACTTTTCTTTTTTCTCTCACTTTCCCCTCTAAAAAGAGAGAGAGATTCCTGAATGGAAGGGTGTGTATAACACAGAGTTTTTTTAGAAATCAATATGCTACGCTTTAAGAGTAAATATAGGTTGTTGTGGGTGAAAAATATTATTTTCTGAAAAAAATACATTAATCCTCTAAAAAAGTTTTTCTTTCATTTTTATTCCTTGTAGTTGTTGGAGAATTTAATGCCTTATTTATCTTATTATTCAACTCTTCCTCAGTCATTTCGGCATCATCAATTTCGTCTTCTTCTTGAAAATTATCCACGACTTCGATACCAATAGATTTCAAAAGTTCAACTATTTTTTAAAATTGCTCTTTTGTAATATCTTCTTCTAAATAAATTTTGTACATAGTATTTTGTTTTTTTACAAAATTTAAAAAAACTATTTATTCTTTTCGTTGATAGATTTAGCTACATTGAAAATAAACAATATGCAAACTCCACATAAAATGGCAACGATACTAATCAACGCCATAATGCTATCTCCTTGAAACAAATTACTGAAATCCAAAAAGGTAGCGTTCCAAACGATTAATATCAATGCTATTACCAAAAGTACATAAGTGATGTATTTCATCTCGACTAATTTTTAGAAATTATCAGTAAAGGTAGGTTTTATTTATTAAACAAATAATCCTTTAACATTACTTGCGAATAATTTAACAGCAATCGCAAGTAGTACTACTCCAAACACTTTGCGGATGACTCCCAAACCTCCTTGTCCTAATACTTTTTCGATTTTGTCAGAGGATTTCAACACGATATATACAAACAAAATGTTGATTAAAATTCCAATTACAATGTTTATGGTATCGTATTCTGCTTTTAACGACAATATTGAAGTCATAATTCCAGGTCCCGCAATCAATGGAAATGCAAGAGGAACAATGGATGCTGTTTTGGGTTCTTCGTCTTTGTAAATGCTGATGCCCAGAATCATTTCCAACGCCAAAAACAACAATACAAAGGCACCCGCTACGGCAAACGAATTGACATCTATACCTATGAGCTGCAAAATAAACTCTCCGACAAATAGAAATGAAATCATAATCGCGGCAGCTACCAACGAAGCCTTTTCAGATTGTATATGCCCTACTTTTGAGCGTAAACCTACTATAATCGGCACTGAGCCTAAAATGTCTATCACGGCAAACAATATCATTGTTACCGTCATGATTTGTTCAAAATTTATGTTCATGGTTAAAGATTTATACTTTGTTTTTAGGGATTTAAAAATTGTATAATGTATTATTATAAATTGTATAATGTATATTATCAGACAGTTTCATATTCTTACATTTTTATTGAATAAATCCGTTGTGCATTATGAAATAAATAAAAAAAGCTGTTCATTTAACTGAAAATCAGTATATTTTGTTCGATAAAACAAATCAAAAATGAACAACTTAAGACAAATATACGAAAGAATTTTAGAAGTTTTAAAAAAGTTTTTCCCTCATCAGCTTTTACCTTATCAAAGGAGAAAGCCAAAAATGAGTGATTTAGAACTTGTGAGTTTGAATTTAACTGCTGAATATTTAAGTATTGATAATGAAATGCAACTGTTTAGAAAACTACCTAATTCTTTGAGAAACAAAATAGAAAGGAGTGTTTACAACAAAAGAAAATAGAATTTTTTTATCATATAAATCAGATTAGGGAAAAAATTTACTTATTCAAGAAAAAGAGGAAAAGAATCGAAACATAATTTTGACTTCGTCGAATCTTCGATTTCGCAGTTATGTGATCAATTTATGATTAAAAGGAATTATACAAAATCATTCAACGGTTTTAAAACACGAATTATCAGTAAAATAACTACTTTAACCTTAATTCAATACATTAACAAATTTGTATTAAAAAAGGAAATAAATAAAATTAAAGCAAGTATAATTTAAAATGCACAACGGGTTGAATAACTATTCAATTGTAAAGAAATAAACAATCTACAATTGCTACAATCTACATTATACAATCTACAATACTACACCACCTGCGAAATCACCACCAAAACAATCAATCCAGCAATAACTCCTCTGGCGATGTCCCATTTTTCTTTTTGGAGAAATAGATACACTAATGGAATGTTGAGCAAACTACCGATGGCTATGATTTTTCCGCCCAAATCACCTGTTAGAAGTTCGCTGAATCCCATTCCAAGGTGTCCGAGTACAAATTGTGTATATAAAAATGCTCCCAATGAGGTAGCGAAGAATGCACATAGCAATCCTATGGTTATCATTAGTATTCTGTTTGTCATAAATTCCAGTTGTTTACGATGTTGATGGCGTTGTATGCGGTGAGGTCAAATTGTGTTGGAACGATGGAAACATAGCCTTTTTCCAATGCCCAAAGGTCGGTATCGGTACCTGTGTCGTGATTGTGAAATGTACCTGTGAGCCAATAATAACGCTTGCCATGTGGATTGACGCGTTCGTCAAATTTTTCTACCCAAGTGGCATTTGCCTGACGGCAGATTTTTACTCCTTTGATGATACCATCTGCTGGTTTAGGAAAATTTACATTGAGTGCCACTCCTTTGGGAAATTCGTTGTGCAAACTCTTTTCGATGATGTCTTTTACAAAGGGTTCGATTACAGAAAAATTGGCATTCCAACTAAAATCGTCCAAGGAAAAACCAATGGCAGGTACGCCACTCATAGCGGCTTCGACTGCTGCGGACATCGTTCCTGAGTACAACACACTGGTTGCAGAATTGATACCGTGATTGATACCCGAAATACACAAATCAGGCACACGAGACAATACCTGATCCATTGCGATTTTTACACAATCTACTGGCGTACCCGAGCAAGAATATTCGTGTTTGAGTTCTTTGTCGATGGTTACTTTTTCCAAAAACAAAGTACTGTTTACTGTGATGGCGTGTCCCATACCACTTTGTGGACTATTGGGAGCAACCACCACCACATCGCCGATGGTTTTAGCGATATTGATGAGCGTACGGATACCAGGTGCGGTAATGCCGTCGTCGTTAGTTACTAAAATTAATGGTTTTTCAGGCATTTTTTTCTATTTTACCTACCCCCTTTATCTTCCCCTTCCTTTTAGGAAGGGGAAGATAAAGGGGGTATTTTTCTGTTATATAAAACATTTTTTCAATAAATAAAATCAACATTTTCTTCATTAAAGAAACTATCATTTTTTGAAAAATTGTATTCAGTTTTCAACTACCTCGCCTTTGTCACATACTCGTCTGTAAGTTTTCGGCGATTTCTCTTCTTAAAAAGAAGGGGAATATAAACACAAAGTTACACCCAATTATTTTTTCTCCAAAATGATAGAGATTTTATTGAAATCGGCTGCGGCATTGATGGTTTTTTGAAATTGCGGATACATTGATGCTGGTATTTCTACAAAATCATACCACTCTTTGTTTTCTACAATTAGCTGATTACCTTTTAGTTGATAGTCCGAAGTAAAACCTCCGATGAGTTTTCCATCTTGCTTGATTTCAAAATTCATTTTGAAGGCTTCAGGATTTTTTACTGTATATTCCTCTGGCAATTTTATTGTAATCGTACGGTCGTATGCATGCGGATTTTCAAGTTCTACTGGCAATACGCGTTCTTTGTCTTCGTACAATTCGGCTTGGCGACCGATGACTTCACCTACTTTAAATACATAATTATTACCTGCTTTACTTACCAAATCTCCAACATTTGCTGTGATATTCAATGCAAATTGTTTTTTACCTACTGCTTCCAATCCTTCGTTTTCTGCCTCAAAATGTTCAACAGTGCTGTTGTGCGTATAATTTTTAGCAATCATTTCCAACCACTCGTTATAATCCGATGGGTCTAATAAATCTTTGTATGGCTGAAAATTGATGGCTTCGTGTCCGTTAAATTTTATTTTAGAAACCATTTTTGGTTGTGTAATATCTTCTGTAAAATCTACATCGATCGTCATAGTTTGCAACTGTTGATTTTTAGGAAATTCGATGGTTTTTACTTTCGCAATAGATGCCTTAATTCCTCCAAATTCTTTTGAAGAAATAAACAAACCGTGATTTCCTGCAAATTGATCATCAAACAACGGTGCTCTGTAAATAAAAGCTGCTGGTTCTATATAAAAATCTTCGCTTGGGAAATAAAACAACAAATCTTGAAAATTCATTTCCGATTCAAAACTTGGGTCGAAAACTTTTTTAAATCGTTCGGTAGTCAATACAATTTCGTGGTTGATATTGAAATGATTGAATATTTGTACATACAATTTTGCCAAGTGAAATAAATTGGCCTGTTTATTTTTCAATGCATCTTTTAGGTTTTCGTTGGCTCCAAAATATTTGTTGTATTGAATATTTTTTTTGATATAATTTTCAATAGCAAAAATGAGTTCTCTTTGATTGGTAGGCTGTTGCATTCCTTTCAAAAAGCGTTCTAATTCTTTTTTCTCATCTTTTGTCAAGGCTTTGTTATAACTATCAAATAGATTTTTACTAAAATCTTGATGATTGAAAAGATTTCTCACACCTGTTACTTTGTTTTCATTAAGCTTGTAGGCAAATCGTTGAATATGCTTTACAGGATTGCTGTATTTTTCATTGGTTGGAAAAGCTGGAATATGCCTACCTTCTACATACAGCGAATTTTTCTCAGGGTAACTATTTTCTTTGAATTCTGCCTCAGGAAATCCGTTGTACGAAGCCGAAGAAAATACCAAAATCGAAGGGAAAATTACCTCAACAGATGTTTTTAGTATAGGGAAATAAGATTGCATAGTGTAATCATTTCCCGTAACATCTGGAAAGCGTTTTATTTGATAAATTCGCTCAATAATTGCCCCTTTTTCCAAACCATTTACAGCAAAATAATGATATTTTTGTTTGGTTTGTTCGTCTATTTCTTCTTTAATATCACTTTCTTTCAATTCGATAATTTTTCCGTTTTTTAGCAAAACTCTCATTTTGTTTACCAACAAATCATCGTCTAATTGAAAGGGTAGATAAACTTTATTGTTTCGTTCGATAGCAACATCAGAGTTGATTAATTTTTTTTCGTGTACCAATAAGATTTCATAAAAATTGTTGGGTTCTGCCACAAATTCGTTTTTAATGTGTTTTTCCAACATAATTTCTTCTTCATTGGCATATTTTTTATCTATTGCAACTACTTCATTTGAATAACTGTACGAAGCAAATTCCGTTTTTTGTGCTTGAACAAAAAGGGAAGAAATGAGTAAAAATAAACTGATTATTTGTTTTTTCATGAGGATTATTTTTTTGTAAATATAATGTTTTCCATATAACTTTCTTTTAATTGTTTGATAGATTCGTTCCACAATTTGAATTGATGCGGATAAATCATCAATTGGCGTGTTTCTACGGTATATTGTAATTGCACTTTGTTGTCTATCACTTTGTAATCAAAGAAAAAGCGTATCAACTCGTTTTCTACCTGTTTTCTCTCTGGCAAATAACTCACTTTGTAACCTTTGGGTAGTTCTACATTTACTTCATACGAAAAGTTATGCAAATATTCGCTGTCGTATATTTGTTTACGTTTGGCTTCGATGAGGTCGTTTTGCAAAGGTTTGTCCAAAGTCATATTTAGGTAATATTCATCACCTGATGCTACGATATAATTGTCTATTTCAAATTTGAAATCAATACTAAAAGGCTTGGTTGTATCGTCAAAATTTGATTCTTGAGCCTCGAGCAATTTAAACTTGTTATTTCCCATTTCCAGCAAAGCAGATAGATAATCTCTTCGTCTTTTTTGTTTATCACTTAAGAGATTTCTCGTCAATGCTCCCATATATCCAAAATATGAAATTTTGCTCTGTCCTTCGATTTTTTCTTGTTTTAATTCAAGGTTTGTAGTGCTGATTTGTCTATTGAAATACGGTTCTACCACAGACACAGTACGCAACACAAAGTCTTTGCCCTGAGCAATCAAAGCCTCTTTTCCTTGAATAAATGACGAAGGCATACCAAAAGGTACGGTTTCGTCTGTGGCGTCTAAAAACACCAAGTGTTTTTCTCCCAAATAGGTAGCAATCATGTGATTGTCCACAGCTGGTATAGATAATTCTCTATACGAATAAGGCAATTCTCGTGTGCCTATCCAAGTGAAATTTACATTGGGGATTTGTGCATATTTTGCCATTTCTACGATAAGCGAAGACATATCTTTACAATCTCCGTATTTTCGCTCAAAGACCAAGCCTGCCTCGCGAGGTATAAAACCTTCATAACCGCTTTCAAAAGCTACATATTTGATATTTTTCTGTACCCAGTGAAAGATGGCTTCCAACTTTTCTAACTCAGTTTGTTTGCCCTCAATTAGCGAAAGCGTTAAATCTTTGAGTTTACTGTGTTCTTTTTTGTTGATTTGCTCGATAAAGTTGAGGTAATAATTGTACAATCTATCCACCGTACCCAATACCATCACATGTTCTTTTCCGTCTGTAAACTCCGAAATCCAAAAGTGAATGTGAGGCAAATCATACAGCCACCCCGGAGCATTGGCTTCTTTTTTCACAGGCATACTTTCCTTGGCTTGAAATGTGAGCGTGTGTATGCCTTTTTTGGTTTCTTTGGTAGTTTCTATTTGAAAATTGTCGGTATTAAACAGCTTATAATCAACTTTTATATCTTCTGGAAAGCTGATTTTTAGCGTACGACGATAATTGGCACTGTTGTTTGCAAACATAAATCGATGCAACAAAAATGGGTCTTGATATTCCAACGAATATTTCAAATACTTTACACTTCCAGCTTTGAGATTGGCATAGTTAAACACTTTCAACTTTACATCGTTGTCAAAAATGTTTTCCATACTTGCTTTTTTGTCCGTAATTTGTGCAATGGCTGTTTTTTCAACTTTTTTGCCGTTTTTGTTGAGCGTATAAGCCTCGTAGTTTTTAATATTTACCAAATCGGAATGCACGATGCTTTCTACCGCTGTAAATCCACTGCCCTTGTCAGACAAAATCATAGTTTGTTCAACATTATCGGAAGTAACTTTTAGGCGTTTGTCTTTGGTCA
Organism: Capnocytophaga sp. ARDL2; assembly: GCF_041530365.1. Lineage (NCBI taxonomy): Bacteria > Pseudomonadati > Bacteroidota > Flavobacteriia > Flavobacteriales > Flavobacteriaceae > Capnocytophaga > Capnocytophaga sp. ARDL2. Next base: position 429,623 of record NZ_CP168034.1, read on the forward strand.
GGCTGATGTGATAGTGGTCTTCGTACTGAGTAATCACCTCGGACTGACCTGGAAATTTTTCTTTGAAATATTCCAAATCCTGAGCTTGAGCAGTGGAAATGATTGCCCAACTACTCAACCAAAAAGTTAGAATCGTAACGATGTTTTTTCTTGATTGTATTGTTTTCATAAATGATATAATCTCCATGTAGATAATTTTCTTTAGTATTGATTTCTAATATTTTATCACCATTTTCGGCTAAAAAAATTTCTTTACCTTCGGCATAGTTTTGCTTGTCGATTTCTCGCAATCTATATACCTTTCCATTAGGATAAAAATCCTCCGAAATACCAACCAATTTTCCTTTGTTGTATTGCTTTTTGATAGCGATTTTTGCATTTTCATAATAAACTTCATATCGTCCATCTCTCAATCGATCGTTGAAATCTATGGTCAAGGCCGTACTACCATTGGCATATTTAGAAACCATTGACAGTTTTCCATCGGTAAAAGGTATTTTTTCTGTGAGTTGCTCGTCTTTATTCAAAATTTGATAAGCCACAGGCACATCATTTACATATTCGATAGTTGCAATGACTTTTTCTTCTGGGTTGAAATACTGCTCAATCCCTGTTTTTTTCTCTTTGATTCTTTCTGTAACTCTTTGCAATTTACCATTGAAAAAATACAACTTTTCAGCACCTGTAAATTCGCCCCAAGTATAATTTTCGGTATAAAACAAATTGCCCATTTCGTCATAAATGCTATCTGTACCGTGCTTTTTGTCCAAATAATAATCTGTTGAACGGGTCAATTTTCCATTGATAGAATATTGATTGTGTGTGCCATGAGTTTTTCCATTGTTGTAGGATAAATCGTGTATCAATTGTCCTTTGTTCCACCCTTTGTATGTACCGTGATATACACCATTTTTCAATTCAAATTCGGTACGAATCAAAGGTGAATAATCAAAGGTGAAAGTTCCTGTTTTGTTTGCATAGACAAACGACGATGGTTTACTGTCTAAAAAATAAGTAGTTTCATGCAAATTGTTTTTTACATATACTTCTTTTTCGAGCAATTTTCCGTTGAAAGAATAAGTGTTGAAAATTCCATCTGTTTGTCCATTTTGATAAAAACTTTCCATTTGCACATTTCCATCTTCCGTATATTGAATTTTTGGACCATGTTGATTATTTTCAGTAAAATAAGTAATAAATTTTAATTTATTGTTGTAAAAATCTTCGTATTTTCCGTGATAATTACCGTCTTTTATTTCTACTACATAATCCTTATCACCATTATTTAAAAAACTTTCTTCTTTGATTTTGTTTCCCTCATTGTCAAAAGTAGATTGAGATTCTAATAAACCAAAATCATTGAAATATTGCCAAACGCCCACTGGATTTCCTTTGCGAGACTGACCTTTTACCACCACTTTTCCAAATTGATTATAACTTGTGAAAGTAGAGCTATCGGTATTTTTGGTTTTGTTGAAAATATATTCCGACTGATGATATTTTCCTTTTTTGAAATGATGCACCTGATACAATTCGCCTTTGTAATTGTAATATTCCGACTTCTCGAGTTCCTCTTTCGTGTTGAAATAATCTTTCTTAGTGAGCGTTCCGTTAAAATCAAAACTATCAATCGTGGTAATTTTTCCCTTTGAATAATAAGAGAATGTTTCCTTGTTTTTATTGGGATAATACGAAATGTGTTCAAGCATATTGCCTTTGTCATACAATCCCTTTTCCTTCAAAGTTCCATCGGGATAATAAGTCAAATAATCTCCATGAAGTTCTCCATCGAGATAATTTTTATCCTCAATCAATTGTTTCAATTCGTTATATTTCTTGTAGTTACCTGTATAATATCCCTTTGAATACTTACCCTTTACCTCTACAGTACCATCGTGATGGTAGCAGGTAAACTCTCCCTCGTACTCATTGTTTTGAAACATTCCCTCACATTCCAATCCGCCCAAGGGATAATATCTTTTGTAATTGCCCGAAATCACATTGTTGGAAAAAGTGTATTGTACAAATAGGTTGTTGTTGCTAAAATTTTCGGTAGCCTCGCCTTCCAAAATACCGTTTTTCAATGTAACTGTAGATAAAACATTTCCTGCATTGCCAAAAAATGTCTTTTTACCGTTGATAGCATCGTCTTTGTAGTTTTGTTCAAACTTTTTAATGCCATTGCTGTCAATGAAAAATCCTATTCCATTGGCATTGCCGTCCTTATCAACAGGCACATAATATTTGTCATTATCTTCTTTAAAAACTCTATACTTTTCATTGTTGATTGTTACTTCTCGATACGAAGGTATTAATTCTCCTACCAAATAATTTTCGATGTAATTATTGATAACTTTTGCATTTTTAGACAATTCTTTTTCAAAAGCATCTCCAACGGGAATCAGCGAGGCATACAAGAAGTTTTGGGTTTGATTTTCTTGAGCAATTTTTTTGAAAAGCGATACAAATTTGTTTTCAAAATAACCGTTTTTGATATCGTGATTTGATAAATATTCGATGACAAATTGTATATTCCTCACAGCGAGGTCATCTACATTTATTTTTAGTTTGTAGTCTTTGTGATATTGAATTTGAGAAAGCAACAACTGCTCTAATTCCGAAAAATCATCTCCAGAAGCAGAATAGTTTAGTTTGCTTTTTCCACTGTAATTTTGATGATATTTTTTGTTGAGCAACAACACTGCGTTTCTCGAAGCGTAATGAAAAGGAGCAATCATAATTTGCATCATCAATGCCAATGTACCCTCTACGATTTTTCCGTCGTTGAGTGCAATAACTCCCACATTGTGAAGAGCGGAAATATAAAAAGGGTCTGTATCCAACACCTTTTTATAATAGTCCAATGCTTTTTGTTTTTCTTCTTGTTTTGAATACACCACCGCCTTGTTGTAAAGCAATTCAGAGTTGTATGGATATTTTTTCAATCCTTCATCAAAGATTTTATGAGCCTCTGCCAGCTGGTCGTTGTAGCTCAACGAAATACCGTAAAGCCAATATACCGATGGTTCGGTGTCTTTGTATTTTTCAAAAAGTTGAGCTGCGAGTTGTACCCCTTCTTGGTATTTTTCGTTGTATAACAATGCATTGACCACCTGAGTCTGAGCTGAAAAATAGTGAGGGTCTAATGAATGTATTTTGTTGAAAACCGAGATAGATTCTTCGTATTTTTCATTGCTAATCAATTCTTTACCCTGTGATAACCATTGGTCTGAAGTATAATTTTGGGCAAATAATACCTGACTGAGTAGTAATAAAGAATAAGTGTATTTTTTCATATTGCTGAATGTTTTTGGCATTATTATTTTTTTATTTAGTTTCTCGCAGATTTTTATATAATCCTCTTTTACGCTTATTTTCATTTTAGCAGATGACGCAGATAATATTCGTTGCGTTGGTTATTTTTTTGATAAATCAAAAAAATATCTGCGATAATCAAATCATAACAAAGAAAATTAAAAAATCTATTTTCATCTGCGTAAAAAAAAAGAATGAATTGTTTCACAAATATAAACAGAATAGAAGCTAAGATAAAACGTTTTTTTTATTTTTTTTAACAACGATTTGTGAGGAGTATGAATCTTTCAAATAAACCAAATTACAAATGTTATTTTCGCGGTGAAAAAGTTGTATTCTACCGCAGAATTTGCGGTGTATGTAAATTCACAAACACTATAATTGGACAAATTTTGTTTGGAACAACGATAAAATTACTCCCATTTTAGCCAATGTACGCTTTTTGCAAGGGCGTTTACTTGGGAAATTGGAGCAGTTGGGATTTGACTTGATTGAAAAAGCCTCATTGGAATCACTGATTTTAGATGTGGTAGATACCTCAAGATAGAAGGGGAACTACTTAATACTGAATTGGTTCGCTCCTATATTGCCAATAAAATGGGAATTGAAAATGCCGATTTTATAAAAGTTCCACGAAATATCGAAGGAATAGTAGATGTGATTCTTGATGCTACACAGAATTTTAACCAACCACTCACAGAAACTCGCCTTTTTGGTTGGCATCATTCCCTTTTTTAAAGTAAATTTAGCGGTTATACCCCAATAAATGTTGCCCAATATCGTTTGGGAGGAATGAAAGTGGTTTCGGGAAATTTTGGTAGAGAAAAAGTGTATTTTGAAGCACCCAGAGCCGAAAGAGTTCCTGATGAAATGCAACATTTTTTGAATTGGCTCAATGAAAATCAACCTGTGGATTTGATAATCAAAGCGATGATTGCTCATCTTTGGTTCGTAACTATCCACCCTTTTAACGATGGCAATGGACGAATAGCTCGTGCGATTTTGGATATGATTTTGGCTCAAAGCGACCAAAGTAAAATCCGTTTTTACAGTCTTTCTAATCAGATTTTCAAAGAACATAAATATTACAACAACATTATTGAAAAAACGCAAAAAGGCAATTCAGAAATTACGGCTTATTTAGAATGGTTTTTGGGCTGTTTTGAAATAGCTTTAATTTCCAGTGAGCAATTTTTGAAAGGTTCACTGGACAAATCTTTGTTTTGGAATACGAATCATCAGTCGCTCAACAAAAGGCAGATTTTTGTAATCAATTATTTATACGATAATTACGACAAAGAAGTGGGCTATTTACGTACCTCTTCGTATGCCAAATTGGCAAAAACTTCCACCGATACCGCCTTGAGAGATTTACAAGATTTGGTAGCCAAAGGCATCGCTAAAGAGGAGGATTCTGGCAAGAAAACCAATTATTTGTTGATAAGTCCAAAGGGATTGAGAATTCCGAAAATAAATACTAACCAATAAATTAACTTTACCGTAATTTGTAAAAGCGTTAAATAATTTTATATTTGTAACCATGACTTGCAGTACAAAACATATCAGATGGGTAAAACACATTTTTTTGATGTGTTTTGTGTTGTTTGCATTGAGTCCGTGTGTGGTAAAAAGTGCTTTGTTTGGTGTGGTCAATGTAGAATATATAAAACCTACCAACAAAGCCAAAACCTCTACACAAACGAGTATTTGTCAATATTCTTCTGCTGAAAATATAGAAAGTTCAACAGAAAAAGCAACTAACTTCTTTTTATCGGTAAAACCTACTGATAGTACTAATAATCATCTTTTTGTAGTTAGAAAAATTGATATTTTCGACAATTTTTTTGCCTGTTTTTTAGGTAATAGTCCTTCTAAGTACATTTTATTTAAACGATTGAAATTGGATATTGTATAATTTGTTTTGAATAGTTTTTTCAACGTAAAATTATTCAATTTTTTATATTCACTTTGGTAGAAAAATTTTCAAAACCAAAGACATAAATGAGAGAGAATACAAATAAACTACAACAAAAAATCAATAAAATTATGAAATATACAATCGAACATTCAGCCCACAATGCAGCTGGACTTTTTACTTTATCTCTTCGCTGGGTTATAGGTTGGACTTATTTTTCTGCTTTTTGGCGAAGGTTGATTTTAGACAATAAATTAATTCCTGATGAAGCTGGATATATAGGTGAAAAATTTAACCATTTTCTGCCCAATGCTCTGGGAATAAAACCTATTATCGAATACTTGGTTTCCAATCCTGAAGTATTGCAGATTTCTATGGTGGCTTTTACAATTGTCGAAGCCATTGTAGGCTTGTTGATTATTTTAGGCTTGTTTACTCGACTGATGAGCATTGGAGTGTTTTCACTGGCAATGGGAATTTTGTTGGGGTCTGGATGGATAGGTACTACCTGCTTGGACGAATGGCAAATAGGTGTTTTGGGCGTTGCAGGTGGTTTTACGCTGTTTCTTTCAGGTAGTGGAGTTTATTCTTTAGACAATTATTTGATTGCTAAAAACTATGCATTTACCCACAAAAAATGGTTTGCATTTTTGGGGTCTGGCAATTTGTCTATTTATCGTCTAAAACCTATTGTTTTAGGAATTTCGGTACTTATTTTTGGATTGACTTTGTTTACCAATCAATATTTTCACGGAGGTGTATTTGGAAAATTGCACAACAAATCTGTAAAACCAAAAATAGAAATCTCTAATGTTGAATATACAGATACACAGTTGAAATTTCAGATGTTTAGAGTAGAAGGTGCTGATGTTTACGGTTCGTTTTTAATTTACATAGAAATTTTGAACGAAAAAAATGAAGTTGTAAAAACTATCAATCAAAATGAATTGGCACAATATCCTGTGGAAAAAATTCACAATCATTATGTAGCTAAAGTAAAATCGGGAGTTCATAGTTTGATTGTTCCTTTGGGAGCAAAAGCCGATTTTGTCATTGATTTGGATACCATCAAAATCAATAAAAATTACAAACTAAAACTCATTGATATAAGTGGAATTGAATGGGAGAAGAGTATAGAATAAAGCGTACGTAGCGACATGGCATTCCTATGTCGCTACGTATTTTTCAATTCAATATCTTATACAAAGATATTTATTTTTAACTCACAACCACTGTCTGAACTGTAGAAAATTCGTACAATGCCCAACGTGATAATTCACGACCATACCCCGAATTTTTTATACCAGCAAATGGTAAACTTGGATAACTTATTACCATTTCGTTGATAAACACTGTACCCTCTTCAAAGACAAACAAATGCTCTTGAATACTTGTGATATCTTTTGTAAATATGCTCACGCCCAATCCATATTCTGAAGCATTGCTCATTTCTATTGCATCTTCCAATGTATCAAAGATTTGCAAGGGTGCGACAGGTCCAAAGGTTTCTTCCTTCCAAAGCGGCATGGAAGTTTGTATGTTTTCTACAATAGTCGGTTCGAAATAGGCACCTTTTCTCAAACCGCCAAGCAAAATAGTCGCTCCTTGTTCTACACTCTTTGACAGTTGTGTTTCTAATTCTATAGCCAAATCTTCACGAGCCATTTCGGAAAATTGAGTTTTGGCGTCGTATTTATCCCCAATGTTTAGAGTTTTTGTTTCTTTGATAAAAGCTGCTAAAAAAGCATCATATTTTTCTCTCTGAATCAAAAAACGCTTTGCAGCTATACAACTCTGTCCTGAGTTGAGAAAACGTGCTTTAACGGCGATTTTTGCAGTTTTTTCTATATCCGCATCATTGAGTACAATAAAAGCATTACTTCCTCCTAATTCTAATACACATTTTTTTAAGTATTTCCCAGCTGTTGTAGCAACCATTCTTCCTGCTTTTTCACTTCCTGTAAACGAAACCGCTTTTACAATTGAATGAGCAATAACGGATTCCATTTCACTACCTGCCACAACAATAGGAAAATATATTGCTGTATCCGCCTGAGCAAATACTTCGTCGAGCAGTTGTACGCATGTAGGAACATTACTTGCATGTTTGAGTACGACTACATTACCTACAATCAGTGTTGGAATTGCAAAACGAAATACCTGCCAAAATGGAAAATTCCAAGGCATTATACCAAGGACTACCCCCATTGGACTAAAACGAGTATAACTCTTTTTCCATGGCGAATTGATGATTTCTTCTTGTAAAAAATCTACTGCATGCTTGAGATAATATTCACAAAGTAGAGCACATTTTTCTATTTCTGCTATTGATTCGGATATTGGTTTGTTCATATCCGTAGTAATTGCATGTGCTAATCGTTTTTTGTTCAAAAGCAAAAAATCTTTTATTGTTTCAATAGATTGCAATCGACGCTCAATCGTAAATCGGCTCCAGGTTTTATATTGCTCTTGAGCCTTTTGTAGTTGTATAGTAATGTCTATAGTCATAAGTGTTTTGTTTCTCACAAGCTCAAAGATACAAAAAAACCGCCTCGATTGAGGCGGTTTTTTACTATTATAAAGTTTTCTTTACTTCTACTTCTTGGAATGCTTCGATGATGTCGTATTCTTTGATGTCGTTGTAGTTTTTGATTTGGATACCACAATCGTAACCTTTTGATACTTCTTTTACATCGTCTTTGAAGCGTTTCAGTGCTTCTAATGTTCCGGTGTAAATTACTACTCCCTCGCGGATTAAGCGGATTTTTGAGTTGCGGAAGATTTTTCCATCCGTTACCATACATCCTGCAATAGTACCCACTTTTGAGATTTTGAATGTCTGACGGATTTCGGCTGTACCAGTGATTTCTTCTTTCAACTCTGGCGACAACATTCCTTCCATCGCATCTTTTACATCGTCGATTGCGTCATAGATAATTGAGTAAGTCTTGATGTCGATTTCCTCTTTGTCTGCAATGGCTTTTGCATTTGCCATTGGTCGTACATTAAATCCGATAATAATCGCATCTGATGCCGATGCCAACAATACATCCGATTCTGTAATGGCTCCTACTCCTTTGTGGATGATGTTTACTTGAATCTCTTCTGTAGATAGTTTTGAGAACGAGTCTGACAACGCCTCTACTGATCCGTCCACATCTCCTTTCAAGATGATGTTCAACTCTTTGAACTCTCCTAATGCGATACGACGACCGATTTCTGCAAGGGTAATGTGTCTTTGTGCTCTTACCGATTGCTCACGAATCAATTGTGTACGCTTTGCTGCTATTTGTTTTGCTTCTCTTTCGTCTTCAAATACATTGAATTTGTCTCCGGCTGTTGGTGCTCCGTCCAATCCAAGGATAGACACTGGGCGAGATGGTCCTGCTACTTTTACGGCTTTTCCACGCTCATCGTGCATCGCCTTGATTTTTCCGTGGTTTTTACCAGCCAATACATAGTCTCCTACTTTCAACGAACCGTTTTGTACCAAAATCGTCGATACATATCCGCGTCCTTTGTCCAAGAAGGCTTCTACTACGGTTCCTGATGCGATACGATTTGGATTGGCTTTCAATTCCAACATTTCTGCTTCGAGCAATACTTTTTCCAACAATTCTTGTACTCCTTGTCCAAATTTCGCCGAAATATCTTGCGATTGATAACTACCTCCCCACTCTTCTACCAAGAAGTTCATCGATGCCAATTTCTCCTTGATTTTGTCTGGGTTTGCCGTTGGTTTATCTACTTTATTGATTGCAAAAATGATAGGCACTCCTGCTGCTTGTGCGTGAGAGATTGCCTCTTTAGTCTGTGGCATAATATCGTCGTCGGCTGCTACTACGATAATGGCAATATCGGTAACTTGAGCACCTCTGGCACGCATCGCCGTAAATGCCTCGTGTCCTGGTGTATCAAGGAAAGTGATTTTTTGACCATTTTCCAAGGTTACTCCATAAGCTCCGATGTGCTGCGTGATTCCTCCTGATTCTCCTGCAATAACATTTGCTTTACGAATATAGTCCAAAAGCGATGTTTTTCCGTGATCCACATGTCCCATTACGGTAACGATAGGAGCACGAGTTTCTAAATCTTCTGGTCTATCGGCTTCTTCTACCAAATTATCTTCTAATTCGGCTGTAGTAAATTGTACTTCGTATCCAAACTCATCGGCAACGATAGTCAAAGTTTCTGCATCCAAACGCTGGTTCATAGTAACCATGATACCCAACGACATACATGTACCGATTACTTGAGTGATAGACACATTCATCATTGTAGCCACCTCTCCTACGGTTACGAATTCTGTAACTTTCAATACTTTGTTGTCTTCTTCTGCTCTTGCCTCCTCTTCTTTCTTACGGTGCAATTCGCGTTTATCTTTACGGTATTTAGCAGCTTTTGACTTGTTTTGTTTACCTTGCAATCTTTCGAGCGTTTCTTTGATTTGGTTTTTCACCTCTTCGTCTGTTGGCTCTACTTTTACAATTGGAGCTTTACCTCTTTGATTTTTGTTGTTTTTATTTTTTGCATTTTTATTGGCATCGTTTCCACCTTGTCTGTTGGCAGGATTTGCGTTGCCTTTAGCGTTTTGAGTAGTTGCAGCTCCTTCAGCTTTGTTGATGCGTTTGCGTTTGTTTTTTGCAGGTTTATCTCCATTTGCATTAGCTGCATTTCCTCCTTTATTTCCACCATTTTTGGCGTTTTTATCACCTGGTTTCTTTTTGGCTTTATCAAATTGAGTCAAATCGATTTTTTGGTTGGTAATCACCGGACCTGTCAATTTTTGATATTGCGTTTTGATCATGGTATCTTCAGTAGATTCAGTTTTTTCTACTGTTTTTTCCACTTTTTCAGTTTTTTCTACTTTTGGTTTTTCCTCTTTAGCTTTAGGCTTTTCAGGAGTAGAAACAGGTTTATTTTCAGAAGCAACCTCTTTTTTAGGTTTTTCTGATTTTTCTGCTACTTTTTCTTTTTTTGCAGGAGTATTTTCAGACGCACTAAGATCTTTCTGTACTGATGGAACATCTACAGTTTCTTTTTTCTTTTTCGGCTCTAAATCAATTTTGCCCACAGGCTTGATTGCCGTCACTTTTTCAGCTTTTGCTTTGATAATTTCTTGTTCGCGAGCTCTTTTCTCTTCTTCTTCTTTTTTGCGTTGAGCCTCAAGTTCTTTCTCTCTCTCGATACGCAATTGTTCTTTTTCTTTCTTCTTTTCCTCGCTTACTTCCTGCATAGCAGCTTTTCTACCTTTATCGGCAGAAAACTGTTTGTTGAGCGTTTGATACTCTTCGTCAGAGATTTTGGCATTTAAAGAGGCTTCTATTTCAAAACCTTTTGATTTTAAATACTCAATCGCTCTGTCTAAAGAGATGTTTAGCTCTCGTAATACTTTGTTTATTCTTATGGTTCTTTTTTCAGACATATTGGATCTTTATATTGTGTGTCTTTGTTGTCATTCAGAACGAAACGATTTTGGAGTGATGAATCTCGACAAATAGATTACTTCGTTAGTTTAGGTTACCCTCTTGTCTTCCTTTCGTTGGAATGACAAAGTTAATTATTAATTACAAAATTTTGTAATTGAAAATTTAATTACTCTTCGTCAAATTCTTCTTTCAAGATGTTGATTACATCTATTACGGTTTCTTCTTCTAGGTCGGTTCTGCGTACCAACTCTTCTACCGTGTGCTTTAAGATACTTTTTGCTGTATCCAAACCTATTTTTGCAAATTCATCGATTACCCATTGGTCGATTTCATCAACAAATTCAATCATTTCTACATCGTCATCGTCGTCATTTGCTTGATTTCTAATTACATCTATTTCGTATCCTGTAAGTTTACTTGCCAATTTGATGTTTTGACCGTTTCTTCCGATGGCTTTTGATACTTCGCTGATTTCTAAATAAACCGTTGCTTTTTTGTTTTCTTCGTCAATTTTTACTTCTGTTATTTCAGCTGGAGCCAATGCACGAGAAATCAACAATGATGGATTTTCTGTAAAGTGAATTACATCGATATTTTCATTTCCTAATTCTCTTACAATTCCGTGAATACGCGAACCTTTTACTCCCACACACGCACCTACTGCATCGATATTGTCGTTGTAGCTATCTACGGCTACTTTTGCTTTTTCTCCTGGAATGCGTACGATGCGTTTGATGTTGATGATTCCTTCTGCAATTTCTGGAATTTCTTGTTCAAACAATTTTTCCATAAAGGCTTCTGAAGTACGGCTCATGATGATTTGCGGTTTGCTTCCTTTCAACTCTACCGCTTCAATAATTCCGCGTACTGGTTCACCTTTTTTGAAATAATCCGATGGGATTTGTTTGTCTTTTGGCAATACGATTTCGTTGTTTTCGTCGTCAATCAAAATCACAGCTTTTGGACGAATATGGTGTACCTCTGCGGTATAAACCTCATTTATTAAATCTTTGAACTGCTTGTAAAGATTGGTGCTGTCGTGTTCGTGGATTTTTGTAATCAAGTTTTGACGCAAAGCCAAAATCGAACGGCGACCTAAATCAATCAAGTGATAAACTTGAGAAACTTCTTCACCTACTTCAAAATCTGACTCAATTTTACGAGCTTCGTCCAAAGCAATTTCCGTGTTTTCGTCTTCCACCTCACCGTTGTTTACTACTACACGGTTTCTCCAAATTTCCATATCCCCTTTGTCTGGGTTGATGATAATGTCAAAGTTATCGTCTGATCCAAATTTCTTTTTCAATGTATTGCGAAATACATCTTCCAAAATGGCCATTAGAGTAACTTTGTCTATATGTTTGAAGTCTTTAAACTCTAAAAACGAATCGATTAATGCACGATTATCCATAGTTTGTTTCTATTATTTTAAAATGATATTACAATTACTGCTTTTTTGATTTCTGAATAAGGAATTTCCGCATTTTTGATTACGGTTTCTTTTCCTTTTCCTATTTTTTTTGGTTCACGAGCTTTCCATTCCAGAGAAATTTTCTCATCATCTGCATTGAGCAATTGAGCTTCGATAGTTTCTGTGGCTGTGGTTACTTCGATTTTTCTACCAATGTTTTTCTTGTATTGTCTTGGCAATTTTAAAGGAGAAGTAGCACCTGCCGAAGCCACCTCCAACGAAAAATCTTGCTCTTCACGGTCGAGATTATGCTCAATGGCACGGCTCATGTCAATACAATCTTGCAACGAAACCCCTTGATCACCATCAATTGTTACATTGATTTTATAATCCGATGAAATGTTTAAGTCTATTAGAAACAAATGCGGATATTGCTCCAATCCACGGTCTAATAATTCTTGTACTTTTTCTTTAAAACTCATACTTTATATACGACATAAGGAGGCTATATGCCCCCTCATTCTGTCTTTGTTTTCATTATATGTTTGCAAATGTATGAATTATGTTTGGATTATACAAGTTTTATTTATGCTAAATTACTTAAAATATTCATTTTTGTATAATATTATTTAAATTCTTTTTTTTTCATTATAATTTAGGTAGTCAGGTTAAACATTTTTTTTACATTCCATTGTATTCTTTCGCTATCAAATGTAATTCATTTAGACCAAATTCTTTTCGCTTAATCAATGCTAAAAAATCTTCTTCATTTGAAAAGTATTTTTCCAAATTGATGCGAAATAAACGATGATCTGCCGTTGGAAATGGTTCATTTGTTTTAATAGCAATCAAAGTTGGTAATGTTTCATTTTTTCTCTTGAAAAAATAATGTGTAACACTGTTGGTATATTCTCTTCTGTGTTCGATATAAGTAGTTTCATAGATTGACAAATCGCCAGAAACTATTTTTCTCAACCACTCGGCTCTTTTTACTTTTTTTGAATCTTGTTTTCTTTTGTTATAAAATTCTGTCGAAGTAAATAGCAATGTTGCTTTTGAATCAAATACTATTGAATCTATATTTGTACTCTGAACACGATGTTTTTTTCCATCGTATCTATAATTGATACGCTTTTGATTGGCTAAAAGTGGTACGATAATTTTTCCTTCTACTGTTTTTTTGTTTGAAAGATAAATAGTTCCTCTTTCTATGTTATTTGGTACTAAACTAATCGTATGTTGAGCTAAGAGTCCATACGAAATTAACGATAAAAAAATTGATAATATTCTCATAATTGTATAGATTTTTATAAAATAGTTGCAAAAAACATTCCAATTTTTTGAATATTATTCAAGATATATCTTAATTAGTTTTTATAATGCCTAAAAATTCCTTTATCCGTTGCTGTCCAAAGAGCTGCTTTTTGTTCGCCTATTTTCAAAACCTGATTTGCCCAAGTATTACAAGTTGTAAAAAAACTATAACTACCAATAGCATCATAAAACACATCATTGTCTCCATAGACAGCATCTGTTTCGATTTTCTGAAAAGCACCCAAATTTGTACGCACAAATTTTTGCTCTACAAACGCAACCATTGCTTTGTATTGTGAGGGAGTAACCGAAAGTTTTACACAATCTTCACCTTCTTTCATTGTAGAATAAAAAGTGCAATGCATAGCCGAAGTACTCAATCCAAAGGCAGCGTTGAAAGCTGTAGAAAATTTCAAATCTGCCCAAGTAGGTGTATCAAGATAAAAACCTTTGTCTCCCCAACCAACGGCAATGTATTTAAAATCTGTTCGCTGACTTTTGGTATGTGCATAAGAAATTGAGGCACTCCAATCTTTGTATTCGTTTTTTACAGGAAATACAATGTCTGTATGTACTCCGTTGGTGAGCAAATAGACATCAATTTCTTTTGATTCCGTAGTTTGTTTTTCCTTTACTGGAATCAAAGGTGAAAGAATTACTGCCAATAAATATAGTACGACAAATCCAATAATGAATAGTAATACTTTGAGTAGATAAATTAAAAAAATCTTCATAAAAAAACTGTTTGGTACTCAAATATACAATTTTTCCCAAACAGTTTCCGCCTATGAATAACTTTACTCTATTATTTTTTAGTTTCCTCAACTTTTATTTCAGTAGATTCTTCTTTTTTCTCTTCGGTTTTCGTTGAACCTTTTTCGTACTTTTCGTTCAACAATTTTACGATTTCATCTGTGATGTTGTATTGCTCTTTTGCATATAATACTGTTACAGCATCACCAGTACCGTAGATATAGTCATATCCTTTTTCTTTACCGTATTCTTTGATGAAATCTTTCATACGAGATACCATACTGTCTCTTTCAACCGAACCTTCCTCTTGGAATTTTTTCATGTAGTTCTGTTGTTTTTCAGCAAGAGTACGCTCTCTTTTTTCCAACTCTTTCTGACGAGCGACTGCCCACTCCATTCCTTTTGATTGAGCATTTTTTTGCAAGTCCATTACATCATTTTGGAATTTTTTCATATCGCGTTCCAATTCTTCTTGCATCTTTTTAGACATTGCTTCGTATTTTGCTTCAAAGTCTGCAGATTCTTTATATTCTTTCATCAATTTTTCTGTATCGATGTATGCTGTTTTAAATCCAGCTTCTGACGAAGTTGTAGCAACAGTAGTTCCTATTTGAGAATTGTTGTTACATGCAACTGCCAAAATTACAACAGCTGCCGATAAAATGATTTTTTTCATTGATTCAATTATTTTGGACAAAAATACTAATTATTATTATAAAAACAGATATATAAAAAATATTTATACTTTAAATACTTTGATATAAATAATCACTATAAAAAACATAGTCTTTATTTTCGATTTAAACGACTTTTATAAATTTTACATATCAAAATATATTTTAATCACTAAAAACAAAAATAAAGTCATTTATGAAAGTTTTTTATAAAAAAATGTGTTAGAGGAATACTCTTTTGAGAAAAAAGCCTTTATATTGGATAGTAAACCTATACTAAACGCTTTGATTGGATTTTTTGATTCTGTTTTATATTCTTCTGATAATAGTGAAATATAAAACGCATCGAAATACATAGGTTTTATTTGTATCAATTGAAATCCATGCTTAGATACTATCTGCTGAACAGCTTTTTTACTAAAATGCCAAATATGACGAGGTACATCCCATGCTGCCCAAAAATTTTGATAATATTTTGCATCATACGAATTGAAATTTGGAACTGCTATAATCAGCAATCCATCTGGATTTAATAATTGTTTCAACTGTACAATGTATTCATCATAATTAGGCACATGCTCCAACACATGCCACAAAGTAATCACATCATATTTTTGATTAGGCAATTCTGCAAAGGTAGATACTACATCAATAGATTTTTCTTTGGCTAATTGTTGTGCTTTAGTATTAGGTTCTACTCCCTTAGTTTGCAATCCTATTTGTTTTGCATACACCAAAAAATCTCCTGTACCACATCCAATATCCAACACTGAACGAACTTCTTTTTTACAAGAAAGTATTTGTTTCCATTTTTGTTGGATCGTATATTTTTTTACTTGAGCATATATTTTATCAAATATAGAATTTTTGGAATCGGTATGTGAAATATAATTTGAACTCTGGTAATACTCCTCTACTCTTTCCCAATCGTCAAATTGTGTATGATACAATTCTAAAGATTCATCATACATCAATTCAAACGATTTATGAGTGATACTATAATCTTTTATTGTTAGATTTTTCATAGTTTTTTTTATTTGTTCCACGAGGAACACTCCTATTTATCTTCCCATAAAGATTAATAAAATCGAAATATCTGACGGAGCTACACCACTAATTCTTGATGCTTGAGAAATGGTTCTTGGGCGAATTTTTTTCATTTTTTCTCTTCCTTCAAACGACATAGATTTTACTTTATCGTAATCGAAATTTTCAGGAATAATAATATCTTCTAAACGATTTATCTTATCCGCATTATTTTTTTCTTTCTCAATGTATCCAGAATATTTAACTTGAATAATGGCTTGATCGATGATTTCTTTATCCAAATTATTTGTATTAATATATTCTTGTACCTTTTTAAATTTCAAAATATCTTCATCAGCCAATTGTGGACGAGAAAATACTTTAAACATTTTATCGGGTTGCTTCATCAAATCGCTTCCTTTCGATTCTAAAATAGGATTTGCTTCTTCTGTTTTTACCGAAGTTTCTCTAAAGAATTGAACAAAATTTTCTGAAGCAGTTTTTTTATACTCCATTCGTTTCATTCGTTCGGTTGAAGCTAAACCAATGTTGAATGATTTTTCAGTTAATCGGAAATCAGCGTTATCTTGACGCAACAATGTGCGATATTCTGCACGAGAAGTAAACATTCTATACGGTTCTTCTGTTCCTTTTGTAATCAAATCGTCAATCAAAACTCCAATATATGCCTCGTCTCTTTTCAAAATAAACGGTTCTTTTCCTTGTACCTCCAACGCTGCATTGATACCTGCCATCAAACCTTGAGCTGCTGCTTCTTCATATCCAGTTGTTCCGTTGATTTGTCCTGCAAAATACAAACCTTTTATCAACTTGGTTTCGAGTGTATGTTTCAATTGCGTTGGTGGAAAATAATCGTATTCAATAGCATATCCAGGACGGAAAAACTTCACATTTTCAAAACCTGCAACCGAACGCAAAGCTCTAAATTGTACATCTTCTGGCAACGAAGTCGAGAAACCATTTACATATACTTCTACCGTATTCCAACCTTCGGGTTCTACAAATATTTGATGTCTTTCCTTATCTGCAAAACGATTAATTTTATCTTCAATCGACGGACAATATCTTGGACCTATACTTTTAATACGACCGTTAAACATTGGAGAACGATCAAAACCTTCTCTCAACAAATCGTGTACTTCGTTTGAAGTATAAGTCATATAACACGAGCGTTGATCTACGAGTGGTTTGGTAACATTTAAATACGAGAATTTCTGTGGATTTTTATCACCAGGTTGTTCTTCCATTTTAGAATAATCGAGCGAACGACCATCAACTCTTGGTGGGGTTCCTGTTTTCATTCTTCCCGATTCAAACCCAATTTTCACCAAATCTTCTGTAATTCCATACGAAGCACTCTCCCCTGCTCTACCTCCTCCAAATTGTTTTTCTCCAATATGAATCAAACCATTTAAAAAAGTTCCGTTTGTAAGAATTACGGTTTTTGAATAGATTTCGATTCCGAGATTTGTACGCACTCCTCTGATTTCGTCTCCTTCAAAAATCAATCCAGAAACCATCTCTTGATAGAAATCTAAATTAGGAGTATTTTCCAACATCATACGCCAAAATTCTGCAAAACGCATACGATCACTTTGACATCTTGGCGACCACATTGCAGGACCTTTTGACATATTCAACATCTTGAATTGAATTGCAGAATTATCAGAAACGATTGCAGAATATCCACCCAACGCATCAATTTCTCTTACGATTTGTCCTTTTGCAATTCCACCCATTGCAGGATTACAACTCATCTGTGCGATATTCTGAAGACTCATTGTAATCAACAAAGTTTTCATTCCCATATTTGCAGCAGAGGCAGAAGCTTCGCATCCAGCGTGTCCTCCTCCTACTACAATTACATCATATTTATCTTGAAATAAACTCATTGTTCCACATGAAACATTTAATTAAACTTTTCTTTCTTTATATATTGTTCCTCGTGGAACTTTTTTTCAAAAATTTCATTTTTTTTAATAA
Organism: Capnocytophaga sp. ARDL2; assembly: GCF_041530365.1. Classification (NCBI taxonomy): domain Bacteria; kingdom Pseudomonadati; phylum Bacteroidota; class Flavobacteriia; order Flavobacteriales; family Flavobacteriaceae; genus Capnocytophaga; species Capnocytophaga sp. ARDL2. The sequence goes on from NZ_CP168034.1 coordinate 447,464, forward strand.
ACTCAATACTAAATAAAATATATCAATAAATAATATAAATTTTATAATATATACTTTTATATAAGTAATTAAAATATTTATAAATTTACATCTTTATAACTATCGAAATTTTTATAAAAAATAACAAAATGTTCCACATGAAACATTCTATATATTTTATTGTTCCTCGTGGAACATCTGCATTTTTTCTTGCTCTTTTGAACGCATTAAATTTGCTTCATCATCGGTCTTGTCTTTGTAACCACAATAGTGCAAAACTCCATGTGACATTACGCGAAGTAATTCTTCCTTGAAAGATACATTAAAATCTTTTGCATTATCCTTTACGCGTTCAACTGAAATAAAAATATCACCAGAAATCAACTCTCCTATCGTGTAATCAAAACTGATTATATCGGTAAGCGTATCGTGATCGAGATACTTTACATTGATGTCGTGCAAATACTCATCATCACAAAATATATAATTGATTTCTCCTGGTTCCTTACCTTCTGATTCGATAATCGCATCTATCCAGTCGGCATACAGTTCTTCGTTTTCTAATTGAAACTCAGTTTCATAATTGAATAGTACCATAATTTACTGATATATAACTTGCAAAAATACAAAGCTTATCTATACTATGAAAGCTATTTTTTAGTAAATATTGTAAAGTGTTGATTTTTAATAAAAAAAATCATTCCTTTTCAAGAACGACTTAGTATGTATTAATTTTTTTTAATAAACCTCAATTTTAAAAACAAAAGCAACATTATTAAATACAAAACCAGATGGAGGTTTGCTATATACAGTATGAAAATAATTACCATCAACCATTACTTCTTCCCATGTTTTCCATTTATCTTCATTGAGATACGACAATTTATAGTAATTCGTTCTTTTAGAATTGTTTTCAAAACCTGGTTTAAATTCACAAACTATTTCATTTTCATCAGTTTTTCCTATAAATTCTATCCCAATATACAAACCTTCTGCAGGAAATTTTATATCCTTTGAAATAATAAATTCAAATTTATCTTGTGGTAAAGTAATGTACTCTGCACATAATTGCTGTTGATTACTATCATAAATTGTCAATTTGAAATGCGATTCTCCAGAAATTGTTCTTGATTCCATAATGTCTGTTGGAAAAGACACTTTATACAATTGTTTATTCATTTCTTTTTTCTTGGTTGTATGTGTGTTATATATTCTATACCTTTGATAAACAACATTGTACCATAATCACTACCAATAGTTCTTTTTCTTGTTTTCTTAGGCTGATGAATAACAATTTCTTCTAATTCTTCCATGTCATTTGGCAAAAGAAAAACTGTCTGTTCTGAAGAAATTTTTTGACTAAAACCTTCTTTTTTAAATAAATAATTACCTTTTGGTAAAAATGCGTTTCCGTCAGAATTAGTTACATTTATCAAAGAATCGTTTAGAAAAATGGAAACTTGAGAAATTGGTTCGTTTGTCCATTTGTTTAAAACTTGATAAGTTTAATTTTGTGCAGAAGATAAAAAAGAAACTAAAAATAATAAGTATTTTTTCATAATAGTTAATAAATTTGAAATATGAAACAAGAGTGTTTTCTATAGTTATATACTACTTCACTGAAAATTGAATATTTAATACCCTTGCTGTAAATATGCACTAAAAAAATATTAAAAAAGTGGCTGTCCTTTAGTTTTTGGACAGCCATCTTTATTTACAGTTATTTTTAACATGGTTCACATCTAACATAACCATATTCTAAACCTAAAATTACTATTCTTTCTGTAACATTTCTATAACAAGAACCTGGTTCTAAAAAAAAATCTGGACCATATGTTTTATATCTTCCAAAAAATTTTTTAAAATTGAATCCTAGAAACTTCCAAGTAGCTACTTTATCATCATCATCTGCAATATTATCATTAAAGTCAAATTCTACTGCATCATTTGTAAATGATAAATCATAATAAGTCAATTTTTTAGTTGTTTCGTTTTTATCTACAAAAACAACTTTCTTTTCTGAAGTAAACTCTACAATGTAACCTCTTTCAATATTATCACTTGATATTTTGGTGATGACATATTTTTCATCATCAGTGTGATAAACTTCATCTCCTACAATTTTATAATTTCCATTATAAAAAGAGGAAACAAATTGTAAGGTTTCAGATTTAAATTTCACATCACTATTTCTTTTTAAAACTTGTGATATGGTTTAATTTTTTTCTAAAAACTTTATTCATTTGATTAAAAATTTATAATTAGTGGAGCAAAATTAAATTATTATTTTTATTTATAATAATTAATATTTAGTTAAACTTAATAATTATTATAAATAATAAACTAATTACAAAAAAAGCCATTCTCTTTCAAGAATGACTTACTATTTTATTTGGTAAAATTATTTTCTCGTTAACTTCCTAAAAACTTTTACCAAAAAATAAACAAAGGCAACAAACAAGATGACTTGCAACATTTGCCAAAACATCAATGTAATATCCATAATAAAAATTTTTAATTAATAATAAGGCAATTTAAACATTATTGCTAAATTACACAAACTTAGAAATAACATAAACATAAAATTCTTTTTTTCAGTTGACGACCAACTTTGTATCAATCGCACCAAAAAATAAATCGGAAATACGCAAGACAACAAGGCAAATGGTAGTGTCAATAATTCGTAAAAAACTCCGAATAAAACAATTTCATGTAAAGATTTTATCCTTGCTATAATCCAATAAAATCCGACGATAAAAAATAAAATTTTAAAACTTAAATCTATTTTTTCATAAAATAAAATTATTTAAAACAAATTTAAACAGAAAATCAATCCCCTACCCTATTTTTTCAACAAAATAAACATAGTTATATTATTTTGTTGAAAAAAAGTTGAACCATCGATTTTGTATTCATCTGTAAATTTGCGATTAAAAGATGATTTGTATTCTGGCAAATAATTGAGACTATCAATGATAAATCTTGCAGAATCCAGATGCAAAAACAAGCGACGCTCTTTTACTTTCCAAGTGCCATAAAAATACTGAGCACAAGACGACAGAAAATAAGTAGAATCAGTGCGAAGTTCCAATTGCATATCCAAAGTAAAACTACCGTATCGCAAGCGATTGAAAAAATTGTTTTGGGGTGCAACATAGATACCAGTAAAATCTCTTGACACTTTTTCGGTACTACTACACTTAAAAAGTAAAAAAGAAACTAAAATAAAACGATACATCATGGATAAAAAATTTGTGTTTTCAACATTCTCTTCTTTAAATAATAAAAAAAATGATTTTTAAATTAATAAAATTTATTAGTATTATTGTTTGTTGAAATAGAGAATAATTTTTTCTAAAATAATTTTGAAATATGAGTTATCAAAACTTATCAACAAGGTTGAAAAAATGTATCTACTGAAAATCAATTTATTTGAAAAAAAATGTTGATTTTTCTTTTTAAATATACACAAAAAATGTTGATTTTATTTTTATCAAAATGTTGTTAATAACTGTGGATAAACTGTGAATTGTGTTGAAATAAATAATTACATTTTTCTCTTGGAAGTTTTGGTTATTTGTCTATCAGAAAAATTATCTCTCAAAATCAAATTTTTTTATTGATACTTTTCCACACTTATCAACAATAGTTATGAAAAGTTTTTTGATAGTTTTCAACAGTAGATTTTGATTGTTGAAAACTGTATAACAAATCATTTTTTTTACTTTTGGGATTGCTTTTGCTTGAAAATTCTTTAGTAATGATTATTATTTTGTAAACGATTGTATTTATGGGATATTTTAGGGTGTTTTTTAAAAATTATTATATTTGCTAAGACTAATCGTTTGATAATGAAATTAAATGGATGTTTTTTTAAAAAATAAATGTTGAACTTAAACTTTTTTATTTATGAAAAAAATCCTTTTTCTTTTGGTTGCATGTATCGGAATGGTGGCGTGTAACAATGATGATACTAATCACGAAACGAAAGTAGATTATGAAACATTAGCCAAAGATAACTATAGGCAAGGTTCGGAGTTGATTTCAAGTAAAAAAATTTCAACAAACGAAGAATTTGATGCTTTGAAATAATTATTGACAGAAACCCATATACAACCGCATTGAATGAGTATTCAAACGATTTTGACCAATATTATTTGTTGTTTATCACATTACAAGAGTCCTCTCATTTGGGATTCACACTGGATATTCATTCGATTGTTGAAACCAATGAAGTTTTGACAGTTAAATTCAAAATTGGATTGTACAGGCGGAGGTTTTACAGCTGATACTTGGTATTTCAAACTTGTCAGAATAAAAAAGACTAAAAAAAATATAATTTTCAATCATTTGAATTTATAATTGGTTTAAAACAAAAATCCGAAAAGAGTAAATTTTCTTTTCGGATTTTTTTATTTAGTAGTTCTACATTCTGCATAACACATATTTTATATATTATAAGTCTATTTTAAAAATAAATAGTCTGAATAAAATTTTATTTATCAAGTTAATTATACTAACTTTGTTTATTAATTATAGAGTATGAATCATCATCTTTTATTAGTTTTACACCTATTAGGGGCTGCTATTTGGGTAGGTGGACATATCGTTTTGGCGGTTGGCATATTACCAAATGTATTAAAGAAAAAAGATCCACAAATATTATTGGATTTTGAAAGAAAATACGAAAAAATAGGCATGCCTGCTTTACTAATTTTGGTTACAACAGGTATTGCAATGGCGTATAGATACAATATGGGTTTTAGTACATGGTTTTCGTTTTCCAACGCGATAGAAACAGTTATTTCATTAAAACTTATTTTATTGATTATTACCGTTTTGTTTGCTTTGAGTGCCAATTTTTTTGTTTTACCCAATTTATCTTCTAAAAAACTTCCTATGATGGCATTTCACATCGTTTCTGTAACACTTATTGGAATTGTAATGCTTGTTTTAGGTAGTTTTGTAAGATTTGGAGGAATCAACTTATAACTGTCAAATACATTATAAAATCATACTCAATTGTATTTTCTTTTGTACTTTGTCTATAGCTACCACTTTTACTTGAACATGCTGATGCAGTTGGACATGATCGGCAACTTGACTGATATAACCTTCTTTGATTTGTGAAATATGCACCAAGCCATTTTCTTTGATACCAATATCTACAAAACATCCAAAATTGGTGATATTATTTACAATACCGTTGTAAACTCGACCGATAACCACATCATCTATCGTTTTTAGAGTTGGGTCAAATTCCAAAACTTTGGCTACTTTTCGAGGGTCTATACCTGGTTTTTTCAATTCGTTGAGTACATCGGTAATGTATAATTTCCCTATATTTTCATCTGTGTATTTTTCTATCGAAATTTGATTAATCAAAGTTTCATTACCTATCAAAGAATTGATAGGCACTTGTAAATCTTTTGCAATTTTACTTACCACAGAAAATACTTCTGGATGTATGGCCGAATTATCCAACGGATTGTCGCTGTCCAATATCCTCAAAAACGCCACCGATTGTTGATAAGCTTTTTCGCCCAATCTTGGAACTTTTTTCAACGCATCACGCGAAGTAAAAGCTCCGTTTTCTGTGCGGTATTTTACGATGTTTTCAGCCATTTTTTCGCCAATACCCGATACATATTTTAGTAATTCTTTGCTCGCTGTATTAAGGTTTACCCCTACTCTATTTACGCATTTTTCTACGACTAATTCCAATTCTTTTTTTAGCAGATTTTGGTCAACATCGTGTTGATACTGTCCCACTCCAATTGATTTTGGGTCTATTTTTACTAACTCGGCCAATGGGTCTTGCAAGCGACGACCGATAGACACAGCACCACGTACCGTAATATCGTAGTTTGGAAACTCTTCTCTGGCGATTTTTGATGCCGAATAAATAGAAGCTTCCGGCTTCGTTTACTACAAATACCTGTACTTTTCGGTCAAAAGCCGTGTTTTTGATAAACTGTTCGGTTTCTCTCGATGCCGTACCGTTTCCGATAGCAATGGCGTCTATTTTATGAGCATTTACTAGTGAACGCATTTTTTTACTTGCCAATCCAATTTCTTTTTGAGGCGGATGTGGAAAAATGGTTTCATTGTGGAGCAAATTTCCGTTTTCGTCTATACACACTACTTTACACCCTGTCTTAAAACCTGGGTCGATAGCCAAAATTCGTTTTTCTCCCAACGGAGCTTCCCAACAACAATTGCGAAAGATTTTTTGAAAAAACTTCAATAGAATTAACATCGGCTTTGGTTTTGTATTCCAGCAAAACTTCATTGGAAATCGACGGTTCTATCAATCGTTTGTAACTATCTGCAATGGCTTTTTCGATGTGAATAACTGCTTCGTTATCAGGGTTTTTTATCACAGATTTTTCGATGATTTGCAAAGCATCTTTTTTGTCTATGGTAGCCGAAAATTTTATAAAACCTTCGTTTTCTGCACGCAACACCGCCAACAATCTATGTGAAGGCATTTTGTAGAGCGGTTCGCTCCAGTCGAAATATTGATTGTATTTTTGAGCGTTTTCGTCTTCGTTTTTGCCTTTTACCACTTTGGTAGCAATCACAGCTTCGCGTTGAAATTTGCGACGAATAGCCTTTCTCACCCAAGTATTTTCATTGATCCATTCGGCGATAATATCTCTTGCACCTTGCAGAGCATCTTCGATAGAAGACACTTCGTTTGAAAGGTATTTTTTTGCAGTAAAATCCAAATTTTCCACTCTTTGACTCATGATTAATTTTGCCAAAGGTTCCAATCCCAAGGCACGAGCTGTATCGGCTTTAGTTTTTCTTTTCTTTTTGTATGGCAAATACAAGTCTTCTAATTCTACCAAATCAAATGATTGTAAAATCTTGTCTTTCAGTGGTTCGGTAAGAGCATTCTGTTCTTCGATTGATTGTAAAATAGATTCTTTACGCTTTTCGATGGTGATAAAAGATTCGTGAGCTTTGGCGATAGCCTCGATTTGTTCTTCGTTGAGATTGCCTGTGCGGTCTTTGCGATAACGAGCGATAAAAGGAATGGTACAATCCTCTGAAAGCAAAAGCAATACAGTGGAAATATTTTTTTCGGCAAGAGCCGTTTTTTGAGCGATAAACGCAGTATTTGTCATAGATGAGTATGTTTATTTTTAATGAAATGCAAAGATAGTTATATAATGTAGAATGTATAGTGAATAAAGTTTAATTCTTTAGAATTGAGCGTGTGATTTGTCAAACTACCTTTTGAAGATATTTTATTTGGCAGGAATATTCAATTGTAAATAAATGAGTATTGTAAAATACACAACAGGATTAACCAAAAAAAAACATCGCCCATAGAGCGATGTTTTTGATTTTTAATTACCATTTTGTATCAGGTTCTACTCTAAATAATGGTACTTTAAACTTACCATTTTTAAAGGTTTTTGATTTAAATTCTAAAGGTTCAAGTGTAAGTGTTCCTTCAAATTCACCATAAACATAATTGTCATTTTGATGGATATTTTTGAAAACTATTGGGTTTTCGGGGTCAGATTTTAGGAAAACATCTGATGCAGCAACCCCACTTTGTCTTACATAACGGTCTCTATAATTAACCTCAAAATCAATGATTGTTTTTTTATCATCTCCAAGGATACAAACAATTGAAATTTGTTCAAATTTATTTACGGGTTCTATTTCAATTCTAGATTGGTGAGACCAACCCGAAAAAACATCATCGATAAAGTAAGGGAATGTGTAATTTTTTGAACTAAAATGTTTGTATTCCCCATCAACTTCTACCTCTACAACCCCCCTGTCAAAAGTTGGTTTTACTTCTTGTTCTTCATTTGTACAACTCAACAAACTAAATATGGATAAAATAATCGTAAAATATTTTTTCATTGTTTGTAAATATTTATATTAAAAAATCGACGCGAAATTATTTTGGGTAAAAGAAATATCAAAACAAAAAAAGTTAATAATTAGTTAATTATAGTAATTAAAATATAATGTATTAACGCGTTGTGCATTATGAGATAAATAAAATAAAAGCAAGTATAATTTAAAATGCACATTTTTTTTTTTATTATGCAAAGGTCTCTAAACGAATAAAATCATCCTTTGAGGTGTTTTTTATGTTGAAAATAAGAGATGTATCATAAATTTCTATTAATATCCATTTCACAAATTTAGGTTCAAAAAAATATAGTATCTTTGCACACAAAAACTAAAATCAAAAGGACTTATGATAAAAGTATCAGAATCAGCTGCAAAAAGAGCAAAAATGCTTATGGAAGATGATGGTTTTGATCCTACAACCGACTTTATTCGCGTAGGAGTGAAGAGTGGTGGTTGTTCGGGATTGGAATACGAACTAAAATTTGATAAAAATACTACTGAAAATGATAAATTTTTTGAAGACAACGGCGTAAAAATCGTTGTAGACAAGAAGAGTTTTTTATACTTGGTAGGTACTACCCTGGACTATTCGGGAGGTCTCAATGGAAAAGGATTTGTGTTTAATAATCCCAACGCTGCTAGAACTTGCGGATGTGGAGAGAGTTTTTCGCTGTAAATAAATACCATCAGAACTTACGGCATTAAGAAATTTAGAAATTTTAAATGCGAAGCACTAATTTTAGCTTGCGAAGCATAAATAAATAACAATGAATAAATATACCGAAGACGATTTAAGGGAAGACCTTAAAAACAAAGAATACGAATATGGTTTTTATACGGATATAGAATCTGAAACTTTTCCTATAGGACTCAATGAGGAAATTATCCGTGCAATTTCTAAGAAAAAAGAAGAGCCTGAATGGATGACCGAATGGCGTTTGGAAGCATTCCGAATTTGGAAAAATATGATTGAACCAGAATGGTCAAATGTAACTTACGAAAAACCTGATTTTCAGTCGATTTCTTATTACTCGGCTCCAAAGAAGAAAGACAAATACCAATCGTTAGACGAGGTAGATCCAGAGTTGTTGGAAACTTTCAACAAATTGGGAATTTCTCTCGACGAACAAAAAAGATTGGCTGGAGTTGCCATAGACATTGTAATGGATTCTGTGTCTGTAGCCACAACTTTCAAAGAAACTTTAGCAGAAAAAGGAATCATCTTCTGTTCGATTTCAGAAGCAATCAAAGAACACCCAGAATTGGTAAAAAAATACATTGGAACCGTAGTACCGCGTACCGACAATTTTTATGCAGCATTGAATTCGGCTGTGTTTTCAGATGGGTCGTTTTGTTACATTCCAAAAGGAGTGAGATGTCCGATGGAACTTTCTACTTATTTCCGTATCAATCAAGCAGGTACAGGACAGTTTGAGCGTACATTGCTCATTGCAGACGAGGGAAGTTATGTATCATACCTTGAAGGATGTACTGCACCAATGCGTGACGAAAATCAATTACACGCAGCGGTGGTTGAATTGATTGCTCTTAGCGATGCCGAAATCAAATATTCTACAGTACAAAACTGGTTTCCAGGAGACAAAGAAGGAAAAGGAGGGGTGTTTAACTTTGTAACCAAACGAGGAATTTGTGAGAAAAACGCAAAAATCTCTTGGACACAAGTAGAAACAGGTTCTGCTGTAACTTGGAAATACCCTTCGTGCATATTGAAAGGCGACAATTCGATTGGAGAATTTTATTCAATCGCAGTAACCAATAATTTTCAACAAGCCGATACAGGTACAAAAATGATTCACTTGGGAAAAAATACCAAATCAACCATCATTTCAAAGGGAATTTCAGCTGGAAAATCTCAAAACTCTTACCGTGGATTGGTACAAATAGGAGCAAGAGCAGAAAACGCAAGAAATTTCTCTCAATGTGATTCATTGTTGATGGGTAACGAATGTGGAGCTCACACTTTTCCATACATCGAGTCGAAAAACGCATCAGCAAAATTGGAACACGAAGCAACCACTTCAAAAATCGGTGAAGACCAAATTTTTTATTGCAACCAAAGAGGAATTCCTACAGAAACAGCCATTGCCCTGATTGTAAATGGATTTAGTAGAGAAGTACTCGACAAATTGCCAATGGAGTTTGCCGTAGAAGCCAAAAAACTATTAGAAATCAGTTTAGAAGGTTCCGTGGGATAAATTTGTAGTTATCTTGAAATTATTATAAATGTTGATTTTTTAATTTCTAATGAATGATTCCAATAATTCAAAATTTAAAAATCAAAATAAACAAAAAGAAACATGTTAAAAATAAATAACTTACACGCTTCTGTAGAAGAAAAAGAAATATTAAAAGGTATCAACCTCGAAGTAAAAGCAGGTGAGGTACACGCAATTATGGGACCAAATGGGGCAGGAAAATCTACCTTGTCTTCCATTATCGCAGGAAACGAAAACTTTGAAGTAACCAAAGGAGAAATTATCCTTGACGGAGAAGAATTAAACGATTTAGCACCAGAAGAAAGAGCTCACAAAGGCGTATTCTTGTCGTTTCAATATCCAGTAGAAATCCCAGGAGTATCTGTAACCAATTTTATTAAAACGGCAATCAACGAAACTAGAAAAGCAAACGGTCAGGAAGATATGCCAGCAAATGAAATGTTGAAATTGATCAAAGAAAAATCTGAAATGCTCGAAATCGATAGAAAATTCCTTTCTCGTTCGCTAAACGAAGGTTTTTCTGGAGGAGAGAAAAAGAGAAACGAAATCTTCCAAATGGCAATGTTAAACCCTAAATTGGCTATTTTAGACGAAACAGACTCAGGATTGGACATCGACGCATTGCGTATCGTAGCCAATGGTGTAAATAAATTGAGAAGCGAAAACAACGCAATCATCGTTATTACACACTACCAAAGACTTTTAGACTACATCGTACCAGATTTTGTACATGTATTGCACGATGGTAAAATCATCAAAACAGGTCCAAAAGAATTGGCATTGGAATTAGAAGAAAAAGGATACGACTGGTTGAAATAAAACAAACAAAATCAAATGGAATTAAAAGAAAAATTAGTTTCCTCTTTTTTGGCATTCGAACAAAAAGTTGATATAAACACAGACCTACATACTGTGAGAAATCAAGCTTTGAAAACCTTTGAACAAAAAGGATTTCCTACCAAAAAAGAAGAAGCTTGGAAATATACTTCGCTCAATAGTATTTTGGTAACAGACTATTCAATTTTACCAAAAGATCAAAGCGAAATCGAGTGGAAAGATGTAAAAAAATATTTCCTAAACGATGTAGATACTTACAAAGTAGTATTCATTAATGGAGTATTTGCTTCGCATCTATCTTCTACAACTCACGACGGATTGGATGTATGCTTGATGTCATCGGCATTGACCAAACCTAAGTACAAAATGATAATCGATGCATATTTCAATAAAACAATCAATGAAAATGATAGTTTAACGAATTTGAACACAGCCTATAGTTTGGAAGGTGCATATATCAATATTCCTAAATCTGTAGTAGTGCAAAAACCTATCGAAATTATCTATCTTTCTACAGGTGATACAGCAAATTTTGTACAGCCACGCAACTTGATTATTGTAGGCGAAAATGCCCATGTACAAATCATTGAAAGACATCAATCTTTGTCGAAACAATCTATGTTTACAAACAGTGTAACCGAAATTTTTGCAGCCAAAAGAGCTATTGTAGATTACTACAAAATACAAAATGATCTCGATACCGCAAATTTGATAGATAATACTTATATCGAACAAAAACAAGAAAGTAGAGTATCTGTACATACTTTTTCTTTTGGAGGAAATCTTACAAGAAACAATTTGAATTTCTATCAAAAAGGAGAAAGAATTGATTCTACATTAAAAGGTGTTACTATTATCGGTGGAAAGCAGCATGTAGATCATTATACTTTGGTAAATCACGAACAACCCAATTGCGAATCGCACCAAAACTACAAAGGAATTTTTGATGACAGAGCCACAGGTGTATTCAATGGTAAAATATATGTAGATAAAATCGCTCAAAAAACAGATGCATTTCAGCAAAACAACAACATATTGCTCACAGACAAAGCTACATTAAATACCAAGCCTCAGCTTGAAATTTTTGCCGATGATGTAAAATGTTCGCATGGTTGTACCATAGGACAGTTAGACGAAACAGCTTTGTTTTATATGCAACAACGAGGTATTCCCAAAAAAGAAGCAAAAGCTTTGTTGATGTATGCCTTTACACACGAAGTATTAGAATCTGTAAAAATCCCAGATTTGCAAATGAAATTACAAGATATTATTTCTCAAAAACTTGGTGTAACTATCGGATTTGAAGAAGTTTAATAATCAAAAAGACGGTTTAATTTTTTAAACCGTCTTTTTTTTAGAATTAACTCCTGTGAGGATATAAAAAATACATTTTTTTATTTGCAAATATTTTTAATAATCTAAGTATTTAAAATCGCAAAGGTCTTTTTTTATAAGTACAATATATTTTGATGTTACTCTTTTTTATAAATAAAAGATTTTCTTATAATTGTATATTTTATTTAAAAAAAATAAATAAAACACTTGTTTATTTTGATTTTATATAATACTTCCGCAATCGGAAATTTCAATCATCGTTTTGATAGTGCAATAAGCCAGCATTGCAAAATATTTGATATAGTATTAACAAGGCAACAAACATTTAGGAGCTTGGTATTTGTAGCATTAGGAATTGCTACATTAGGAACAGGAATTTATTCATGTACTAATGATGAAAAAGAAATATCAGAAAAAGGTAACTATCAGCCTAAACAAAGAAAAATAGAAAAAGAAAATTTTAGTTATAAATTAATTTATGAGAACAGAGAATTATTAGATAATCCAAAAACATGGTAAACAAAGATAAAAACATAATCACCGCTCTATATATTATTCAATTGATTTGTTTTACATTTTGGATAATTGCTAAAATACCAACTTTACAAAGTCTTGCGTTTTTCAATATTGTATATCAACTGCTGGTTTTCATTATGATAGCTCTATCTATCGTTTTGTTTGTAGCATTTGCTTTTCTTTGGATAAAAAAACAATTTAAATGCTTTACTACTGAGTACTTTGCTCTACTTTTGAGTATTGCAACACTCATCATCATGAGATTTGTAGAAAAAATAGACTCATTATCTTTATTTCGATGAAGATATAATATAGGCTACTTTTGTCTAGTAGCTTGTATTTTTTATAAAGAACTCATCTCGACTTTTTCTTTTGTTTTCACAAATATTGGCTATGATACCTTCTGAGGCGGTTATTTTCCGAAGATTTTCACTGTCAAAACCTGCATAAAAATTCACAAATAAACCCTCTATGGAGATTTCAGCTTTTTTCAAAACGGATGTAGTTTATTGAAAATGAGTCTCTATATTATACAAGTCGTGATGTTCGCCAGATATAGGCTGAGACATTGCCAACATCAAACCTTGCCTATCGGACAGGTACAAACTGTTGGTTGTTTTTGCTTTTTTACGAGCTTGATATCTTACTTGTTCCCTCCTTTTTCGGTAAGGCTCAAACACGGTTTTATAGCTCAGAACTACCTCTGAAAATAATTGTTCCATCGGTAAAAGAGCCTATTGAATACCTGTTTTCAATTAATACAAATACAGTTAATTATCTCACTAATAGGCGATTTTGGCTTAAACCCTCTTTTTCTTTTAGGTAAATGTGGGATAATTTCTTCTACTATAGTATCTTTGTCCAGTACTACAAACGAGGTCTTAGGTTTTTATGTTTTACACCACAAAAATCATAATTCCTTGTTTGTTTTCAAAAAGTCAAGATAGGTTCATTGTTTAATTTAGGTATTATACAATATATACTAATACGATTTGTATTTATTCTCTAATTACTTCATAAAGTACTGGTTTACTAGGGCTTGCATCATTTTCAAAAGAGGCGATTTGCAAATTGAGTAAATAGTAACCATCTTTGATGTGATTTTCAACAAAAATCATCTCGGTAATGGTACAGTCCATTCGAGCATCTTCGTTCAATTGTTGTGTATCCTTTACATTCCAAAAGGCTTTGTGAGCTACCAATTTTCCTTCATCTACTTCTTTATCCACGCTTGGCAAGTCGATTAATAGATGTTTTACTCCTTTTTCTCTTAGGTAAATAGTTGTTTCTTCCAACAAATACGGCGGATTGGTATTTGAGTAGTTTTTGTGTTTTTTTTCCTCAGTATTTGGCAAAGTGCGAATCACAACCGCTTCAGTTGGTTGTGTTTCTAAAAATTCAAACCAATGTTTTTCGATGACAAAATCCTCATTTTGCTTTTTAGGTGTTACCGAAACCAATGTAGTCGTGAAAAAAAACTCTTTCAACAGTTGATTAATCGAATAAAATTCTTTGGTAATATGCCCCAAACACTCGGTATGTGTGCCGTGTGCATGCGGATTGAAAAATACATTATTGAAATTGGTCGATGAGGTACCCGAAGCCACGCTGCCTACAAAATTGCCCATAATTACAGGTTTGATTTCAGGTGCGTTTTGATACCACGCAATAGGATTGTTGGTATTTCCCTGCAATGGTAACGAAATATCTAATGGTTTTGATGTATCGATGCTGTGGTTTTTTATTGATAGTATCATAGGAATTTAGGAATTTGGATCCCGCAGTAGACGAGACAAGAATGTGATGATTTGAGAATTTTAAAATTGTATAATGTATCACGTATCACGTATCACGTATCACGTATTAAACGGGACAAGTATTTGCTCATTTTATTACAATTGAATATTTATTTTATAAAATTGAAAAATATTAAACTATAAATCAATAAGCATTTACAAATAATTACTATCTTAATACTTAATACTTAATACTTAATACTTAATACTTAATACTTAATACTTAATACTTAATACTTAATACTTAATACTTAATATTATCTTCTTATAAATCCAATAAAACAAATACCCTGAACACAATCCAAAGGCATAACCTACAAGGATATCGGTAGGAAAGTGCAATGCCAAATAAATACGCGTATAGGCAAAAATCAATGGAAATAAAAACAGCAATGCTGCGTATTTGTAATAGCGTTTTAATATTTGATAAATGATAAAAATAGACCCTAAACTATTGGAAGCATGTCCAGAAAAAAAGCTATAACTATGCGAACCACGCAATATACGCAATTGGTCTATCAAATTGGGATTGTTTACAGGGCGTAGTCGTTGTGTGTTATTTTTTACCAAATTGGTCATTTGATCGGTAAAGACAAAAAACAGAGTCAATACCAAGACCAATATACCAAATTGTTTCCAACCGATGTTTTTTATCAACAAATAAGCTATCAAAAGGAAGATAGGCAACCAATTGATTTGATGAGTGATAAACATAAAAATAGGGTCGAAAAAAGGCGTTCCTAAATTGTTTAGAAACACCAGTAATTGATGGTCAAGTTCTATCAATTGATTCATAGATTATCTCAAGCGTTTGATAGGACCTGTCATATTTTCCAAATCCTCTTGGGTTTGTTTGATTTCGTTTTGTACATTTGCAATGGGATTGAAAGTATCAGTATCCAACGACTTTTTCAAATCGTCATACCCCATTTGTTTTTTGATGTTTTCAGTACTTTCTTTGATTTCTTTAGTCAAAGCTTCGGTATCAACCGTTTTGTTGATTTCGTTTTTGATATCGTTGGTCGCATTTTTTACTTGTGCAATGATTTTGGCTACACTACGAGTAAATTCAGGGATTTTTTTGGCCCAAAAATCAATAGTACCGTTACAAGAATTAATAATATTTCGCTAAAATCGATTCCTAACATGTTTTGAATATTTTTTATCTTACAAAGGTAGAACTTCCAAAATTATTTTTTCAATGATTCTTGATATTCTTGCAATATCTGATTGAATTCTACCGCTTTTTTACTCATCAAAAAGTCTCTTTCTTCTATGAAATTGGTATTTCGTTTTGCAATAGAAACCAAATATGAATCATTGATGATATAATAGCCAAATGCCATAACATATTCAGGCTGAATTTTTAGATATTCTGTAAAATAGTTTTGATCAAATTGATTGATTAAATTTTCCACTTTTAGATATTCTCTTTCGATTTCCACCGCTTGATTTAGCATTTTGCTTCTACCTGTAATGTAGTTTACCAAAGCATCTACAGGAATAATCCCTCCACCAGAAGTGGTTGCTCTCATCAACGCTCGTTGAGTTGCGGTATAGTCGTTGGGTTTTCCAAAGCCCAAAGATTCTGAATTGATAGTTCGGTCGATATAGATTTCGTCAAGGATATTTACACTGCGTTGCATAGTAATAAAAATCAAAGATTTTTTTAAATCCTCTTTTTTTACTACATATTGCACCCCTGTCATGTGTACTGCACTGAAATTGAGTACATCTCCTTCTTTTGCTTCGATGTTGAAATAGCCTCTTTTTTCACTTTCTGTATAGACTCCCGTAGTGGTGTTATGTATGATAATTCCTTCCAAATCACGAGATTTAGAAACGATTTTTCCAACGATTTTTTCCTGAGCTATGGCAGAAAATAAGGAAAAAAAGCAGAGGAAAAATAAAACAATTTTTTGATTCATTTGAAAAAAGTTTTGTCAGTGATTATTGAAAAGGTAAATGTAAGGATAAATTTCCTTATTTTTGGCTAAATTACTATCAACCTTCGTATAATCTTAGATTTTTTCCTGCTAATTGTACTTTGCAAAATTGTCTATCATTACTTTTAAAGAAACTTTTACACTTCATCACAAAAAAAAGTATAATTTTGGCAAAACATTTTTCATGATAAAACTCCTGTTTATTGG
This sequence comes from Capnocytophaga sp. ARDL2, assembly GCF_041530365.1. Classification (NCBI taxonomy): domain Bacteria; kingdom Pseudomonadati; phylum Bacteroidota; class Flavobacteriia; order Flavobacteriales; family Flavobacteriaceae; genus Capnocytophaga; species Capnocytophaga sp. ARDL2. The sequence goes on from NZ_CP168034.1 coordinate 464,201, forward strand.
CATTTTGGTATTGACCTTTTTAGGTGAAATATACACAATACATTTATTGAAAAAAATCACCAAGAAAAATTGGGTGGTCGTTGCCTATATTTTTGTACTACTCATCATTTTTGGTGGAATATTTTACTATTTCAATCAGGTAAAAACCGAAAAAGGGCAAACTGCTCAAAGTATGCAAATATTGGCATTTTTATTGTTTTTTACCTTGCCAAAAATACTTTTTAGCCTTGTATTATTTCTCGAAGACATCTTCCGATTATCCAAATGGATTACGACTAAATATTTCCTCAAAAGAGATGTGTCCAACAAGCGAAATGTCTTTTTACTCCGCACGGTTTTGACACTTTCTGCTATTACTGCTGTTTGCATTTTGTACGGAATTTTTATTGGAAAATACAACTATCAGGTACGAAATCAATCGATAGAATTTGCAAATCTTCCTCAATCTTTTGATGGATTAAAAATACTACAACTGTCAGACTTTCACACAGGAAGCTGGGACAATGAAGAGGCAATACGCAAAGGTATAGAAAAAATCAATCAGCAAGATTTTGATTTATTGGTATTTACAGGAGATTTTGTAAACAATAAAGCCGAAGAAGCCCAACCTTGGATTCCATTTTTACAACAAATAAAAACTCCACGATATGGAAAATATGCCATTTTGGGCAATCACGATTATGGTGAATATGTAAATTGGTCTTCTGATTTTGAAAAGGAGAAAAACTTTAGAAAAATCAAGGAAAACATTCAAAAAAGTGGATTTCAATTATTGCTCAACGAAAATATTCCGATTGTCAATCAGCAAGATACCATTCATTTGTTAGGAGTTGAAAACTGGGGTAAAAACTTCAAGCAAGTAGGCGATTTGAAAAAAGCGACGGATAGTATTTCCAAAGACGCATTCAAAATTGTACTTACTCACGACCCATCTCATTGGTATGCAGAAATCGTAGGACATGTACAAGACTATCAACTTACGCTTTCAGGACACACCCACGGATTGCAATTTGGCATCAAACTCTTGGGTTGGGAGTGGTCGCCATCCCAGTGGTTTTATCCACAATGGGGCGGTTTGTATCAGCACAAACGACAATATTTGTATGTCAATCGTGGCTTTGGTTTTCACGCTTATTCAGGTCGTGTAGGTATCATGCCCGAAATAACCGTTTTAGAGTTGAAAAAAGGGAAGTAATTGTATTTAGATATAAAATCAAAGCCCAATCATTTGCGATTGAGGTTAGCTATTTCAGCAAACTACCCTACACCCAAAACAAATCTGCCGAAATCCCATCGGAGAAAAACTTTCCTTTCAGAGTGGTTTTTAGTTGATTGTTTTCTATAATCAATTGTTCTTTGTGTAAATATTTCTGACTGTTTTTTAGCAAATATTTATAAAAATCTTCTCCGTAATCACTGCGTATTTTTTGTAAATCCACACCCCAATGTGTACGCAATCCCGTCATAATGTATTCGTTGTAGCGGTCGGCAAGGGAAAGCTGTTCTTTTTCGGAAGGTAATTCATCGTTTTCCAATGCCTTGATGTAAAGCGTATTGTTGGCAATATTCCACGAACGATTTTTTCTGTCAAAACTGTGAGCCGAGGGGCCAATTCCTATATATTTTTTCCCCAACCAATAGGCAGAATTGTTGCGAGAATAATAACCCTCTTTGGCAAAATTGGACATTTCGTAATGAATGTAATTATTTTTGTTCAAAATTTCGACCAATGCCAAGAAATGTTCGTGAGCTTCTTCGTCGTTTAGCGGAGCAATTTTCCCTTTTTTGATGAGATTGTGCAAGGTTGTTTTTTTCTCTACCGTAAGGGCATAACTCGAGATATGAGGAATTCCCAAGTCGATGAGTGACTGCACATGTTGCAACCAGCGTTTGGTGCTGAGGTTGGGAATCCCATAAATCAAATCCACCGAAATATTGTCGAAATACTGTGTAGCGATTTTCAAACATTGATAGGCTTCCTCCGCATTGTGGGCTCGGTGCATCAATTGCAAATCCTTGTCATTAAACGATTGAATACCGATACTCAAACGATTGATTTTGGTTTTGGAAAGTTCGATGATTTTTTCCGTTGACAAATCGTCGGGATTTGCCTCGAGAGTAATTTCAGGATTAGCGATTACATTATAATGCGAATATACGACCTGCAACAATCGATCGATTTCTTCCGTAGAAAGTACACTTGGCGTACCACCGCCAAAGTAGATGGTTTCCACAACTTCACAGATTTCATTTTTTCTCAAAATCAATTCTTTAGCAAGAGCATCGAGCAGTTCGCCTTTCTTTTTTAGGGAAGTAGAAAAGTGAAAATCGCAGTAATTACAAGCCTGCTTGCAAAACGGAATGTGAATATAGATACCAGCCATTATTTAGAAATACGGTCTTTGTTTTGATTGACAAACGCTTCCCAGCCGCTATAAGATTTTCCTACCACAGTCTTACCCAAATTGAAAAAATGACACACAGCCACCGCCAAACCATCCGTACTGTCGAGGTTTTTGGGCAGAGATTTCAAGCCTAAGAGTTGTTGCAGCATTTTGGCTACCTGTTCTTTAGATGCGTTACCATTGCCAGTAATTGCCATTTTTATTTTCTTGGGTTCGTATTCGGTAATGGGAATCTGACGCGAAAGCCCCGCTGCCATTGCCACTCCCTGGGCTCTTCCCAATTTGAGCATCGACTGTACATTTTTTCCAAAAAACGGAGCTTCGATAGCGATTTCGTCTGGGTGATAAGTATCGATGAGTTCGATGGTGCGTTCAAAAATGCGTTGTAATTTTAGGTAATGGTCTTCCAATTTCGAAAGGTTTAGTTCGTTTAACTGCAAAAAAATCATGGAATTGCGTTCCACTTTTATCAATCCAAACCCCATAATGGTTGTACCAGGGTCTATACCTAAAATGATGCGTTCGTGTGCCAAAGTTTGTGTGTTTTTTTAAAAAGAGTTGCAAATTACAAATATTTGATTGAAGTTGAATTTTAAAAATTAAAAAATCGTCAAAGGAATAGAAAATAGTATATTTGCAGATTGAAAAAAAGTAAATATGGATATAGTAATCAAATTATCTCAGTTTTTATTGAGTTTGTCATTGTTAATCATTTTGCACGAATTGGGACATTTTATCCCAGCAAAATTGTTTAAAACACGCGTTGAAAAATTTTATTTGTTTTTTGATGTAAAATTTTCGTTGTTTAAAAAGAAAATAGGCGAAACTGTTTATGGAATCGGTTGGTTGCCATTGGGTGGTTATGTGAAAATTGCTGGTATGATTGATGAAAGTATGGATACCGAGCAAATGAAAAAAGAACCACAACCTTGGGAATTTCGTAGCAAACCTGCTTGGCAACGATTGATTATTATGTTGGGTGGGGTGATTGTCAATTTTGTATTGGCATTCATTATATATATAGGTATGGCATGGTATTATGGCGAAAAATATGTTTCAAACGAAAGTGTGAAAGACGGTGTATGGGTGGTTTCTGACGATTTGAAAAACGCAGGAATGCAAAATGGAGACAAAATTGTTTCTATTGATGGGCAAAAATTGGAAAAATTCAACGAAGCTCAAGCAAAAATATTGACAGCAGAAACTGTTGAAGTAAAAAGAAACAATGAAAACATTACCTTGAATCTACCAAAAGATTTCATTGGAAAGCAAATTGAAAACAAAGGTGGAATGATGATTTCTGTTCGTTCGCCATTTGTGGTAGGAATGGTTTCTGAAGAATCGGCAAATAAAGAAGTCTTGCAACCAAAAGATTTAATTTTGGAGGTAAATGGTCAATCTATAAAGTTTTTTGATGAAGCAGATTCCATATTAAAACCTTTTGCTGGACAAGAAGTAGATGCCAAAATCAAAAGAGACGATCAGGTTCAAGAAGTAAAGTTACGATTGAATGACGAAGGAAAAATAGGAGTAGGATTGGGCATGCTTTCTAATGAAGATTTAGAAAAGATGGGATTGTTTGAGTTGAAAAAAGAGCAATACAGTTTATTACAATCTTTCTCTGTTGGAATAAAGAAAGGAAAAGATCAATTATTTGGCTATGGAAAACAATTGAAAAAAATCGCGAATCCAGAAACAGGAGCCTACAAAGGAGTAGGAGGATTCAAGGCTATCTATGATATTTTTCCTCAAACTTGGAGTTGGGAAATGTTTTGGGGTATTACTGCTATTTTGTCAATCATGTTGGGAGTAATGAATTTATTGCCAATTCCAGCCTTAGATGGTGGACATGTAATGTTTTTGTTGTACGAAATCGTTACAGGTCGCAAACCGAGTGATAAGTTCATGGAGTACGCACAAACCGTTGGTTTCTTTATACTTATAGGTTTATTACTGTTTGCAAATGGTAATGATATTTTCAAAGCTATTTTTGGAAAGTAAAAAAATATGAAAAAAAATGCGAAATAGTTTTGTAAGATAAAAAAATGTAACTATCTTTGCATCGCAATAAAGGAAATAACATTTCACCTTAGCTTAGTTGGTTAGAGTTCCGTAGATATGGGATAAATCAGAGGAGTATTTGATAATTCATCAAAAAGGTGCAAAATTTTATAAAATATAAATCTTTAAAAAGATAGTAGTTTCCTCCTTAGCTCAGTTGGTTAGAGCATCTGACTGTTAATCAGAGGGTCCTTGGTTCGAGCCCAAGAGGGGGAGCAAAATTTTTCATAATATAGAGTTTTAAAGGTTAGTAGTTTCCTCCTTAGCTCAGTTGGTTAGAGCATCTGACTGTTAATCAGAGGGTCCTTGGTTCGAGCCCAAGAGGGGGAGCAAAGAAAATCAAGCACTTACAGAAATGTAGGTGCTTTTTTTATTTATAGACTGAAACATAGCTGAAACATTTTTTGTAACTTTGGAAACTCTAAACTACACACATTATGATTCAAAGCACCAGCCAAAAACCAATAGCCTTTTTTGAAGAAGTAGCAACCTACAACGAGAGCAACATATTATTATTTATATCAGAATATTTTCCAACAGCAAAAATCAATCCTCCTTTTGTAGAATTATCTGAAATGATTTTTGATGAAAATGCGAATCCTTTGGAAATTATAAATAAACAAAAAATAGTGTCCTTCTGGAGTAGTATTTTACAAGGAGAATTATATAAATCTAAAGAATTGATTTATCAAAATTATTTGAAAGGTACAGAATCCCAGAATAAAGTTTATTTAAATGTTATTTTCAATACAATTAAGGTAATTATAAAAAAAGGGGAAAAATTCACATTAAACCCATCTTGTTTGTTTTTTCTTAAAGAAATTATTGGTTTTATCAATGATAGACTGCTGCTACCTGATATGTCTCCTTTTTTATGGGAAAGCCTTATAAATAAAGAAGAACCTTATTTAGAAGGGACAAATAGTTCGCACAAAGACTTAATTCTTTCTATTTTTGATTATATGGAAGGAAAAAATGAGCTGGGAGAACAAATACTGAGTAAAGATGATTTTTTATTACTGCTTAAATATACAATTTTTCTTGTTGAAAATCAATCGGTACCTGAAATACAAAAACAACTTGAACCTAAATTGAAAAACGGCATTATTTCATTCTCATACTGGGTATTGCATAAAGAACTATATGACAGCAAAAAAATCAAAGATTGTTTCATTGATTTTTTGAAAAAAGTATTTGTTTGCTTTAAAGGAAACGAAATATCTTCCATCCGAAGTCAATTTGGTTCAAAAACACGCTTTTATCCGCCTGATTTTTTGTCTGAAATAATTAAAAAATATTCATCTTGAAAAGGGTAAAATTACATCTTCTGCATCTTATCTACAAAATCATTTAAAAAATACATTTTATCTACAAAAAAAGCTTTATTTCTACAAAAATGGAGCTTTTTCTGTATTTCTTCTGTTTTCATCTTTGCATCATAAAAATTGAAGGACTCAAATTTAACGAGCTCGGAGTTCTTTTAATAAGTTTTTTGACATGAAAAAAAAAGAATTTGAAAAAATGGATGCACAAACGTTTCTTATTACAACGAAACAAATTTTGAGTTTTAGAGAAGCTTTGGTTTACTTAGACATAAGTGAATCCAGTTTGTACAAATTAACATCTAATCGAGAAATTACCTTTACCAAACCGAATAATGGCAAAATTTATTTCAAGAGAACGGATTTAGATAATTGGATGCTTTCTAACGAACATAAAAGCAAAAGCGATAAAATGAATTTTTTAACTTTAAAAATGAATAATGATGGAACAAGATAAGATTAAAAAAGTAGATGAAATGAAAAATTTAAAACCTTTTCTTGCAGAGAAAATGTATGCAAATCTACCTGAAGTTCTAAGAAATGTAATTCAACCCTACAAAGGGAGAGAACGTGATATTGTATTATTATCAAGCATTGGCGTATTAAGTAATTGTTTGCCTAATATTTTCACTCATTACGATGGAAGATTAATATACAGCCATTTGTATATATTAATAATTGCTCCTCCAGCTTCAGGAAAAGGAGTGATGGCAAAGTCAAGACTGTTGATAGAAAAAATACATAACGAAAAGATAGATGAAAGTACCAAAAAACGGAGTAGGTATTTAGCTGATAAAGGAGAAAAACCTCTTCAATGCCCCATTATTGAACTTAAAATATTGCCTGCAAATAGCTCTACTGCTGCAATTTATAAAAATTTCAAATCTTCTAAGGAAGGATTGTTAATTTTTGAAACAGAAGCTGATACTATGGGAAATATGCTTAAAAATGACTGGAGTAACTACTCTGATGTAATGCGAAAAGCATTTCATAATGAGCCTATCTCCGAAAATAGGTTGGGCGATGGGGGCACATACAACGAGGTTAAAGAACCAAAATTGGCTATTGTGATGTCAGGAACTCCCAAACAATTGGCTCCAATTATTCAATCCAAAGAAAATGGACTGTATTCCAGATTTATTGTATATAATTTTGAAGAATTAGCCTCTTTCAAAAAAGATGTTTTCAGCAGAGAGAAAAAAAATATTGATGAAATCTTTAAGAAAGAGGGAGATAAGATTTATGAGTTATACAAAAAATTAGAAAAACTTGAAAAGCCTATAGAAATTGCCCTTACAAAACAGCAACAAGAAGAATTTATCAATTATTTTGATAGAATAACAGAATGGTGTAAGAATCAAGGTTATGAAGAGTTTAACTCCAATGTATTCAGAAATGCTATTATAATGCTTAAACTGATTATGATTTTCAGCGTTCTAAGGAATATAGACCATATTGCAGAAGAAACGATACTAGAATGTTCAGAAGTAGATTTTAAAAATGCATTATGTGTTGTAGATAATTCTTTGATGCATACACTTTATATTTTCAAAAGTATGGAAGATATACACTATTTGAATCAGCAAGACGAGGAAATTTTGGACAAATTACCCACTGATTTTATGAGGTTTCAAGTTATTGAAGCAGGAAAGAGCTTAGGTGTTGCTGAAAGAACTTTGGATGACAAACTCAAACAATGGTCAAGAAAAAAAATAGTGAAAAGAATATCTAAGGGTAGATATTTAAAAAACTGATTGCAGAACTGCAAAACTTGCAAAACTTACAAAAATATCGCTGCCTTGATTACCTAATTAAAGGCAGTTTTTTTATCAAATCAAAAGTATTAAAAATGAATACAAATGTAAATATAAAAATAGTAATTGGCAGTAAACCAGTATCTGATGGTAAATATGGTATTTATTTGAGAATTGTCAAAAACCGAAAAAAGAAGGAAATTAGTTTAGGAATCAGATGTAAATCTGAGCATTTTGAAAACGAACAACTTTCCAAAAAGCATAGAGATTATAAAGTTGATAATGAGCTTATTTTAAATTTTAAAAGCAAAGCCTTAGTTATTGTAAGAGAATTTCAGCTGTCAGATTATGACTTTTCTTTGGAGGAATTTGAAGCAAAATTCAGAGGAATAGAAAATAAACCCAAGAAAATCAATGCAATTTCATTTTTTGATGAAATTATAACTGAGTTGGAGCTTTCTGATAGGTTAGGCAATGCCAAAGTTTATAAAGAAGCCAAAAGTACACTTATCAAATTTGCGGGCAAAAATATTTTATTTGAGCAAATTACACCTGAGTTCCTTGAAAAATTTGAAGTTTTTATGCGTTCTAGAGGAAATAAAGATAGTGGTATAGCTTTTAGAATGAGGGAATTAAGAGCCTTATTTAATACAGCGATTCGCCGAAAACTAATCCCTCGTGAATTATATCCTTTTGAGGAATATAAAATTTCCAGATTGAAAACTAAAAAGAATAAACGGGCTTTAACGCTTGAAGATTTCAAGAAAATTAAAGAAGTTGATTTATCAAAACGCCCCGATTTGTGGGAAGCACACAATTATTTTATGTTTTCTGTTTACACCAGAGGAATGAACTTTGTGGATATGATGAAACTCAAATGGGAAAATATCAAAGACGGTAGGATTTATTATACGAGGTCAAAAACCAAAGGATAATTTAATATCGAAGTAACCGAAAAAGTACAAGAAATTTTGAATTACTACAAAGTACAAAATCGTCCTACAAGCTATGTGTTCCCTATTTTATTACAAGAAGATTTAACCGCTATTCAAATAGATAATAGAAGGCATAAGGTGTTAGCCAGATGCAACCGAAAGCTAAAAGAAATTGCCAAAATAGCAGGAATAGATAAAGTGCTAACCACTTATGTTGCAAGGCATTCTTTTGCTACTTTACTCAAGCAAATGGGAACAAGTACAGATAAGATTTCAGAATTAATGGGGCATTCCGATGTGCAAGTTACAATGACTTACTTAAAAGAGTTTGACACAGAAGCCCTAGATATTGAAAATCGCAAATTGTTGGATTTATAGCAGTTTTAATAAAAATCCCTACTATAATCAGTAGGGATTTTTTGTATGTATTCAAAAATAAAAATTTACTACAATAACAATAAAAATTTATCAAAAAAGTAATGAATTATTAACAATTTTAAATTTCAAGATTATGCAATTACGTCCCTCAGAAAGAAGACAAGCCAAGATTAAAATGGCTCTTCAAGGAAGTGCAGGTTCAGGTAAAACTTTTTCAAGTTTACTTATAGCCAAAGGATTGGCTCAAGGAGATTTCTCCAAAGTAGCCATTATTGATACTGAAAATGGCAGTGCAGACTTATATGCTCATCTGGGAAGCTATAATGTACTTTCCCTTACGCCACCTTTCACACCACAAAAATATGTGGAAGCCATTGAAGTTTGTGAAAAAGCTACTATGCAAGTAATCATCATTGATTCTATTTCCCATTGTTGGGATTATTTGTTGGATTATCACAGTTCATTAGCTGGAAATTCCTTTACTAATTGGGCAAAAATCAAACCTTTGGAAAAAATGTTCGTGGACAAAATCCTGCAATCCAAAGCTCATATTATTGCTACAATGCGAACCAAGCAAGATTACGTGCTTAACCAAAAGGACGGCAAATTTATTCCTGAAAAAGTAGGATTAAAAGCAGTTCAAAGAGATGGTTTGGACTATGAATTTACCCTAGTTTTTGATATAGATAGCAAACATTTTGCAGTAGCTTCCAAAGACAGAACAGGTTTATTTATAGGAACGACCGAATTTAAAATTGCTGAAGGCACAGGTAAGAAAATTCTGGATTGGTGTCATAGTGGAAATTCCCAAGAAGACTTACAGCACATCGTATATCAATCCATTCAAGATTGTAATTCATTGGCTGAATTATCTGCCTTGTACAAACAATACCCTCAATTTCAGCAAGATTTAAAACCAGATTTTGAAGCTAGAAAATCATTATTAATTCAATTCACTCACCCTCAAAATTTTACTCAAAATGGACAATTACATTAGACCTGCATCTTTGCAAGAAGCTTTTGGCTCAAACTTTGCAACCATAATAGAGAATAAATCAATGGAACTTAGGAAAGTTACGGATAATCAAAAAGATAAAAAAATTATTACATTCCCTAGTGAAATGAATCGTACCCTAGAAAATTCGGATAAAATTAATAACACAAAACTTTCTCTAGAGGAAAAAGAAGTAAGACACAAAGAAAAAATACCTTTTATTGTAGCAAACACGCAAGAAGTTACGTTATCACATCTTAAAAATGATTGTATTATTCCTGTTTTTTCAAAGGATAACGAGAAAACTATTGCTCATCAGGAATTTATAGAAGTGGTTCAAAATGCTGTGAGTAAAGTTTTTCCACATCACGCTATTTCAAATCCTGAAATTCGGGTTTCTCATCAGATTAAAGGCAGAACTCCAGAAGCTATTCATAAAAGTGTTAAAGAGCTACTAGACCACGAAAAGACCATTTATTATGAAAGAATGGCTTTTATCGTTAAAATTTCTGCAATTAAAGAGATGATAGGTGGTAATGAACTCACTTTGACGATAGGTGGGGTAAGAAGTTATAATTTGGAAAATCTTTACAGCAGGAAATCTTTAGAAAAGTTCAAATTTTTTATTGGTTTTCAGAATAAAGTGTGCTGTAACATGTGTGTTTCTACAGATGGATTTTTTGGAAGATTTACGGGTTTCTAACGCTCAGGATTTACAACAAAGGGTTATTGAAACCCTCTACAATTACAATGCAGTTCAGCATTTAGAAGCAATGCAAGAATTTGAAAATTATCATCTTACGGAACATCAGTTTGCTCAACTCATAGGAAGGACAAGATTATATCAACATTTGCCGAAGACTGAAAAGCAAGACATTCCATCATTAAACTTTAATGATAGTCACATCAATACTATAGCTAAAGATTATTATGAAGATGATAATTTTTGCAGAAATGAAGATGGCTCCATTAGTTTATGGAAGGTGTATAATCTTTTTACTCAGGCGAATAAAAGTAGTTATATCGACACTTTTTTAGACAGAACACTCAATGCTTTTGAATTTTCAAAAACGTTGCAATCGGCACTCAATGGTGATAAGTACCATTGGTTTTTGAGTTAGTTAAATTCCCCTGCCAAGTAAGGTAGGGGGATTTTTTATTTCATTTGTAAGAATGAATAGGCATTTATTGATTATTATTTGACAAAAAAGTCATTCTTTCAATTTTTTAATTTCTTTATCAAAATCAGAGATTATTTTTTGGGTTTTGTTAAACTCCTCATATTCTGCAATAGCTTTTCTGTCGGCTTGAACTTTGGAAATTTTACCCTTTCCTTCCAAAATTTTATATTCATTAAAGCTCAAAAACCTATTTACACTCTCGGCTAATTGCTCCATCGTAAATGTGTTTTTCCTTTCTATAAGTCCTTCAATATAATCAAAATAACCTGTAACAGTTCTTTCTAATTGCTGAATTTCTTTTTCTTGAAGATAATTTTTAGCAATAACTACATCTTGTTTTAAAATCCTACCATCAGGAGCATTTTTCCAAGTACTTAACCCCATATTCTCTTTGGTCTTATCTGCCTGAGAATATATAATCTCTGGGGCTGTTTTCCCTGTAATGGCGTAGTGAAATTTATTCTGAACCATTGCATAAAAATTCTTCGTGATTTCGGAATTGGAGTCGTAATCAATACTACATTCTGCAAAAATATCCGTAACTTGTTGATAAATCCTTCTTTCACTGGCTCTTATGGAACGAATTCTTTGTAAAAGCTCTCTAAAGTAATCTTTGCCGAAAACCTTTTGTCCTTGTTTTAATCTTTTATCATCTAAAACAAAGCCTTTAACAATATATTCTTTCAAAGTGTTGGTTGCCCATATCCTAAATTGTGTAGCTTTTGATGAATTAACCCTATAACCTACAGATATTATGGCATCTAGGTTATAAAATTTGGTATTGTACTTTTTTCTGTCATTTGCAGTATGTTCCAAAATGGAACTAACTGAATTTTCCTCTAGTTCTCCACTTTCGAAGATGTTATTCAAATGTTTGGTAATAGCGGGTCTTTGCACTCCAAAAAGTTCTGCAATAGCTTTTTGTGTAAGCCATAAAGTTTCATTCTGAAGCAAAACATCTAATCTCACATCTCCATTAGGGGTGGTATAAAGGATTATATTTTGGGTATTTTCCATATTGTGAACAAATTTCCTCTCTTAAGACACAAAATTATAAAAATTCCTATAAAATTTAATTTTTGCTCAATAAACGTAAGTCCATCCCAACTTTGTAAGCCCACCCCACTTGTTTTGGAAGACAAAAGCTCCCCCCTACTTTGTTCTGTGGTTATTTTTTCGTGGAGGAATTTTCAATCCTTTAAATGGTCGCAATCAATTGATTTTATGAGCTATGGTTGGTTGTTTAAAGAACATATTTATACCAGAACTGCACTAATTTTTGGTAAAGATAAAAAAATATAAGCATTGATTTTATAGTTTGGTGTTGTATTTCAAGGTGATAGCTGTAAATAAAACACTTTCATAACATCTTGTTTTCAAATATTTAATAACTCAAAAACGTTTAAAAAATGGTAAAAATTATCAACTACAAAAAAAGGCAAACCGAAGAAGGAAAGGAATTCTTCGTATTAGAAATTTCAGCAGGTGTTGAAATCATTCAATCTCAAACCTCTAACAACTTTTATGCTTCTTTAAAAAGAACTTTTATTCCTTGTTCTTTTGATGAGCCTACTTGTATGGCACTGATAGGCACTGAGATGGAAGGCTCTATTGAAAAGGTAGAATGTGAACCTTATCAATATGTAAACAAAGATACGGGAGAGGTAATGGTTTTACATCACAGATATTCTTACATAAAAGAGGCTCCAAAGCCTACTGAATCTCAGACTATGCCAATGCTGAATCCGTTTGTAATGAACGGACAAACCATTTTTGCATAGCAATTAAAAAACTTCTGATTTTGTTGCATCAAGATTGGAAGTTTTTTTAGAATTATTTACATTTTAAATCTTTCACTTACCAATATTTTTTTGTTTCGTTGTGGTAGTGATTTTTTAGTTTGTGAAAGTATAAAAGAGCTAAAAATAAAGCTTTTATTACTTGAAAACACAAAAACAGATTTTCGTAAGATAAAATAAGATATAGCGGAAATTTCAAGAAACAAAATCTAAATTTTTCTTTTATAAAAAATATTTTTAATTTAGCACCATAAAATTTGAAATAAAAAAGCATTAGCTTTTGTTCTGTTGTTAGGAATCTGGTCAATTCTCTAAAAACGAATACGGAATGAAAAGTTGATGCCTGCGTGATATTGCGTGGGCTAATATTTTTCTGTATTCGTGAGGCAAGACCAGAGCCAACTAACAGCAGATAAAATGTTTCCCACGCTTTTTATTTTCAATCGATTGTAAGAGCGTTAGCTTTATTCTGCTGTTAGAAATCTGGTCAATTTCAATACACGAAACAGAATAGGTTAGCCTACAAAAGGTAAAGGGAACATTTTTTATGTTTCCTTTGCCGTGTGCTAAATTTTCTTCACGAATAAAGCTGTTTGTTCCACGCTTGTGGTAGTAATGTTGCTTTTGGAACAGAGTAACACAGAGTTTTAATTATTCATAAACAACTTGTTACTAAACTATTACGGGGGATTATTGTAAAATCTTTTAGTAATTGTAAATTCTCATTACAAGATAACAATATAAAGGAGGAAACCGAAAAGCTAATAGAATAGGGATAATTTTAAATTTTTATATAATGAAAACACAAGTACCAGTATCGTTCGCTTCAAACAACCACAAAAGATTTGAAAACGGGGTTTGGACAGGTAAAAATAATTATGGAGCCAACCGAGGTTTTTTATTTGAGAAAGTAAATGATGAAGTTTACAAAGTTTCAATGCATCTTTTAGACGGAAGTATGTCCAACTTTTGGGATTACGTTCAGATGGCAGAAAAACCAATGAAGATGATATCTCAAACAGAAAATAAAATTATTTTACGAGGTTTCGGCTACGACCTTTTTGGAGTGCCTTTTTCCGACTATGGAGTAGAACTCAATTTTGTCAATGGTACGCTCAATAATGTAACATTGAATATGTATGACAGAAATGTAAGTATTAACTATTTTAATGAATAAATCTATGGAAATTTTAAAAGAAATGGTAAGCGTGTTGTTTGATAAAGAAACTATATTAAAAGTTAATCAACAGTATCAAACAAAAAGTAAAAGAGTTGCAATTGACGCTCAAAATATGAGTTTTAGACTATTTTTATCTGATGCAGGAACTATAAATTTAGAACTTTTGATGAGAGATAACTATGGCTTTTATTTTAAACCCATTGGATATTATGAATTTACTCCAAATGGCATAAAAAACATATACGTATTGAGAGAATTTGAAGAAGCATATACTAAAATAAAGCATAGCATTGAATATGATTTAGCTAATAAAGTAAACTTTTTAGATGTAGAAAGCAACAGTTTTATAGCAATGTGTTCGAGAGAGGCAAGTAATGTAACGAAAGAAATATTTAGAGGTAATTTGAAAGCTCCTCAACAATTGATTTCTAATGGAATTAAAATTATAATCTTTAATTCTATGATGAACTCATTGGAGGTAAAAAACATCGATGAAGATTACGAAACAGATAAGGATATTTTTGTTTTATATACTGAAAATGAAATTAAATGGGGAGAAGAGCCTTTATGTGATTTGCTGTATAGAAAAGGATTGTTCTCTGCTTTAAATATAGATTAATATATTAGTGTTTTGAAAACAAAAGTATTTATATGAAATTATCGTATATAATTTATTCGGTAGTAGCTATTGTGTTCCTTAACATCTTAATGAAATTTGCGGAAAAGAAAAAGAAAAAGGAAAAAAGACAACAAATAAAATGGCAACACCAAGAAGAACCAAAACAAAAAGAGGTGCAAAAAAAGTTTTTTGATGAAAAAGATAAACGAATAAGAGAGCAACAGTTACTTTTTCAATCAATGGTTCTACAAGAAAAGTTGAAACGTGGTCAAGAGCAACAAAATGCAAGTCTATCTACTAAAATCCCAAAAGCTGGTGAATCGTTTTTAGCTAATACTAAAATACAAGAAGAACATCACCAAGAAGAAGTGATGCAACATATCAATGATAGACTTGCAAGGCGTGATGCAGCTACTGCAAGGTTATGTAATATTGCTCTACAATTTGACAAAGAAAGAGAATTAACACAAGATACTGAGCAAGATATAAATTTTTTTGGTGAAAAACAACATCTCCTAAATTACGGAATAAAATATTTATACCATATGACCCATAAAAATAATTTGGAGAGTATTTTAAAAAACGGATTAAAATCACATAATAATATAAAGAAAGAAAGGGCGTATGTAGATATTTCTAATAATGAAGTTAATAATAGGCGTTCAAAGAAAGAACCTATTTTCAATAGATGTGTACACGATTATGTTCCTTTGTATTTTAATCCCAAAAATCCGATGCTTTATGCTAAAAAGAGTATCCAAGATGATATTATAATTCTTGCAATAAATACAAGGTTACTTTATAACAATAATACTTTATTTACAAATGGTAATGCAGCATCTAGTACAACATCATTTTATAAAGATACATATGATTTGAAAAATTTAAATTGGGATTGTATAAATGCCAAATATTGGAATTCTTTTGAAGATGGCAAAAGAATAAGATGTTCAGAAATATTAATCTATCCAAGCGTTGAAATAAGCCATATAATGAAAATATTTTGTAACAACTCATTCACAAGAGAATTTGTCAAACATAAAATTGATAATTTTGCAAACCAAGAAATTAACGTGGAAATAGAATCTGATTTATATTTTGATGTATGATAACAATAAAAAAAGGAAATATATTTACAACAAAATGTCAAACAATCGTCAATACGATTAATTGTGTAGGAGTAATGGGTGCTGGAATCGCATATGAATGCAGATTGAGATACCCTAAAATGTATGAAAGATACATAGAACTTTGTAACGATAAAAAAATAAACATAGGAACGTTATGGATTTATAAATCAGAAGATAAATGGGTCTTGAATTTCCCTACAAAAAATCATTGGAGGTATGAAAGCAAGGTAGAATATTTAGAAAAAGGATTACAAAAGTTTTTAGATACCTACAAAGAAAAAGGGATTACGTCTATTGCCTTTCCTTTATTAGGAGCAAGTAATGGCGGAATTCCTGAAAAAACATCCATAGAAGTAATGCAAAAATATCTTGAAAAATGTGATATAGACATTGAAATATATTACTTTGACCCATATGTCTATGATGATTTGTATTTGAAATTTAAAAAACTTTGGACTACCATACCAGAAAAAGAATTGAAAAAAGAATTAAAAAATCAGAAAGAAAAAGAGAATAAAAATCTTAAAGCAAAATTAGATTTTTTAAGACAAGAAAATAATTCTAATAATAACAAAGAGATTGAGAAAATACAAGAAAAGTTGAAAGAAAAAGTATTATCAGTTTCTACTATAACAAAAGCACTCCAAAATGATAGTATTAAGAGTTTAAGTGGTTTATTGAGATCGAAAGGAATAGGACAAAAAACATTAGAGAAAGCATTTCATTTTATAAACAATTATGAAGGAAATAATCAGAACGTATTATTTTAATTCAAATAAAAAAGCTGGTCGTACTACAAAAGGTTATAATTAAAATAAGTAAATTTTAATCCTATGTCCACCCCCTCCTACCCCCTCGTTTCATTGCAAACCCACCCCAACGAAAACAATCCAAAGGCTTTATTTTCGTTGGGAAAATACCATTATGAAAAGTATGTCCTTTCATATGGAGCAGAAGATTTCTATGCGGCAAAAAAGTATTTGGAAATTTTAGCTGAGCAGAACAATGCTGATGCTCAATTTCTGTTGGGAATGCTTTACAAAACCAAAGAGGGTTCTCATAGCAAAGAGGCGATACATTGGTTTTTACAAGCACAGCAAAACGGAGTTAAGGATGCTACTGACGAGCTAAATCAGTTTCACTATATCAAAGAAAAAGCCGAAAATGGTTGTGCCGAATCCTTGTTCCAATTGGGGGAATACTACGAGTTTCAAGGATTCTATGCCGATGCTGCCGAACTTTGGGAAAAAGCTGCTCATCAGGGATATGTATTAGCACAAAACAAAATTTATGATTTCCACAAAAGTAACCATAATTACGTAGAATCTGAATATTGGGAGAAAGAATTAGCTCAGAACGACAAAGGTAAGCAAATTGATTTGGGAATACGCTGTTTTCAATATAAAGAATATGATAAAGCAATATATTGGTTAAAAAAAGCTGTTAAACAGAAAGTTGTTCCTCTTGGCGATTATTATTACCATTCGACCTGCCAAGAAAATCTAAAAAATGAAATTATTTATTTGTTAAAAAAAATAGTAGAAGAAGAAAATAATCTAAAAGCATTGTCTGTTTTAGAGCAAGAAAACATCTCTTACATAGAAGAATACTATCAATATATCGATAGGTTTGAAAATTTAGCAGAAAAAGGCGATAGTGATGATTATCTGTTTATAGCGAAATGGACTTACCAAAAAGGAAGTTGGAAAAAAGCTCTATATTGGCTTGGAAAATTAGCTGAAACCTATGGCGATAAGCCAATTGATACGCAAGGAATGTGTAAATGGAAAAAAGGAATTAGAAATAATATACTGACCTCCGAATGGGAAGAAAAGTGGAATAAAAAGAAATATATAAGAGCCATTGACATCATAGAAGAAATATATCATTTTCGTTATAATTATTACTTACCACTATCAGGTATGCCGTATTGGGAGAAAAAATTGGCGGAGTTAGGCAATAAAGAAGCACAATATGAAATGGCAAGTAAATATTATCTATATGAAGGAGATTATGAAAAAGCTATCGAATGGTATGAAAAGTCCGCTAAACAAGGATATTACAAAGCTCAATCTAAACTTGGGTTGTTATTATATGAAGGAACAGAAGACCATAACGAAGCTATTTATTGGCTGAATCAAGCCGAACTACAAAAAAAAGATTATGATGAAGATGGTAATCTTCTTCTTCAAGCCAATCCAAAATCCTTTAAAAATTTAACCCAAGAATCATGGCAAATTGTACTCCGTTTGTATGAAATTGCTGCTAAAAAAGGAGATTATTTAGCTCAATTGCATTTAGGTATTTGTTATAACGAAGGTTTAGGTGCAAAGAAAGACCTTGATAAAGCTTTATATTGGCTCAAAAAATCACTTGAATACGAGTGCATAGAGACATTTCGATATCTTGAAGAGACAAAGATTCTTAAAATTGAGAATCCATATTACGAGCAAATCCGAAAAGTGGAAGATGCACAACCCTTAAAATCGGAATTTATACAAGAATGGCTTTCTGCCAATCAAGAATTATTTAACGCATTAGATAATCCTAATTTTGAAGAACAGTTTGAAGTATTTAGTTCTTCGGTTGTTGAAAAAAGTCAAGTCTCTTATATCTTTTTTCAGTTTTACCGAAGTTTCCAAAATTTATTAGGAGTTCCGTTAGAGGTGTTTCGTGATTCTTTAAATGAATACAGGTCGATAATACAAGGTAAGAGGTTGATAGCATATAATGATTGTTGTGAAAAAAATTATTTAATCCCTAAAAATTTAGAAGAGCTTTTTGAATGGGTAATTAAAAATCAAGACCACCCTGAATGTAGGATTTATCTCAGTTACAGAGACGTTCATCAAAAATATGGTTATGGAGAAACGAAACTTTATGAACCCGATTATCAAGAACTATTTGATTTTTACGAAATACGTAACAAGTATCTCTATACGGATGAGTTCGAAGCCTATTGTAAGAAAAGAGCAATAAATTTTCTAAAAACTCAAATAAAACTCCTTTTAAAAAAATAATTTTATTACAATGAAAAAAATACTACTACTTATTTTAATCACTTGTACCTTTGCGGGTTATAGCCAAAAGGTAAATGTAAAAAAATTAATCAAAGAAGCCAACAAAGGCAATGTACAAGCACAAACGGAATTATCCGACAGATATTTTAAAGGGAAAGGTGTAAGGCGTTCCTACGAACAAGCTATTTTTTGGCTCACTAAGGTGGCTGAAAGCGGAAATGTGGAAGCTCAGTTACAATTGGCTAACCATTATTTTGAAGGAAAGAAAATCCGAAAATCTAACGAAAAAGGTGTTTTCTGGCTTGAAAAAGTCGCTGAAAGTGGCGACAAAAATGCTCAATATAGCCTTGCAAAGTATTACAAAAAAGGGATTGGAGTGAAAGAATCTCCTGAAAAATACGTCTATTGGCTTAACAAAGTTTCTGATGATATTATAGAATCTCAGATAGATTTAGCCTATTGTTACAAAGACGGTTATGGAGTTGGAAAGGATATTGAAGAGGCTTATAAATGGCTAAAAAAAGCAATTGCTCAAAACAATGCAGAAGCCAAATACACATTGGGACTATGGATTATTTTGGAAAAAAAAGACTCGGAAAACATAGATAAAGAAGGATTTAGCTTTATACAGGAATCTGCTGAGCAAGGATATCCAGAAGCTCAATTTTTTATGGCTATATCCTACTTAAAAGGAAAAGGAGTTGAAAAGTCGGTAGAAGACGC
This sequence comes from Capnocytophaga sp. ARDL2, assembly GCF_041530365.1. Lineage (NCBI taxonomy): Bacteria > Pseudomonadati > Bacteroidota > Flavobacteriia > Flavobacteriales > Flavobacteriaceae > Capnocytophaga > Capnocytophaga sp. ARDL2. The sequence continues at coordinate 483,702 of NZ_CP168034.1, forward strand.
TGTTGATTGGATTGAAAAGGCAGCCAAACAAGGGCATTCCAAAGCACAAGGTTACTTGGGATATTTTCTTCAAAAAGGGATAGGAGGGCTCCCCATTATGAAAAAGAAAGCTGTTTATTGGTACAACCAATCTGCTAAAAAAGGCGATGCAGACGCTCAAAACCTTATGGGATTGTGTTATGAATATGGTGATTACGTAAAACAATCTAACAAGGCTGCTGTATATTGGTACACACAGTCCGCCAGACAAGGAAATTTAGCAGCACAAAACAATTTGGGAGTTTGTTACAATGCCGGCAGAGGAATCAATAAATCCGTAGAAAAAGCTATTGAACTATATGAGAAAAGTATTAAAGATAAAGAAGGCAGAGAAGTACCTTTATACAATTTAGGAGTAACATATCTGAGGAAAAATAATCGAGAGTTAGGGCTTAAATATTTGTACGAATCTGCAGAAAAAGGTTTTTCAATAGCGTTAAAAACTATAGGGGATTTATATTACGAAGGTCATTACCATAGGCAATCATATGAGGAGGCGATAAAGTACTATCGTAAAGCTCTTGAAAATGTCCGAAAAGACAGTATTTTGGAAAGTGATGCCTCTAAGTTTCAGTTACATATTAAAATGTTAGACAATTACAGTAAATCTGAAATATATTACAATCTGTCCAAATGTTATGACAAAGGCAATGGAGTTGCCAAATCTGAAAAAGAAGCCTTAGAATATGCCATAAAATCAGCTCATCTTTCTAATGAAGATGCATTTAAATTGTTGTTAAAAAAGGCACAAGCAGGAAATATTGAAGCTCAACTTGAGGTGGGAACGTGTTATCAGTATGGTTTAGGAGTAGAGAGGTCAAGTGCTAAAGCTTTCAATTGGGTAAAAAAATCTGCTGAACAAGGTGATTCAGATGCTCAAAATCGTTTAGCTTCTTACTATTATGAAGGTATAGGAGTGCTAAAATCTATTGAAAACGTGTTGTATTGGGCTGAAAAATCGGTGAAGCAAAGAAACCCAATGGCTCAGTGGAATTTAGCTAGGTACTATTTGGATATTTCAAAGGACAGTGTACCCTTAATAAAAGATGAAATAAAAGGAATGAGTTATTTACACGCATCTGCAGGGCAAGGTCATAGTGAGGCTTTAAACTATTTAGGAACTATTTATGAAGAAAAACAAGAGTATGAGAAAGCCTTTGAAAGTTTTTTATTATCCGCAGAAAATAGAAATTTATACGGACAGTACAATTTGGGGAGGTGCTATGAAAAAGGGATAGGTGTTGAAAAATCCTATGAAAAAGCAATGAACTGGTATCTCAAATCTGCTAGACAAGGAAATCCTTCTGCTCAATTCCGTATTGGAAGACTTTATCATTTAGGAGAAGGCATAAAACAATCAGAATTTAGGGCATTAAACTGGTTTGAAAAAGCTTGTGAAAACAATCATAAACAGGCTTGTGAATGTTTGGAACAACTAAAGAATAGAGAAAAATCCTAAAATATCAACATAATCTCTCAACTTGCTAATTGTTACGAAACTAGTGATTTAATAGGCAATAAAGAACCAAAGGAACTCGAATTCCTACGAGCATTTGTAAATTTAAAAAGCAAAAAATGAGTCTTTTGGTGCACATATTACACCGAAGAGATAGGAGAAACTTTACAAAAGAGAAATCCCGTTTAGTTGATTTTGCAGAAATTGCAAGTTTTGCAGGTTTGCAACAAATGTTTTAGAATGTGTAACAAATAATTTTATAAATAAAACCGACTGAAACATAGCTGAAACATTTTGTCTAAAAAGTGCAAAAAAATGAAAGGGTTTAGGCTATTTTAATTTTATAAATCATTTAAAATTAAATGATTGAAACGAAATGAAAAGAATTGTGAAATTATGTTCTACGTCTGTTAATCAGAGGGTCCTTGGTTCGAGCCCAAGAGGGGGAGCAAAATAAAAAAGCAAGTTGGGAGACTTGCTTTTTTATTTTTTATTAACATCAGTAAGAGTTACCATATTCAAATAGCTTTACGATAACTATCATAAAGCTATTTGAATTAAAGATTATTTACCCATGTACGGTTTCTTTTTTTCCGTATTGCTGAATCAGTTCCCCTTCAAATTCCAACCATTCTTTCCAGCGTTTGTCCACATCTACTCGTTCGGTATATTTTTTTGCAAACTTTAAAAAAGTGGTGTAATGTCCTGCTTCTGAAACCATCAATTCTCGGTAAAATTTTGCCAATTCTTGGTCTTTGATATTTTCAGACAACACGCGAAAACGCTCACAACTTCTCGCCTCAATCATTGCGGCAAACAACAAGCGGTCAATAAAAGCATCGTTGCGTGAACCGTCTTTTTTCATAAACTTAAACAATTGATTTACATAATCATCTTTGCGTTCTCTACCCAATGTATAACCGCGTTCTTTGATGATATTGTGCACCATCTGAAAGTGTTGTATTTCCTCAATCGCAATTTCAGACATTGTAGTTACTAAATCCTCATATTCAGAATTTTGCGTAATGATAGTAATGGCATTGGTAGCAGCTTTTTGTTCGCACCAAGCATGGTCTGTTAAAATTTCTTCGATATTGCCCTCAGCGATATTTGCCCAACGTGGGTCTGTCAATAATTTTAAACCTAACATAATGTATTATATTTGTCCAAAATTACGACATTTTTCATAAAACACATAATTGCTATTTTATTAAACACATAGATAGGACAGGTTATATAGAAAAAATCGGCTTATATATAACACCAAAAAGTTTTTTTACCCAAAGAAACCTATGTGCACTATGATTTCTAATGTGTTTAATAAACAAAAAAAACTCTGTGTTTAAAAATTATTCTATTATATGACTATATTATTCATAGGACTAGTTTGGGCAGAACCTACTTCTTCGGCTGCGGGGTATCGCATCATGCAATTGGTAGAACTTTTTCTTCAACAAGGAATGGAAGTACATTTTGCATCAGCGGCAGCAAAATCGGAACGAACAGCGGTTTTCCCAAGTGAAGTCATACAACATCAAATCGTGTTGAATGATAGTAGTTTTGATGAATTTATTCAACAATTACAACCCGATATTGTACTCTTTGACAGATATTTAACCGAAGAGCAGTACGGTTGGCGTGTGTATCAGCATTGCCCTAATGCCCTTACGATACTCGATACCGAAGATTTGCACTTTGTGCGAAAAGCTCGTGAAGAAGCCTACAAAAAACAATCGACTCCTAATTATTATAGTGAAATTGCTAAAAGAGAAATCGCCAGTATTTTGAAATCAGACATTTCTCTGATGATTTCCCCTGAAGAAATCAAAATTTTAAAGGATTTTCAATCGGATAAAAATACGGTTTATTTACCATTTATTCAAGATAAAAGGAATGAGATTAAAGAAAAAATCGATTTTTCCGAAAGAAACGATTTTATGTTTATCGGAAATTTTCACCACGAGCCCAATTTCCAAACCGCAGTTCAACTCAAGAAAAATTATTGGAATCCCATAAAAAAAGCCCTTCCACAAGCGAAATTGTATATTTACGGAGCTTATCCTACCCAAAAAGTATGGGATTTGCACAATGAAAAAGAAGGTTTTATCGTAAAAGGTGCTGCCGATAGCGTAAGCGAAGTCATGCAAAAACACCGTGTATTGTTGGCACCTATTCCGTTTGGAGCTGGTATTAAAGGAAAGTTTTTTGACGCAGCAAACAATGATTTGCCGTGGCTAACTTCATCTATCGGAGCAGAGGGAATGAATATTTCAGAAAATTATATTGCAGATTCTGTAGAAGATTTCACTCAAAAAGCTATTAATTTATACACCAACGAACATTTATGGAACGAAGCCGTCAATTGGGCAAACGATTGGAAAAATCATCAATTTGAAAGTAAAGAATTTGTTCAAATGTTTTTAGAAAAAATACAAACTCTATTGAAAGATATTTCACAACATAGAAATCAAAATTTCATAGGACAAATATTGAAACATCAACAGTTTTCCGCTACCAAATATATGAGTTTGTGGATTGAGGAGAAAAGTAAGTAGTTTTTAATAAGTAAAAAACAGGCTTTTCAAAAATATGAAATGACCTGTTTTTTATTTTTAAAAAGTTCAGAATGAGAGCCTAATAAAAAAATCACTGTACAGCAATTTTATACTTGATACATGTACATAATCCTTAATCAATCCTCATCAGAATAAAACTTCGTCCCCAATTTGATAGGTTCTCTACCGTTGCTCATACGCCATTTGTTGGTATCACGCAGCGAATACACACAACCGCAGTATTCTTGCATATAGAATTTTTCTCGTTTGCTGATTTCAAGCATTCTCGACGAACCACCTTTTTTACGCCAATTGAATGTCCAATATTCCATATTGGGATATTTTTGGGCAGCACGCAACCCACAATCGTTGATTTGCTCCATATTTTTCCATCGCGAAATACCCAACGAACTCGTAATCACATCAAAACCATTAGCTGCAGCATATTCGGCTGTTTTTTCAAATCGCATATCAAAACACATAGTGCAACGAATACCTCTCTCGGGTTCGTCTTCCATACCTTTTGCCAATTCGTACCAACGATCTACATCATAATCGGCATCGATAAAAGGAATGTTGTGTTTTTCGGCAAAGCGTATGTTTTCTTCCTTGCGAATGTCGTATTCCTTGCGGGGGTGAATATTGGGATTGTAAAAATAAATGGTAAAATCAATATCAGAGGCAATTAATGCTTCCATTACTTCGCCCGAACAAGGTGCACAACAAGAGTGCAACAACAATTTTTTTCCTTCGCTTGGTAAGGTCAATTTTTCGCGTGTAAATTCTTTTGATTTGTCCATAGTTTTATCTTTTTCAGTGCAAACTTAGTGAAAAATTTAAACAATAAAAGACAAAATAAATGTTCAAAAAGTGATGACCTAATCAATTTAAAAGTGCATAAAGGGAAAAATTATAAACAAACGTTTGAAAAAAACACCCAAATGTCTCTAAACAATTGATTTAAGGACGTTTTTTTATTATAATCAATTTTTAAATTTCTTGTGCTATCTCTTTGTAACTAATACTTTAAAACCCTGTCCCAAGATATTAGGGATTCATACTTGATACTTCATTCAAAATCCCTATTTTTGTAAAAAAATTTTATCGTGGGAAGTAAAAACAAACTAAAACGCTTTAGAGAAAACGAAACATTTGCCAATGTATTGCAACCAAAAAGAGACGAATTAATTGACAATCTTTTTCAATGGAAAGGCAAATGGAATAGTGAATATTTCAAAAACGACCAACCTATCGTATTGGAATTGGGTTGCGGAAAAGGTGAATATACCGTAGCACTTGCAAAGAGAAATCCAGACAAAAACTATATAGGAATCGACATCAAAGGAGCTCGTTTTTGGCGTGGTGCCAAAACAGCTGTGGAAGAAAACTTGCAAAATGTAGCTTTTCTTCGCACACAAATCGAACTCATCGAACAGGCGTTTGCTCCTGGAGAGGTGTCTGAAATTTGGATTACTTTTCCAGATCCGCAAATCAAATACAAACGCACCAAACACAGATTGACCAACCAAGAGTTTTTGGCTCGATACAAAAACATTTTGAAAGCCGATGGTGTGGTAAACCTAAAAACCGATAGCGAATTTATGCACGGATACACTTTGGGATTGCTACACGGTGCTGGACACGAGGTGCTGTATGCCAACCATCATATTTATAAAAACGAAGGAGCTCCCGAAGAGGTTACAGCTATTCAAACTTTTTATGAAAGTCAATATTTAGAGCAAAACAAACCCATTACATATATAAAATTTAAAATAAAATAATATGAAAACCATCAACGATTTTAATTTTCAAGGAAAAAAAGCAATCATCCGTGTAGATTTTAATGTGCCTTTGAACGAACTGTTTCAAGTAACGGACGACAACCGTATTTTGGCAGCAAAACCTACGATTGACAAAATTACCAACGAAGGCGGAATTGCTGTATTGATGTCGCACTTAGGAAGACCAAAAAACGGAAAAGAAGACAAGTTTTCATTGCGTCATATCGTAAGCAAAGTAGAAGAAGTATTAGGAAAAAAAGTTTACTTTGTAGAGGACTGCATCGGTGAAGAAGTAGCAAAAGTTATCGGTCAAGCACAGCCAGGCGAAGTAGTATTGTTGGAAAACTTGCGTTTTTACAACGAAGAAGAGGCAGGAGATGTGGACTTTGCAAAACAATTGGCACAACATGGCGATATTTATGTAAACGATGCCTTTGGTACAGCTCACCGTGCACACGCTTCGACTACAATTGTTGCACAATTTTTCCCACAAGACAAATGTTTTGGTTCGTTGTTGGCAAAAGAAATCGAAAGCATCGACAAGGTTTTAAATTCGTCTGAAAAACCAGTAACAGCCGTATTGGGAGGTTCGAAAGTATCGTCAAAAATCACGATTATCGAAAATATTTTAGACAAAATAGACCACATGATTATCGGTGGAGGTATGATGTTTACATTCATCAAAGCCTTGGGAGGAAAAATCGGAAATTCGATTGTAGAAGACGATAAAATCCAATTAGCGTTGGATATTTTAGAAAAAGCAAAACAAAAAGGTGTGCAAATTCACATTCCGGTAGATGTAGTGGCAGCAGATGCTTTCTCAAACGATGCCAATACACAAATTGTAGATGCCAACGAAATTCCAGACGGATGGCAAGGATTGGATGTAGGGACTAAGACCTTAGAAAACTTTGCCAAAGTAGTAGCCGATTCAAAAATCATTTTATGGAATGGTCCGTTGGGAGTATTTGAATTAGAAAAATTTGCAAAAGGAACCATCGAATTAGGAAACTATATTTCAAAAGCAACTGCCAATGGAACATTCTCGCTTGTAGGAGGAGGAGACTCTGTAGCCGCAGTAAAACAATTTGGCTTGGAAAAACAAATGAGTTATGTATCAACAGGAGGAGGAGCCATGTTGGAAATGCTCGAAGGAAGAGTTTTACCAGGAATTGATGCGATATTGAAGTAAAAACAAATAAAAACAGGCTGCCTGAAACAATCGGACAGCCTGTTTTGTGTTGTACGAACGCCATTCTGCGGTGAAAAACACAGTTATTTACCGCAAATATTGCGGAGAATAATCAATGGTTTGAATCAATCTATTTTTTCAGTAAAGTACTTTTCAATCATTTTCACAAATAAAACCATTATATTTGTAAAAGATAAAAAAGAAACGTGAGAAACATACATTTACTGGTATGGATAGTCTTTGGGATGCTGTTTTTTATACAATGCAATCAAACCAAAACCATTACCAACGAACATACATCTATTGGAAAAAAGAACGAAATAAGTATTGTAGTCGAAACCGAATTATGGAATTCGTCCATAGGAGATTCGATTCGAAAACAAGTACTGAAGTCTTCGTTTGCCTTTTTAGAAACAGAACCCTGTTTTGATTTGGTTCATTATACCCCACGATTATTTAAAGAAGAAGCAAAAAAATCGAGAAATATATTATATATCAGTAGCGATACGTCGATAGACACCTTTGAATACAAGAAAAACAAATACGCTTCACCTCAAAATTATTTTCTCATTTCGGCAACTTCAACTGAAAAACTAAACGAACTCATTTCAAAAAATGCCGATAGTATAATAAAGGTGTATAAAGAAACAGAAATAGAACAAGAAAAACACTCTTTGAAAGACAGAGGTGTGCATTCACAAAAAAATTTCGAAACCCTTTTTGGGATAAATATGACATTGCCCTTAGACTATCATTTGGCAATGTATTCGGAAGAACCCTTTTTATGGTATCAAAAAACCTTGCCATCAGGAGATGTAAACATTATCATTTACGAAGTATCATTTCTCGATTTGAAAAACAATCAATCGATAGAAGAAATATTTCTCCAAGCTCATGATTCTATAGGGAAAAATTTTGTCAGAGGTGTCAAAGAAAATACCTATCTAAAAACAAGTGAACTCATCAAGATAAAAAAATCTACCTACGACGAAGATATTTTAGATGTATATCGCATCAGAGGTACATGGCAAATGGAAAACGACATTTTAAAAGGAATGTTTATAAGTTATGTATTTAGGGACGATTATTACAATCGATTTCTCATAGTAGAAGGAATAATCAATGCACCCAATAAGCCTCATAGAGATTTTGTCATAGAAATGGATGCTATATTTCAATCCGTAGATTTTTACAAAAGCAACATGCCTTTTTAGAACCATAGCCTGTTTACACAATGATAAACAGGCTTTTATATTAATTTCTCTTTTTATAAGTAATCAAAAAAGTAGTACCTTTATTTAGTTCTGAGTGTAGCACTTTGATTTTTCCTTTGTGATAAGTCTCTACAATGCGTTTAGTAAGCGACAATCCTAATCCCCAACCACGTTTTTTAGTAGAATAACCAGGTTCAAAAACCGTTTGAAATTTATTTTTCTCTATACCTTTCCCCGTATCGATGACAAAGATTTGAACATAAGGATCGTTGTATTTGATGCGAATCGTGATTTTTCCCTTACCTTTTATAGCATCAATAGCATTTTTTACCAAATTTTCGATTGTCCAGATATGCAAAGTCGAGTTGAGCCAAATCGGAACAATATCAGCGGTTGACTCAAATCTAAATTCGATTTGTTTCGAGCTACGAGCCTGCAAATACGAAAAAGATTCACGAGTCAAATCCACAATATTCAGTAATTCCAAATCCGTTTTCGAACCAATTTTAGAAAAACGATCAGCAATGATTTGCAATCGATGCACATCCTTTTCTATTTCATCCAGCATTTCTTTAGGTGTATTTTCCATACGCAAAAGTTCCGTCCATCCCAAGAGCGAAGTCAAAGGAGTACCAATCTGATGAGCCGTTTCCTTTGCCATTCCCGCCCACAATCTGCTTTCTGTTGAGGATTTCAAGGTTTTAAAATAGCTTACAACCAAAATCCCAAACAGCAACAAAATCAAAATCAACGCCAACGGATAAAATTTCAATTTTGTAATTATCGTCGAATTTCCATAGTAAATAAACTGATTTTCAATAGGATGATTGATTTCAATCGGCGGATTTGCTGACTTCAGTTCTTTGAGCAATTTCAATTGAGCATCATAAGATTTATATTTATTGACGTCAATATTCGCTAGATTCAAAATGCTATCCTTACCATTGGTGAGGATAATCGGAATCGAAGTATTTTTTATTACGATTTGAGACGGAAAATCGATGTCAGTATGCTCAGGATCAGCGTTGTTTATCGTTTCGTAAGCCTTTGCCCAAATCTCCATTTTTACACGCTCTTCCTCACGGAAAGAGATGAAAATCAAATAAGTGTTCCACAATATCAGCGAAACAATAACAAACGAAAACATTAATAAAATCCATCGAGTAGTAATATTGTTTTTAAACGAAAACATATTAATGATATTTTTCGCAAGATACAAAAACGCACCACCAAAACAAAAAAAGATTAATTTTTCAAAATGATTTGGGCGTGCCACTCCGCCCGTTCCTCCTCGTACCTCGTCGGCACGAGCTAGGTGTCGCGTCGTCCGCTATATCTTTTGTGTCGGCATTCGCGACCACAAAAGGATGCCGCTCCCACCGCTCACGCAAATAGTTGGAAAAAGGAATATTTTTTTACAGTATATATTGTAGAGTTAAATCCAACTTCGCCAAAGTTGAAACCACTGAGTTAATATTTTGACGAAGTTTTTTTAATCCGATAGATACATAGACTACATAGGTTATTTTATACGCAAAGGTCTCTGTTTCCTCCAAAAGCATAGCATCTCTGTTTTTTTGTTGTAAAAAGAAAAGAAACAGCGACAATCCGTGTAATTTACGAGAGAATTCACAAAGCGTATCGAAAGTATCCGTTGAAAACCAATTGTTTAAAAAATATTTCAAAATTTTTCTTCAAAACATTTGGAAGATAACAAAAACTTGTTCTATCTTTGCAATCCGTTCAAAGAGATAGGGGGCGATTAGCTCAGCTGGTTCAGAGCACCTCGTTTACACCGAGGGGGTCGGGGGTTCGAATCCCTCATCGCCCACGAAAGAAAAAAAACTAAAAAAGTTTTGTGTTTTAGAAAAAACTTTCTACTTTTGCAACCGCTTTAGAAACGAAGCGTTTTGTAAGTAGGGGGAGAAAAACTTTAACAAATTTTTTAACAAAATAAATTTTGGTAGTTTTAAAAATTCTTTCTACTTTTGCACTCGCTTTCTGAGAGGGGAGTGAAAGTAAAACAAGAGACGATCATAGAAAATATTTTATTGAATTAACAGCATACCTGAGAGAACAAGTAAAGTTGGGATAAAACATCATTAATATAAAAAATATACGATGAAGAGTTTGATCCTGGCTCAGGATGAACGCTAGCGGCAGGCCTAACACATGCAAGTCGAGGGGTAGAGCTACTTTAGTAGTTTGAGACCGGCGCACGGGTGCGTAACGCGTATGCAATCTACCTTATACAGAGGGATAGCCCAGAGAAATTTGGATTAATACCTCATAGTATATTTGAGTGGCATCATTTAGATATTAAAGATTTATCGGTATAAGATGAGCATGCGTCCCATTAGTTAGTTGGTGTGGTAACGGCATACCAAGACGATGATGGGTAGGGGTCCTGAGAGGGAGATCCCCCACACTGGTACTGAGACACGGACCAGACTCCTACGGGAGGCAGCAGTGAGGAATATTGGTCAATGGAGGCAACTCTGAACCAGCCATGCCGCGTGCAGGAAGAATGTCCTATGGATTGTAAACTGCTTTTGTACGGGAAGAAAACGTGCTATGTATAGCAAACTGACGGTACCGTAAGAATAAGGATCGGCTAACTCCGTGCCAGCAGCCGCGGTAATACGGAGGATCCGAGCGTTATCCGGAATCATTGGGTTTAAAGGGTCCGTAGGCGGGATTATAAGTCAGTGGTGAAAGTTTGCAGCTTAACTGTAAAATTGCCATTGATACTGTAGTTCTTGAATTTTTGTGAAGTAACTAGAATATGTAGTGTAGCGGTGAAATGCATAGATATTACATGGAATACCAATTGCGAAGGCAGGTTACTAACAAAGGATTGACGCTGATGGACGAAAGCGTGGGTAGCGAACAGGATTAGATACCCTGGTAGTCCACGCTGTAAACGATGGATACTAGCTGTTTGGTTTTCGGACTGAGTGGCTAAGCGAAAGTGATAAGTATCCCACCTGGGGAGTACGCACGCAAGTGTGAAACTCAAAGGAATTGACGGGGCCCGCACAAGCGGTGGAGCATGTGGTTTAATTCGATGATACGCGAGGAACCTTACCAGGGCTTAAATGTAGATTGACTTATTTGGAAACAGATATTTCTTCGGACAATTTACAAGGTGCTGCATGGTTGTCGTCAGCTCGTGCCGTGAGGTGTCAGGTTAAGTCCTATAACGAGCGCAACCCCTGTTGTTAGTTGCCAACGAGTGATGTCGGGAACTCTAGCAAGACTGCCGGTGTAAACCGTGAGGAAGGTGGGGATGACGTCAAATCATCACGGCCCTTACGTCCTGGGCCACACACGTGCTACAATGGCCGGTACAGAGAGCAGCCACTTGGTGACAAGGAGCGAATCTATAAAGCCGGTCACAGTTCGGATTGGAGTCTGCAACTCGACTCTATGAAGCTGGAATCGCTAGTAATCGGATATCAGCCATGATCCGGTGAATACGTTCCCGGGCCTTGTACACACCGCCCGTCAAGCCATGGAAGCTGGGGGTACCTGAAGTCGGTGACCGCAAGGAGCTGCCTAGGGTAAAACTGGTAACTGGGGCTAAGTCGTAACAAGGTAGCCGTACCGGAAGGTGCGGCTGGAACACCTCCTTTCTAGAGATGTCCGACTTTACCTCTCGCTGTTGGTTCAAATAAATGGATAAAATAGAAGGATATACAGAGTCTCGTAGCTCAGCTGGTTAGAGTACTACACTGATAATGTAGGGGTCGGCAGTTCGAGTCTGCCCGGGACTACTAGTATTAAATAGGAAATTCTAGAAGTTGAGCAGTTATGCGGTAGATAAGGCAAAACAAATAACTCGTAGAATGTATGGGGAATTAGCTCAGCTGGCTAGAGCGCCTGCCTTGCACGCAGGAGGTCAAGGGTTCGACTCCCTTATTCTCCACAAATCCGAGAGGAAGACAAGTTCATAGACATATTGGGAAAACACAAATAGATAGAAAAATAAAAAGCACGATTTTTTGTGATAGAGATATTACAAGAGATAAAAAGAGCACAATAAGCAAAATAAGGGCGTATGGGGGATGCCTAGGCTCTCAGAGGCGAAGAAGGACGTGATAAGCTGCGAAAAGCTACGGGTATTGGCACATACGATTAGATCCGTAGATATCCGAATGGGGCAACCCACTAGTTTGAAGAACTAGTATCCGATAGGAGGCGAACCCGCTGAACTGAAACATCTAAGTAGGCGGAGGAAAAGAAAACAAAAGTGATTCCGAGAGTAGTGGCGAGCGAAATCGGAAAAGCCCAAACCAAAGTTGTTTTGGCAATTTTGGGGTTGTAGGACCACGATATTTTAATCAAAGGGAACTAGAAGTATCTGGAAAGATACACCGTAGAGAGTGATAGTCTCGTATAGGTAAACGATGTATTAAATAGTGGTATCCTGAGTAGGGCGGGGCACGTGGAACCCTGTCTGAATCCACCGGGACCATCCGGTAAGGCTAAATACTCCTGAGAGACCGATAGTGAACCAGTACCGTGAGGGAAAGGTGAAAAGAACCGTGAATAACGGAGTGAAAAAGAACCTGAAACCATACGCTTACAAGCGGTCGGAGCCCATTAGTTGGGTGACGGCGTGCCTTTTGCATAATGAGCCTACGAGTTACCGTTGCTGGCGAGGTTAAGTGATTAAGTCACGCAGCCGAAGCGAAAGCGAGTCTGAATAGGGCGTTATAGTCAGTAATGGTAGACGCGAAACCGTGTGATCTACCCATGGGCAGGTTGAAGTTTGGGTAACACCAAATGAAGGGCCGAACCGGTTGACGTTGAAAAGTCTTCGGATGACCTGTGGGTAGGGGTGAAAGGCCAATCAAACTCGGAAATAGCTCGTACTCCCCGAAATGCATTTAGGTGCAGCGTTTATTATAGTTTATTAGAGGTAGAGCTACTGATTGGATGCGGGGGCTTCACCGCCTACCAATTCCTGACAAACTCCGAATGCTAATAAATGATTATAAACAGTGAGGGCATGGGTGCTAAGGTCCATGTCCGAGAGGGAAAGAACCCAGACCATCAGCTAAGGTCCCGAAATGTATGCTAAGTTGAACAAACGCGGTTTGACTGCCTAGACAGCTAGGATGTTGGCTTGGAAGCAGCCATTCATTTAAAGAGTGCGTAACAGCTCACTAGTCGAGCGGTCGAGCATGGATAATAAACGGGCATAAGTATACTACCGAAGCTATGGACAGATATACTGTGGTAGGGGAGCATTCTAAACTGGGTAGAAGAAGTACTGCGAGGTATTTTGGACTGTTTAGAAAAGAAAATGTAGGCATAAGTAACGATAATGCGGGCGAGAAACCCGCACACCGTAAGACCAAGGTTTCCTCAGCTATGCTAATCAGCTGAGGGTTAGTCGGGACCTAAGGCACACCCGAAGGGGGACGTCGATGGCCAACGGATTAATATTTCCGTACTTCTTATAGTTGTGATGGAGTGACGCAGTGGTGAAAGTACCGCGAACTGACGGAATAGTTCGTTAAAGGTCGTAGCTATAGACTTTATAGTAAAATGCGTAGAGTTTGGCGAAAACTGATAGTACTCGGAATCTACGGATGATGAGATAGTGTACCTAAAGGCTGCCAAGAAAAGCTTCTAAACATAGATTATAAGAACCCGTACCACAAACCGACACAGGTGGTCGAGGAGAGTATCCTCAGGTGCTCGAGAGATTCATGGCTAAGGAATTAGGCAAAATAGACCTGTAACTTCGGGAGAAAGGTCGCCAGCGCAAGCTGGCCGCAGTGAAAAGGTCCAGGCGACTGTTTATCAAAAACACAGGGCTCTGCAAAATCGAGAGATGAAGTATAGGGCCTGACACCTGCCCGGTGCTGGAAGGTTAAGAGGAGATGTTAGATTAATCGAAGCATTGAATTGAAGCCCCAGTAAACGGCGGCCGTAACTATAACGGTCCTAAGGTAGCGAAATTCCTTGTCGGGTAAGTTCCGACCTGCACGAATGGTGTAACGATCTGGACACTGTCTCAGCCATGAGCTCGGTGAAATTGTAGTATCGGTGAAGATGCCGATTACCCGCAGTGGGACGAAAAGACCCTGTGCACCTTTACTATAGCTTAGTATTGTTCTTGGATAAGTGATGTGTAGGATAGGTGGGAGACTATGAACTGGGTTCGCCAGGATTCAGGGAGTCATTGTTGAAATACCACCCTTTGCTTATCTGAGGACTAACTCTTTTTTTAGAGAGGACATTGCTTGGTGGGTAGTTTGACTGGGGTGGTCGCCTCCAAAAGAGTAACGGAGGCTTCTAAAGGTTCCCTCAGCACGCTTGGTAACCGTGCGTAGAGTGCAATGGCAAAAGGGAGCTTGACTGCGAGACTTACAAGTCGAACAGGTACGAAAGTAGAGCATAGTGATCCGGTGGTTCCGTATGGAAGGGCCATCGCTCAAAGGATAAAAGGTACGCCGGGGATAACAGGCTGATCTCCCCCAAGAGCTCACATCGACGGGGGGGTTTGGCACCTCGATGTCGGCTCGTCACATCCTGGGGCTGGAGAAGGTCCCAAGGGTTGGGCTGTTCGCCCATTAAAGTGGCACGCGAGCTGGGTTCAGAACGTCGTGAGACAGTTCGGTCTCTATCTACTGCGGGCGTTAGAAATTTGCGTGGATCTGATTCTAGTACGAGAGGACCGAATTGGACTAACCTCTGGTGTATCAGTTGTGCCGCCAGGTGCATTGCTGAGTAGCTACGTTGGGAAGGGATAAGTGCTGAAAGCATATAAGTACGAAACCCACCACAAGATGAGATTTCTTTAGAAGGGTCGTTGGAGATGACAACGTTGATAGGCTATAGATGTAAAGGCAGTAATGTCAAAGTCGAGTAGTACTAATCACCCGTAAGCTTATGTGCTCTAAGAGTTGCTTTTATAAAGTATCAATAGAAGTGTTTTACAATATGTACGATATTCCTGCTAAATTAGATAATATAAATTAGCAGAACCGATTTAAGGTGGTTATAGCGTTGGGGCTCACCTCTTCCCATTCCGAACAGAGAAGTTAAGTCCAATAGCGCAGATGGTACTGCGTCATAGCGTGGGAGAGTATGTCGCCGCCTTTTTTTATAAAAATCCGTTTCATAAGAAACGGATTTTTTTTATGCTAAGATGCGGAGCAGTTCGCGAGCTCGGGTCGCCGCCTTTTTTTGTTTAATCCACTTCGTGAGTTTCACGGACTATCTATGTTTATGGTCAAGTCTATTTATGCACTTCGTGCGGTTTGAGTTGTATATGCTTTCAGTGTTGAGTCAAGATATCGGCTTGTTTACTTTTAAAAATATTTGTTTAAGTAATTTTTAGTATGCAATCTATACGATTTAAATATGGTTGTTTAACTATATAGTGCATATAAAAAAAGACCAAACGTTTTCAAAATATTATTAAATAAATGAAGGAAACTATATTTGAAGTATAATTTTTATATAGTAGTCGTTTATTGTTTTTAAGACGTTTTTATTGTTTTTAAAGCATCATACTACAATTGTATAATATATGGCTTTAAACGCTTTGTTTTATTGTTTTTTAGTAATTGATTGTATTCAAGTAATGAATTTATTGTTTAATGGTTTTTGTTTTTCATAATTATAAATTGTAGATACTTTAAAAAAATATTTTTTTGTATAAAAAATTTGCATTGAAATAATAATTATTCTTATATTTGCACTCGCAAAACAATAATAAAGTTATGCAAATGCGGAAGTAGCTCAGTTGGTAGAGCGTCAGCCTTCCAAGCTGAATGTCGCGAGTTCGACCCTCGTCTTCCGCTCTTAGAACATAAAAAAACAGATTAGTGAAAGTCTAATCAAAAACGCGGAAGTAGCTCAGTTGGTAGAGCGTCAGCCTTCCAAGCTGAATGTCGCGAGTTCGACCCTCGTCTTCCGCTCTTGGAACATAAAAAACAGATTAGTGAAAGTCTAATCAAAAACGCGGAAGTAGCTCAGTTGGTAGAGCGTCAGCCTTCCAAGCTGAATGTCGCGAGTTCGACCCTCGTCTTCCGCTCTTGGAACATAAAAAAAGCAGATTAGTGAAAGCCTAATTAAAAAATGCGGAAGTAGCTCAGTTGGTAGAGCGTCAGCCTTCCAAGCTGAATGTCGCGAGTTCGACCCTCGTCTTCCGCTCTTGGAACATAAAAAAGCAGATTAGTGAAAGCCTAATTAAAAAATGCGGAAGTAGCTCAGTTGGTAGAGCGTCAGCCTTCCAAGCTGAATGTCGCGAGTTCGACCCTCGTCTTCCGCTCAAAAAAAAGAAAAAAAACTTGTACTATTGTACAAGTTTTTTCTTTTTTCATTAAAAGATATAAGTTTTTTACTTCAACTACTATTTAAAAAGCATAGATTGTTTTTCTTCTCTTGTAATGATATTGATACCAAGCTACTGATTCTTTCAGTAAATTTTCATATACTAGGACAAATAATTATATAGCTTATACGGCACATATTTTTATTTTTTATAATGATACTAAATATACGGGTGTAAAAGTGATTTTTATCATATTTATTGAAATTATTTTAATCAATTATCAAAAAACACTTTTGTAATATTGAAAATATGTTTTCATTTGCAACAGACAATATATTTTTAAAATATCATTACTAGAATTTTACACTTTAATTTTATATAACTAATATATTTTTTGTGTAATTATACATTCAATAATACTCTCCTTTTCCACCCAAGCCAAATTTTTTATACTACCCTTGTAAAACATAATAGAAAAACGATGGCTTGGGTTTTTTATTTTAACTTTAAAAAAGTATATTTGTTGTTTGGAACATATAAATAATACATTTTAATGAAAATCATTTCCTATAATGTAAATGGAATTAGAGCAGCAATCAATAAAGGATTTTTAGATTGGTTACAAGCAGCCTCGCCTGATGTCATTTGTTTGCAAGAAATAAAAGCTACGGAAGATCAAATTCCTACTATGGAAATCGAAATGGCGGGATATCCTTTTCAGTATTATTACCCAGCACAAAAAAAAGGGTATAGTGGTGTAGCTATTTTGTGTAAAAAAGAACCCAAAAACATTGTTTATGGTACAGGAATCGAGTATATGGATGCCGAAGGTAGAAATCTGAGAGTAGATTTTGACGATGTTTCTATTATGTCTATGTATTTACCTTCGGGTACCAATATCGAGCGTTTGTCTCACAAATTTCAATATATGGACGACTTTCGTACATATATCAATGAATTGAAAAAGACAGTTCCCAATTTAATTGTTGGTGGTGATTATAACATTTGCCATGAGGCAATTGATATTCATGACCCAGTGAGAAATGCAAAAGTTTCTGGTTTTTTGCCTAAAGAACGAGCTTGGTTAGACGCTTTGATAAATGATGGATGGACAGATAGTTTTAGGTTGTTTACTCAAGAGCCACATCACTATTCTTGGTGGAGTTATCGTGCAAATGCCAGAGCCAACAACAAAGGATGGAGAATTGATTATCTTTTGGCTGAGAAAAACTTGGAAGAAAGGATAAAAAGAGCGTATATTTTGCCCGAAGCCAAGCATTCTGACCACTGTCCAGTAGTTATAGAAATTGAAAGTAAATAAATAAGTAAAACTATGAAAAAAATTGTTTTATTAGCATCAGTAGTATTGTTGACTACTTCGTGTGTATCTCGAAGACTCTACAACGAATTGAACGAAAAAAATAAAGATTGTGCCAATAGGTTGGAACTATTGTCTGAAGAAAATGAGCAAAACAAAGCAGCAATGCTCAATCTTAGTGGTAAAAACAAGATGTTGGAAAACGATTTGACTAAAGCAATTCAGGAACGAAACAAATGGAATTCTGATTATAATGCGATGTCAAAAAACTTTGAAGATTTGGAGAAAAATTCGGATGCTGCAATCAAAGCAGAAATTGAACGTTTAAACAAATTGAAATTTGAATTGGATGCAAAATCTAAAAGAGTATCTGAGCTTGAAAGTCGATTGGATGAGCAAGATAAAAATTTAAAGAGGTTGAAAGATGCTTTGTCAAAAGCCTTGTTTGAATTTGAAGGAAAAGGTCTTACAGTACAGCAAAAAGATGGAAAGGTATATGTATCGATGGAAAACAAATTGTTGTTTTCGTCGGGTAGCTGGACGGTAAGTCCTGAGGGACGTAATGCTGTACAACAATTGGGTAGCGTTTTGGCTCAAAATCCAGACATTGCTATTTTGATCGAAGGGCATACCGACAACGACAAAGTAGTTGGTACCTTGGGAGGCGGAATTACAAACAACTGGGATTTGTCCACTAAAAGAGCTACGGCAATTGTAAATATCTTGGAAGCAAATCCGTTAATTGACAAAAGCAATCTTACGGCCGCTGGTAGAAGTGAGTTTGCTCCTATAGCATCCAATGCTACTACCGATGGGAAGGCAAAAAACCGTAGAATCGAAGTGATTTTAACTCCAAAATTGGATGTAATTTCTAAAATGATTAATGAAATTTAATCGAAAAGAATATCTAAAATTTTAAATCAAAAATATAAAAATAGGGTGTCCGTTGATTTTCGGACACCCTATTTTATTATTAGGTTTATAGAGAATCCTCTGATAATTCAGTGGCATCTATCATCTCTTGCTGTTGTCTAAGAGCATCTATGTATCGTTTAAAGATACTACTTTGTTTTAGCAACTCTTTTTCAAGCACTTTATACATAGCAGGACTTTTCTTTTCTGCTAAATCTGCCAAACGTTGTAATGCCTGTAAATTGTCTATAATTTCCATAGCATACTCATCTTGCTCTTGCGTAGGCATACTTGCATAATAAGCTAAATATTCTATGCGTTTTTTCTTTAATTGGCTTACAACGTCATCCGCTTTTTTGATTTCGTTTGTTCTGTAATACAATTCGGCAAATGGTTCTACCGATTCATAGATACCGTAATAGTCTATTGGGAGATTTTTTAGTGCGATATCAGCAATTTCGATAGCTTTTTCTCTCTTTTCTTCACGGTATAGAGTTTCTGCCAATCTCGACAAATTGATACGATATAAAAACGCATTTTTACGAGTTTCTGGGTCGTGATAGATTTTGTCGCTACCCATATTACCCCAATCCCATTTTTTTACCGTCTGATACATTTTTTCTGTATCAATATTTCCAATAAAGATAGGGTGTGGTTGTGTATCCATTGGTGTTTTGATAGGTACCAGTTTGTACACCAAACCTGTGAGTTGCATATAATCTTTCATCCACAAGAAATCTTCTTCAGATAGCGAACCTGATGTAAAATATACTGGTCGTTCCCAAAGATTGTTTGAGATGATGTCCAACATGATGATGCGTTGTCTATAAATCGCATTGTCATTGATGTCAAGCGATATTTCCGATACTATTTCTTCTGCGTATTTTTCGCTCACGGTGTTTGTAGCCAATACCTTCTCTTTGTCAACAGTAATTTTAAATTTCTTTGTGGGAATACGAATAATTTGTTCGCCATTGCTCATTTCTACTTTTGTACGAGGGTCATCGTTTGCAATGTACTCCATCAAATCATTGAGTTCTACTCGTTCATCCATCGAAGGGGCAATTGCTGCATAATACAGATTACTTCCTGCATATTGCTTATGATCAAATCTGATTTTCAGAGGTTTTGAATCATACGCCGCTACTTTCATTTGGTCTATATACCATTCTGCTTGCAACAATGCGGTACATACAACTCTCACATCGGTACGATAGCCTTCTACCTCTTGCAAATACCACAAAGGAAAGGTATCATTGTCGCCTATAGTAAACACTATACCGTTGGGTTCTATAGAGTCGAGGTAGGCTTTTGCTAATGCCAATGCCGTGTCTTTGCCCGAGCGGTCGTGATCGTCCCAGTTTTCCTTTGCCATCAATACAGGAGCAGCCAATAATGAAACAGCAAAAGTGATAGGAAGTGCAACTTTTGGAGAAATTTTCTTTGCCAATTGTTGGAAAATTGCAAAAACTCCCATTCCTATCCAAAGGGCAAATACCATAAACGATCCCACTACAGCATAATCTCTTTCTCTTGGCTCAAACGGACGCTCGTTTAGAAATACTTTCAAGGCAAAACTCGTCAAAACAAATAGAGCTGCCAACATGTAAAACGATTTCCAGTCATTCTTAGAATGCCAAAAAGCACCGATCAATCCCAAGATAAAAGGCAACATATAATAGTGATTTCTACCTTTGTTATTTGCCAAATCTGACGGTAAATTTTTCTGTGATCCCAAACGTATTTCGTCTAAAAACGAAATACCAGTTACCCAGTTTCCATTATCTCTTCCTCCTGCACCTTGAATATCGTTTTGTCTTCCAGAAAAATTCCACATCAAATACCTCCAATACATGTAGCCAAATTGATAGTCAAACATGAATTTCATGTTTTGGAAAAAGGTAGGGTTTTCTATTTTGAACTGATCTTCAAACTGAGCTAAATATTGAATATTTGCCTCGTAATCTCTAAGTGAAAGCGTGCCATCTTTTAGATCGTTTTCTAGTTTGTAAAGATCTCTGTCGTAATCGCTATTTCCCGAAATGTTTTTTATTTTCAACGGCCCACCATAACGCATATAGTTGAGTGGGTGCGAGCCGTCAGTACTCCACATTCTCGGCAAGAAACCTTTTAGAGAAGAGGAATAGTTGGGTTCTGAGTTTTTGTAATTATTTACTATTTCATATTTCCCTGTTTCATAATTTCGTTCATAGTTGGGCTTTCCATCGATATAAGGTTTGTTTTTGTCCAATTCACGACGATATTTTACTGTAAAGAATGTGTCGTAAAAAAGCGAACGTTCACCATATTGCTCACGATTGTAGTATGCTTTTAACTCGGCAGCATCCGAAGGTTTGTTTTCATTGATTGGAATTTGCGTATTGGCACGAATAGGTAGCATCAACCAAGACGAAAAACCGATAAAGATGAATAAAACAGTAAGAAGTAATGTATTGTATTGAGTCAATTGTTTTTTCTGGGTGAAAAACAATCCGCCTACAAATAGAGAAACAATCAATACAAAACCAAAGATAGTTCCCGAATTGAAAGGCATATTTAGGCTATTTACGAAGAAAATTTCCGTTTTTCCAAAAAATGCAAATGTCCAAGGCATCAAATACAAAAAGCTAAATAGTAAGATAGCAATGATGATAGCATTGGCACCGATAAAGTTTTGTAGAGTAATTTTGGGATATTTAGCAAAATAATACAAATATCCTATCGTAGGAATGGTCAGCAATGCCATAAAATGTACTCCAAATGACAGACCTATTACCAATCCAATAAGTAATAACCATTTATCAGCTCTAGGAGTATGAATATTTTCAGTCCATTTCAACCCCGCCCAAAGCAAAACCGAGATGAGGAGCATAGCTGTCGCATATACTTCGGCCTCGACTGCACTAAACCAAAACGAATCAGAAAAAGTAAAAGCCAATGCACCAACAAATGTACTACCCAAAATAGCATATTCTTGAACTTTGTTTACTTTTTCTTGAGTAGAGCGCAGTATTCTGTGCAAGATTTCTACTCCACTCCAATACATAAATAAGATGGTAAATGCACTCGAAACAGCAGCTACCATATTTACCCAATAGGCAATTTTTGTAACATCAGAGGCAAAAAGCGAAAACAAAGCTCCCAACATTTGATAAAGAGGAGCGCCAGGAGGGTGACCTACTTGTAATTTGGTAGAAGTAGCAATATACTCTCCAGCATCCCAAAAACTCAAGGTAGGCTCGAGCGTTAAAACATAGGTAATCAGGGCGATTGCAAAAACAATCCATCCTAAGATTTGTTTACTTGTTTTGAATGTTATCATTGATTTACTATAAATTTTGTATAAACCCACAAAGTAACGTTTTTTTTTGGTAGAAATGAAATTTAATAAAAAAAATAATTTTTCTCTAAAAAGATTTGCAACTATAAAAAATATCCATATCTTTGCACTCGAGTTTGAAAAGAAAGTAAGTATGTTTGCTATTTCAGGCTAAATTTTATTTTCATAAGATAATAAATTTTTAAATTGAACGTAAACCTTTCGTTCAATCGCAAAAGAAAGGTTTATATTGGTCTATGGTGTAATGGTAACACAGCTGATTTTGGTTCAGTCGTTCTAGGTTCGAGTCCTAGTAGACCAACAAAGACTAATCGTCTTTTTATTATATATTTATTTGAAGTAATACAAGTTTTCAATTTTGAAAATTTATTGGTCTATGGTGTAATGGTAACACAGCTGATTTTGGTTCAGTCGTTCTAGGTTCGAGTCCTAGTAGACCAACAAAAATACCGCTCCAAACGGAGTGGTATTTTATTTTATCTCGATTTTTCCATGACGATGGTTACTTGTTCTACATCTCCACCAATCGGCGGATTGATTTTTGATACTTCAATCAAGACATAAGTAACCATCTGTAATTCTCTAAAAATACGCTGAATAATCCTTTCAGCTACATGTTCCAAAAGTTTGGAACGAATTGCCATTTCTTCTTTTACAATGGCATTGAGGTGTACATAATCAACCGTGTCTGCCAACTCATCAGAAAGTGCAGAAGGCTGCAAATCTGCTTTTACCTCCAAATCTACTCGATAATCTGAGCCTATTTTTTCCTCTTCTACCAAACAACCGTGATTGGTAAAGACGCGAATGTTTTTTAATCGTATGATTCCCATATTAAGCATTTAAACATAAATTCATAAAGAAAGACTGTCCAATGGTTGGACAGCCTTTAAATTACTTTATCAAGCCAACAATTATTCATTAATTCTTAAATAAATATAGGGTTCATTTGAATAGAATATTTTTAATGTATCATTATTTATTTGATAAGGAAAATTGAATTTTTGACTACTTTCTTTAAAAGAACCAGGTAAATATCTATAAATTGTATTGTTTTTTGTGAAATAATACCCCTCAAAATCTCTTTGATGATAACCTGAATCAAAAATAAATTCGCCCCACCATTCTCCAATCGAATTAAGTTGTATCTCATATCTATGATCAGAAATATTTGATTTTATCAACAACCATTTTCCAATTATCTCTGGATCTCTATATCCATTTTTATATCGCTCTATTTCTGAATTTTCATTATCACAAGAAAAGAAAATCAAATTCGATAAAAATAAAAACAACGTTAACATCAATATCTTTCTCATTTTACTTCAGTTTTTATGTATGATCGTCCATATAAATATCTCTCGGTGTAACTAAAGGAGAGTACCAACTAGAAATATTTACATTATGTATTATTTTTTTATAATTAAGCGACAAATGTACAATATTTTTTTATAATCAAAAAATAGGAGAAAATTTTCATTATAAAATAAAGAAATTGATATCCTTGCAAAAAAACTGCCCGATGAAATTGGACAGTCTTTAAGTTTTATTTCAAATTTTATACACATATGATTATTCACTATCTCTTATATAAACTTCAGCTTCATTTGTGTAAAATAATTTTAATGTGTCATTATCTATTTTGAAAGGACAATTAATTTTTTGACCACTTTTTTTAAAACCACCTGGGGCATATTTATAAACTATGTTATCTTTAGTGTAGTAATAATAAAGTAGAAAAGAATTCTTTTCTCCTGTATGATATAATCTTTCGCTATAAATCTCTCCACTATTATTAAAAACTAAAAAGAAATTATATTCTATATCATCGTTCAAAAGATACTTCCATTTCCCAATTAATTCTGGTTTTCGGTATCCATTTTTATATCTTTCAATTTCTGAATTTTCATTATCACAAGAAAAGAAAATCACACTTGAAAATAATAAAAGTGAAATTATTTTATATACCTTTCTCATTTTACTTTAATATATGTTATTTCTTTTAATTATAAAACAAAAATTATAAAAATACAATCCTTATCTTTTATGTTAACACGTTGAAAACCTATTTATTTATCCGAAGGAATCCCTCGTTCTGCAATATATACTGTGTAAGAAGACGCTACAAAAAAACATGACTGTAATCACGATACCAATTCAATTCCATAAAGTACTGCTCCCGAAATTGAAAGCAATAATGCGATAAACGAAAATATAAACGAAGCAATGGTCGCTATTACAACGATTACTACTTGATAACCCAATGAGGATTTGTAAGTCTGAAAGGAATCATTAAGAAGCGAATTAAAATTCATCTTAGGACGATTTTGTGTGCTAAAATTTGTTTCCATTGTTTTTTTTAACATATTTTTTCATAGATAAAGAAAAAACGACGAATTGTTACACAAAGATTATTGTATCGCCTTTTTTTTGTAATTTTGTAGGATAAAAATCCTTTGATTTAAGGTAAACATTCAAACGAAAGAAAAATTATGTCAGCAAAAGAAAAGTCATTGAACTTTATAGAACAAATCATTGAAGAAGATTTGAAAAACGGATTGCCAAACGACAAATTGCGTTTTCGCTTTCCTCCAGAACCCAATGGATATTTACATATCGGACACGCTTCGTCTATTTGCCTAAACTTTGGTTTGGGTATCGACTACAATGCTCCTGTAAATTTGCGTTTTGACGATACCAACCCTGCAAAAGAAGAAAAAGAATTTGTAGACGCTATCAAGCGAGATGTAGAATGGTTGGGCTTTTCGTGGGATAAAGAGGTGTATGCCTCAGATTATTTTCAACAATTGTACGATTGGGCTGTATTGCTTATCAAAAAAGGAAAAGCCTATGTAGATAATCTTTCTGCGGAAGAAATAGCCGAACAAAAAGGTACGCCTACACAAGCGGGGGTAAATTCTCCCAACAGAGATCGCAGTGTGGAGGAAAACTTAAATTTGTTTGAACGCATGAAAAACGGTCAATTTGCCGAAGGTGAATACATTTTGAGAGCAAAAGTCGACATGGCATCTCCAAATATGTTGATGCGTGATCCTATTATGTATCGCATCATCAATGCGTCGCATCACCGCACAGGTACAGAATGGAAAATCTATCCAATGTACGATTGGGCTCATGGAGAGTCTGACTATATCGAACAGGTTTCTCACTCATTCTGTACTTTAGAATTTTTACCTCACAGAGAGCTCTACGATTGGTTTTTGGATCAAATCTACGACGAAAACAAAGTGCGTCCAAAACAACGAGAGTTTGCTCGTAGAAACTTATCACATACTGTTGTTTCAAAACGAAAATTGTTGCAATTGGTAAACGAAGGTCATGTAACAGGTTGGGACGATCCGCGTATGAGTACGATTTCGGGTATGCGTAGAAGAGGATATACACCTACTGCTATTCGCAATTTTGCCAATACCATCGGAATTGCCAAACGCACTAACTTAATCGATGTGTCGTTGTTGGAATTTTGCGTTCGTGAGGATTTGAATAAAATCACCAACCGTGTTATGGCGGTTTTAGACCCTGTAAAATTGGTGATTACCAACTATCCAGAAGGGCAAGAAGAGTGGTTGGATGCAGAAAACAACCCGGAAGCGGAGGAAGTAACTTATAGAAAAGTGCCTTTTTCAAAAGAATTGTACATCGAAAGAGAAGACTTTTTGGAAGAAGCTAACTCTAAATTTTTCCGTTTAACGCTTGGTAAAGAAGTTCGCTTGAAAAATGCGTACATCATCAAAGGAGAAAGTGTAGTAAAAGACGAAAACGGAAACATTACAGAAATTCACGCAACTTATGATCCAGATTCTCGTTCGGGAAGTGGTACAGAAGCATCAAAGAGAAAAGTAAAAGGTACCATTCACTGGGTGTCTATTTCGCATGCGGTTGAGGCAGAAGTTCGCATTTACGACCGTTTGTTTACACACGAAAATCCAGACGGAAACAAAGAAGTGGACTTTAAAGAATACATCAATTCAAATTCGTTGAATGTTATCACAGGATTTGTAGAGCCAAGTTTGCAATCGGCAAAAGAGGGAGATAAATTCCAGTTCCAAAGATTGGGTTATTTCACTGTTGATAAAGACAGTAAAGAAGGAAAATTAGTGTTCAACAAAACGGTAGGATTGAGAGATACTTGGGCGAAGATTGAGAGTAAGGAGGAATAGAGTACAAAGTATTAATTATTAAGAAAATAAATAAACAAAACATGAAAGCACTAAAATTTTTAGGTTTATCAGTTGCGGTAGCAACGATGACTGTAGCTTGTGGTAAAAAAGAATCTACAGTGGTATCTCCGTCTCAGACAATTACTGAAGAAGCGGTTGATGAAAATACTGTAGAGGTGAGATTGGAAAGCAACGATGCGATGCAATACGACAAAACAGAGTTAAGAGTACCTGTCGGAAAAACGATTAAATTGACATTGGTACACACAGGTAAAATGGCAAAAGAAATGATGGGGCACAACTTTGTTTTGCTAAACAAAGGAGTAGATGCTGCTGATTTTGCCTTAAGAGCTGCTGAAGCAAAAGTTACAGATTATGTACCTGTTGAGGCAAAAAACGATATGATTGCATATACCAAAATGATTGGAGGAGGTGAATCTGTTACGGTAGAATTTACCATCAACGAACCAGGTGAATATGTATATTTGTGTTCTTTCCCTGGGCATTTTGCCATCATGAATGGTAAATTGATTGCCGAGTAAAAACAAAACAAGCTGTCCTTTTTGGACAGCTTGTTTTGTTTTTGAATTTTTTTAAAGTTTAAAATATTTACATTGGAAACAATGCCTTTGATGTTGTAGATATATTGTATCAATATTATTTTTATACAAAAAAACAGAGATTGTCCCTTTTGGGCAATCTCTGTTTTTTATTATACTTGTATGTTTTCGGCTTCTGTACCTTCTTGCTCTTGTCTTAGTTTTTCTTCAAGGGCTTCTTGTCTTTCTCTTTCTGCTTGTTTTTTGATAGTATCTACCAAGATTGGCGTCGAGATAAAGAGTGATGAGTAGGTTCCGACTCCGATACCTAATAGCATCGCAAAGACAAATCCTCGGATTGACTCTCCTCCGAAGAAGAACATAATCAATAATACAAACAATACGGTTGCCGAGGTGTTGAATGTACGCGACATGGTCGTGTTTACGGCTTTGTTTACTACTTCTTCAAAAGTACCTTCGGTGTTTCCTTTGATGAATTCGCGAACACGGTCAAATACGATTACGGTATCGTTGAGCGAGTATCCGATTACGGTAAGCAATGCAGCTACTAACGATTGATCTACTTCCATATTGAATGGTGCAAATTTGTAGAAAAAAGAATAGATTCCTAATACAATCAATACGTCGTGGGCTACAGCTACTACGGCTCCTAATGAGTACTGCCATCTGCGGAACGATAGAGCTAAATAGATAAACACGATTGCCAACGATCCTCCTACTGCCCAGTAGGCATTGTTTTTCACATCTTTTGCTACTGCTGGGCCTACTTTTGACTGTTGTAGGATTCCAATGTTTTTGTCGTCGCTTGGATTTACAAATTCTTCGTATGTTAGGTTTTGGTCTTTGAAGAATGTTTTGATATTTGCATACAAGTCTTGTGTTACTTGCTGATCTACATTGGCTCCTTCTTCGTCCACCATATACTTGGTGGTGATTTTGATTTTGTCTGCCGACCCAAATGTCTTGGCTTCTACATTACTTCCAAAAGCTTTTGATAGCTGAGCTGCAATCGCCGATGGTTCTACTTTTTGGTCAAACTGTACTTGGTAGGTGCGTCCTCCTGTAAAGTCTGTTCCATAGTTGAGTCCGTTGGTGTTTAGTGTTAATACACACAAGACAATGGTAATAGCTGAGAATATGTAAGTGAATTTCTTTTTACCGATAAAGTCGAAATTCATCTTAGTAAACCAGTTTTTAGTAATATTGTTCGAGAAAGCTAAGTTGGCATCTCTGCTTGCTGCTCCGTCCACCAACATACGCGTGATGAATATTGCTGTAAACAACGATGTAGCAATACCTATCAATAAAGTAATCGCAAATCCTTTGATTGGACCTGTTCCAAAGATTACCAACACAACTCCAGTCAATGCAGTGGTAACATTGGCGTCGATGATTGCCGACATAGCTCCGTCCCAACTAAAAGCGTGCTTGATGGCATCTTTTACTGTATTTCCTTCACGCAAACTTTCTTTTGCTCGTTCGTATATCAAAATATTGGTATCTACTGCTGTTCCCATCGTGAGTACGATACCTGCGATACCTGGCAATGTCAATACAAATCCGAATGCCGAGAATACAGCAAATAGGAATACTAAGTTTACAATCAAGGCGATGTTTGAATACCATCCGGCTTTGCCGTAGTAGAATACCATCCACAAGGCGATAACCAATAATCCTATGTATGACGATGTCAATCCTGCGTCGATGGCTGCCTGTCCTAATGATGGTCCTACGATTTCTGAAGATACAATGTCTGCTGAGGCTGGCATTTTACCAGCTTTCAAAATGTTTGCAAGGTCTTTGGTATCTTGGATGGTAAAGGTTCCTGTGATTTCAGAAGTTCCTCCTGTGATAGGTCCGCTTGATACACCAGGTGCTGAATATACTATGTCATCCAACACGATAGCGATTGCTGTTTTTTGTGTATAGGCTCTTCCTGTGAGTTTTTCCCATTCTTTAGCACCTGCTACATTCATCGACATACTTACTGCCGGACGGTTCATCTGGTCGTAAGTGTCTCTTGCATCGGTGATAAATGATCCTGTAAGAGGGGCTTTGTTTTGAGCGTTTCCTCTCAATGCATATAGGGCTGTGATACCACCTTCGGCAGGTTTACCCCATACAAATTTTGCATAACGTTGGTCGCCTCTCAATAGATTTTTTACTTGAGGGTCTTTTAGGTATGCGTTTACTTTTGCTGTATCTTGTACTTGGAAAAAGGCAATCATAGGAGAGCCTTGTTGTCCTATCCCTTGTACTAAGTTAAAGATAGGTCCAAAATCTTCTTTGTCTGATTTTGTTTCGGTTTTTGTGTCTTCTTTCTGTACCGCCGACAATAATTTTTCTGCAGCAGAGGTTTCTTCTGCTGGTTGCTCTGTTTCTGCATCGGTAGTTTCGGCTACAGCTTCGGTAGTTTTAGCTTTCAATACTTCGTTTGCCGTTTGGATAAAACCAAACACTTCTTCCATATTGTAGGCCTCCCAAAATTCTAATTGAGCGGTAGATTTTAAGATTTTTTGAATACGGTCTATGTCTTTTGCACCTGGCAATTCGATAAGGATTCTACCTGTTTCTCCTACCTTTTGGATAGTTGGAGATGCCACCCCAAACTTGTCAATACGCTTGGTCAATACTTCGTACGCACTGTCAATAGCTTCTTGAACTTTTTGGTTCAAAACAGTTTTTACTTGTGCATCTGTAAGCGAAGGAGTGATTTCTGGCAAATTGCGGTGAGCGAAAATTTCGGCAGAGTTGAGTTTTACAGTACCTTTCGATGCTTTGTCGAATGCACGGTAAAACGCCTCTAAGAAAGTTTCGTTTCCACCTCTTTCGTTTTCAGCTTCTCTCAACGCCTGATTAAAGACAGAATTTTGAGAATTGTTTGCCAATCCTTTCAAAATGTCTTTGATAGAAATTTGCAGCATCACGTTGATACCTCCTTCTAAGTCCAGACCTTTTTGGATTTGTTTTGTGCGAACCTCCTCGAAGGTTTGTCCCAAATATACCTTTTGGTTGGAAATAGAATCTAAGTAGCGTGATTCTTTTGTAAGGTCTCCGCCAGAGACTTCTTTTGCCTGATTTTGATACTTCCTTGCTACGAAAGTAAACGACAGTTGATAAATACTTACCACTGCAAACAACAAGGCAATAAACTTGACTAATCCTTTGTTTTGCATTTTATATTTTTTAGTTAATGGATGTCTGTTTTTCTGTAACTTGTATAGTTTTTACAAAAAAACGGACAAATATAAGGAAATTTATTTGTCCGTCAAACTCTTTGATTAATAGCCCATTTTTTCTCGTACGCGTTGCAGAGTAGCGTCGGCTATTTTGTTTGCTTTCTCTGCTCCATTTTCCAATAATCGATCTACCTCTTCGAGGTGGTTGATGTAGTATTGGTATTTTTCGCGTGCATCTTTAAATTTCTCACAGATTACTTCAAAAAGTGCTTGTTTTGCGTGTCCGTAGCCGTAGTTTCCTACCAGATAGTTGGCTCTCATCTCTTCTACTTGCTCTGGTGTTGCTACCAACTTGTACAAGGCAAACACGTTGCAGGTATCTGGATTTTTGGGATCTTCGAGTGGCGTAGTGTCAGTAACGATACTCATGATTTGCTTACGCAACTTTTTGTCGTCTTGGAATATGTTGATATAGTTGTTACGAGACTTGCTCATTTTTTCTCCATCTATTCCAGGGATGATCATTACGTCTTCGGCGATTTTTGCAGTAGGTAGTACAAAGGTTTCTCCCATTTGATGGTTGAAACGCGAGGCTACGTCACGGGTTATCTCCAAGTGTTGCAATTGGTCTTTTCCTACGGGGACGATGTCTACATCGTATAGCAATATATCAGCAGCCATAAGCATAGGGTAGGTAAAAAGTCCAGTGTTTACGTCTGCTAATCGATCGGCTTTGTCCTTGAACGAATGAGCTAAGGTGAGACGTTGGAAGGGAAAGAAACAACTCAAATACCACGACAACTCACAGGTTTGAGGCACACTCGATTGTTTGTAAAACACTACTTTTTCGGTATCCAAACCACATGCAAGCCATGCGGCCGCAACGCTGTAGGTGTTTTCTCTAAGTAATGCACCATCTTTGATTTGCGTAGCCGAATGCAAGTCGGCAATAAACAAAAAAGTTTCGTTGTTGGGGTCATTTGCCATCTCAATAGCTGGGATGATTGCCCCTAACAAGTTTCCTAAGTGAGGGGTACCTGTACTTTGTACTCCTGTAAGAATTTTTGCCATAGTTGTTTCGTTTTTTTAAAATTTTGCCAAAAATACGGAATGTTTTGGGGTTACAAATACGATTTTGTGCATTTTTATTCACAATAGTCTTTACCTATCTATCAAAAAACCTTTCAAATCGTGGCGATTTCCGTTGAAAATATTCAAATCTACATCGCCGATGATTCCCTCTACACTGCCCTTGTCTGTAAACTGCCAAAAATGCCAATCGTCTTTTATTTTATCACTAAAGGCACTGTATTTGGCTATCCATATTTTGTATTCAGGAAAATGTGCTTTGAGGTTTTGATTGTAAAAATTTTCACCTGAGTAGATGATGGGCTTTACGCCGTAATGTTTCTCTACTATGTTCAACCAGTTTTTTACGCCTTTCTGCAAATCTTCTATCGACTGGTGTTTGGGATAGTCTTCAATGTCCAGTACGGGTACAAAGTCGCCCACCGTCAACGGGGTATTTCTGATAAAGTTTTGAGCCTGTAGGGTGCTGTTTTCATCAGGTCGGTAATAGTGATAGGCTCCACGAACCAGCAGACGGACTTTCGCGTACTTCCAGTTTTGCTTAAAGTTTTTGTCCACACCGTTTCCGCCCATCGTAGAACGAATAAATACAAAATCTAAGGGGAATTTCTGATACAAACTATCGATTCCACGCCAATTGATTTCGTTTTGATAATGAGAAACATCAAAGCCAAACAAATGTTGGTTGTGCTTGTCTAAAATTTCGATTGTTCTCACATCGTGCAGGGTAGATTTGACTTTCTCATTGTGAAAAATAGAATAGTACCAGTCCTTTGCCAAATACGAAATCCCATCTCGATAGTGAAAAATCACTGCCAATAAAATAATTGTTGCATAGCCTACAATATGATACTTGCTCAATCTAAACGAGCGTTTAGCTGTGGTCGATTTCTTTTTATATGTCTTTTTGCGTGGAGGCATATTTTTAAAAATGGTGAATTGTGGTTGGTGAATTGCAAATGTACAGTTATTTTGTGTTTATTCGTTACAAAAAAAGCTACTCAAAATTTTGGACAGCTTCCTTTTTGATTATAAATCTTTTACCAAAGTAATAATTTCAAAATTAAGATTACTATCGTTATAATCGAGTTTTAATTCTCCATTTTTATTTAAAATATGATAAATACTACCAACATTCATATCAAAAACGAACATTTTATCATCATTATTAAGATTATTACAACCTGTAAAAAATAGATTTATAAATAAAAAATAGTAAAATGTTTTCATCGTAAACTTCTTGGCTTGTTTATGTTGTACACTAAATCAACTTGATAGTTAAAATCGAAAGTTCTAGGATTAAAGTTTCCATTACCATTATATTTTCCTGCCCCCCCCCAATTCATATGGTATCGTAAAAGGTTAAATTCATTAAAATATTTATACTAAAACAACAAAAGCTATTATGAAATAATACTAAGACAGTTACACTTAATTATTTTTCAAAATTTATAATTCATCATTCAAAATAAATTTCTCTTCTCTATATTTGCAGAGTTTTATATCAAAAAAATAATTTTATAATGAAAAAAACGATTCTAATTATTGCGATGATTTTTGCTGCATTGCCTTTTAGGGCATCGGCAAATGAAGGAATGTGGTTTTTGATGTTTATCGAACGACTCAACTATCGCGACATGCAAAAAATGGGGTTGCAACTGACTCCAGAGGAAATTTATAGCATCAACAACAACTCGTTGAAAGACGCTATCGTACAGTTTGACGGCGGATGTACTGCCGAAATCATCTCTGACAAAGGGTTGGTTTTGACCAACCACCACTGCGGATACGAGGCAATTGCTGAGTTGGCTACTCCTCAAGACGATATTTTGACCAACGGTTTCTGGGCAAAAAACATGTCAGAAGAAAGAAAGCCAAAAGAACTTTCTGTAAGGTTTTTTGTTCGCATGGACGATGTTACGAAGAGAATCTTGGGCGTGGTAAACAACAAAATGTCTGAAAGAGAACGCGAACAAGCCATCAACCGAGAGATTGCTAAAATCGAAAAAGAAAACAACGAAGGCGGAAAATATACCGTTTCGGTTCGTTCGTTTTTTCAAGGAAATGAGTACTACTACTTTGTATATCAAGACTACCAAGATGTGAGATTGGTAGGTACACCGCCAAACGCTATTGGAAAATACGGTGGAGATACTGACAACTGGGAGTGGCCAAGACACACAGGAGATTTTGCATTGTTTAGAGTATATGCAGATGCCAACAACCAACCAGCAGACTATGCTCCTACAAACCAACCATTGAAGCCTAAACACTTCTTGCCTATCAACATCAAAGGAGTAGAAAAAGGAGATTTTACAATGATTTTGGGATATCCAGGACGTACCAACCGTTGGATGCCAGCAGAAGGGATTCAGCAAAATGTAGATTACGCATATCCAGCGTGGGTAGAAGGTTCTAAATTGGGTATGGATGTAATGAAAAAATACATGGATCAAAACGATGAGGTACGAATCAACTACGCAAGTAAATACGCTCAGGTAGCCAACTACTGGAAAAACCGCCAAGGAATGATCGAGGCGTTGAAGGCTCACAAAACAGCTGACAAAAAACGCAAAGACGAAAAGAAATTTGACAAATGGGCAAACAAAACCGCTCAGAAAAAAGTATATGGAAATGTAATCAAAAACATCAACGCATACTACAAAGCTACAAATACCAAAGCTCGTCATGACAACTATATTATGACTACTTTGCGTACATCAAACTTGGCTACACTACCATTTTCTATGGGAAGAGCCTTGGTACAATACGCCAATGCAAATGAAGCAGAGCGTGCAAATATGAAATCCTATTTAGAAGAAGCAATCAACGATTCTTACAATGGGTTTTATGCACCATTGGAAAAAGAAATGTTGGCTCGTCAGTTACATTTGTATGCAACAAAATCTACAGGGTACGAAATCGCACCCTATATCAAGACGTTGGCGACAAAAAACAACAATGATTTCTCAGGTGTAATCAACCAAGCGTTTGACCAATCGGTATTTGCAAGCAAGGAAAACCTAACTGCATACCTAAACAGCCCAAATGCAGAGCAAATTACCAACGACGAATTGTACAAAATCTCTGAGTCGCTATTAATAAAATACCGCGAAATGCCACAAAATTTGGTTTCGTTAAAAGAAAATTACGACAAATCATTCCGCTTGTTGGTGGACGGCTACAGAAAAGCAAATCCAAAGAAAAAATACTATCCAGATGCAAACTCTACATTGCGTCTTACCTACGGAAAAGTAGTAGGATTGCCATTGGGTAACAAGGTAAACGATGCAAAACAAAACTGGTACACCACTTTGAAAGGTACTATAGCAAAGCACAAAGCAGGAGATGAGGAGTTTGAAAATCCACAAAAATTGATTGATTTGTACAACGCTAAAGATTATGGAGTATATGCAAACATGCACGGAGAGCTGCCAGTAAACTTTTTGACAGACCACGACATTACGGGAGGAAACTCTGGTTCGCCGGTAATCAATGCAAAAGGCGAATTGGTAGGATTGGCATTTGATGGAAACATCGAGGCAATGGCAGGAGACGTAATCTTTGACAAAAAACTACAAAGAACTATCAATGTGGACGCTCGTTATATCCTGTTTATTATAGACAAATACGCAGGAGCAACCAATATCTTGGACGAATTAAAAATCGTAAAATAATTTTACGGTTGTCATCCAAACAAAAAAACTTCTATATCAGATAAAACCATTACAAGCTGCCCCAAAAAGGCAGCTTGTTGTGTAATAAGAAATATTTAACAGCTCCGCATGTTGCCTATGCACAACAAAAGCCGTAATTTTGTCTCCGTATGAAATCATACAAGCACATATACAGCCTTTTTATGGCACTATGGATAGTCGTAGTCTTCACGGTGCAGACCTTGCATCATGCAGGCGTGGTAGAGCATACACATACTACACACAGCTGTGAGGGAGACCACGAGCACACGCACGACCATGACGAAGAAACTTGCGGATTGTGCGACTTTTACTTTCAGGTATCGACCCTTACAGACATCACACAACTATCATTATGGCAATCGGTTTCGCATTACGAACCCCCCAAAGAGGCATACACTTCATACACCAGCCTCTCGCCACACTATATCTCATTACGAGCACCGCCGATGTAGTTTTTGCACCGCCTATATAGGAGGAAAACAAACTATGTACTATAAAATCCTTAATATAAAAAAGGATACTATGGGCGTGCCCCAACACTACCGACGACAACGGAGGAGGGAGCGGCACGCCCCAATAAAAAATTTATCTTATATGACCAAACATTTATTTTATATCCCCTTTCTTTTTACGGCTACAACGACGGCTCAGACCGATGAAGATTGGATAGAACCTGCCGAGGTACTCGAGGAAATCGTAGTGCATACGCATACTACTACCGAAAATGTGATGCGTGCCTCGGCTACCGATGTGATTGCCAATTTTGACGGTAGTCTGGCCTCGTCTCTCGAGTATTTGCCTGGAGTAGAGGCGCAGCGTATCGGAAGTATGAGTGCCAAATTTGTGATTCGTGGGCTGGGACTCAACCGTCTGCTGGTGGTAGAAAACGGTCTGCGTAGAGAGGGACAGCAATGGGGTGCCGACCATGGATTGGAACTCGACGCGATGGCGGTAGAACGCATCGAAATCATAAAGGGTGCAGGGGCTATTGCCTATGGTAGCGATGCTATGGCGGGCGTGGTGCGTATCAACAACGAAACTCTGCCTACGATGGGTGTGAGCGGTAGGGCGGTGCTGACTTTTTTGGGCAACAATCGCAGTCTGGGACAGGCGTGGCAGGGAGCGTTGCGTACCGATAAACACTTCTGGAAAGTAAAGTTGGGCTATATTGATTATGGAGATTTTCGCGTGCCAACGGATGAGGTGTATTATCTACAGACACGCATCCCTATCTACGACGGTGTGATGACCAATACGGCTGGGGACGAACGGTCTTTTATGACGCAATGGGGTACGACAGGCGAGCGATATACGGGGACGCTTTCGGTGAGTGGCTATTGGAGCAAGACAGGTTTTTT
The DNA here is from genome assembly GCF_041530365.1 of Capnocytophaga sp. ARDL2. Classification (NCBI taxonomy): domain Bacteria; kingdom Pseudomonadati; phylum Bacteroidota; class Flavobacteriia; order Flavobacteriales; family Flavobacteriaceae; genus Capnocytophaga; species Capnocytophaga sp. ARDL2. The sequence continues at coordinate 519,870 of NZ_CP168034.1, forward strand.
TTCCGGGGCTCACGGTGTGCCTTCTGTACGAAAGACTTTGCCCGACGGAGATACTCGCTCTGTAGATTTTCCTTTTCAGACGGCTCGCCACATCATGGCGTCCTATCATGCACAGTGGAAAGAGGTGGCTACGGTCTGGAATTTTACCACAGGTTTTCAGCACAATCTGCGTAGAGAGTACAGTGCGTTTCATTCGCATTTTCCCAATCAGCCTGTGCCTGTGAGAGATGCCGATAAGGAACTGGAGTTTTTGCAGAGTGCTTGGGAGCAGGCATTGTCTATGCAACGAAATCTGTCTGAACAACATCTACTGGAGGTGGGTGTGCAAAATCAGTGGGTGCTAAACCAAGTGGGGGGCTATAGTTTTTTACTGCCCAACTATCAGCGACATTCGCTGGGACTGTATGCCAAATGGGCGTGGGAGGTTTCGAATAGGCATTTACTGGAATTGGGTACTCGTTATGATAGGGCAAGGCTAAAGGTAGAGGGGCATTATGATACGATTTTGTACGACTACCTTACCCACAAGGGCTATTCTGATGCTCGTGCCTCGGACTATGCGTGGCGTAGTAGGGAGTTGGACAGGAGTTTTTCGCAGGGCAATGTTTCGCTGGGGATTACCTTTCATCCGTCGCACCACTGGCATAGTGCCTTGACGCTGGGGAGTAGCTTTCGCTTTCCTACGGCGATCGAATTGGGGGCAAATGGGATTCACCATGGGGCTTTTCGCCACGAGTTGGGCAATCCTGACCTCGATGTAGAACGTGGCTATTCACTCGACTGGAATCATCGTTATGAAGCGTATGGCTGGACAGTGGATGCGAGTATGTATGGATATTATTTTAGCAATTATATTTTCTTGAAGCCTTCGGGTAGGTTTTCGGCTTTGCCTCACGGTGGTCAAATCTATCAATACGACCAATCCAAAGCCCTTATGGTGGGTGCCGAACTACAAGTGGGCTATCAGTGGAGCAAGTGGCAACTCTCGAATGTGTCTGAATATGTATATAACTCACAATTGGGAACGGCTCGATATGCTTTGCCGTTTACTACGCCTGCTAATACGGTGTTTTCGGTGGGGTATCGTTTGCCCGAGTTTGGAGGAATAGCTCATCATTTGCTCGAGATTTCGTACAAGTTGGCTGCTGCTCAGCATCGCATCGCCCAAAATGAGCACCCCACAAGGGGATATAGTGTGTGTAATCTAAAGTATCAGACTCAACTACCATGGAAAGAGCGTGAGGCGTCGGTACAATTGCGTGTGCAAAACCTTTGGAATACTAAATATTATCAACACAATAGTTTTTATCGTGCGATAGAGATTCCTGCTTTGGGTAGGAGTATAGATGTAGTAATCAAATTAACATTTTAAATAGTTTATAATCATGAAAAAGTTTTCAGTTTTTGTTGCAATGGCATTGACCTTTGTAGCGTGTAAAGAGGATGAGGGTACAGTAGATATCGTAAAACCGATGATCGAATGGGTAACCCCTGTAGAAGACCAAGAAGTGGTGCCTGGTACGAACTTTGAAGTCAAGGCTGCTGTTGCGGATAATGTCGAATTGGCGTCCTACAAAATCGAGGTTCACAATGCCGATGATGGGCATCAGCACCGTAGAGCATTGGCTACCCCTGTATTTGAATATGAATATGAAGGAACATTGTCGGGCATTTTGCAAGAGATTACACACACCGTAGCTGTCCCTGCTGAGGTAAAAGAGGGACACTACCATGTGGGGCTTTTTGTTTTGGATAAAGCGGGTAATCAATCACAAAAGTTTGTGGAAATCTTTATTGGCGAAGAGGGTCACGAGCATTAGAATGCCAAAAGGTCTGCCCGGGGTTTCGGACAGACCTTTTTTATGTTGTTATGATTTTTTGAAGTGATTTGTGGAGAATAAAATCAATATCAGGAAGTCTTTTGATTTATTTCCCCAAAACTTTCACAAAACTTTCAAAGGATATATGGTAAAAAATGAGTAATTTCACAGCCGAAAAAAACGAAAAAGATAGATATGAATGATTTTCAATGGTCAAACTTGATCAACCCAGAGTTTTATATAAATTTAGAAATTGCAGGTCACCGTATAGGTTTGTATGTCGTGCTATTTATAGTCTTTGCAGAAACGGGATTGCTCGCAGGTTTTTTCTTGCCAGGAGATAGTTTGCTGTTTTTGTCGGGCATTTATTCGAGCGAATTGATCAAGGAATTTCACGATTTCAACAATGATTTTACCAATGTATTTGCCTTGTCTTCGTTGGTAGCTTTGGCCGGGATTATTGGAAATTTCTTTGGCTATTGGTTTGGAAAGAAAAGTGGTAGCTACTTGTTTCAAAAAGAGGATGGATGGTTGTTTAAAAAGAAATATATCCTAGAATCGCAAGCCTTTTTTGAAAAACACGGCGGAAAGGCTATCATTTTTGCTCGTTTCTTGCCTGTCATTCGTACGTTCGTGCCTATTATCGCTGGTGTAGCTCATATGAATATGAAGCGCTTTGCTCTATACAATATACTTAGCTCGATTATGTGGGCGTTTTCATTGATTTTTGCTGGGCATTATATGTACCGCATCTTGTTGGATAGCTACGGCATAGACCTTACTCACTATATCGAATACATCATCTTGATTATTATTGCACTTACTACCATACCATTTGTGGTAAAATTGATAAAAAGCCGCAAGGGGAGGAAGTAGGAAGTATTAAGATTCCTCTTCTAAGTAATTCGTTACTAATTTCCACACATTTCTCAGTGAAAACGATATTCAAATTTTTCAAGCGGTTGGTACTCATATTTTTGTTGTTGAGTTTTGGGATGGTGTTTTTGTACAAATTTGTCCCTGTGCCAGCTACACCTTTGATGGTTGCACGTTTGTTTGAACAAAAAGCAAATGGCAAAGAGCTCAAATGGAAACATGAATGGATTGCCATCGATGAGATGCCCATTTCTATCCAAAAAGCTGTCATTGCAAGTGAGGACGGAAAGTTTACTTCGCACAATGGTTTTGATTTTAAATCTATCCAAAAGGCTTATGAAAGCAATCAGAAAAGTAAAAAACTCAGAGGCGGAAGTACCATCAGTCAGCAAACGGCAAAGAATGTGTTTTTGTGGCAAGACAAGACCTATATACGCAAAGGAATAGAGGCATATTTTACGGTACTTATCGAGTGGATTTGGGGGAAAGAACGCATCATTGAGGTGTATCTCAATAGCATCGAAATGGGGGATGGCGTGTATGGAATCGAAGCGGCGTCTAAACATTGGTTTGGCAAGTCGGCAAAAAATCTCAGTAAAAGAGAGGCGGCTGCTATTGCTGCTATATTGCCTAATCCTCGTAAGTTTAAAGCTAAAAATGGCAGTGCATATATACAAAAACGCATCAATTTTATTTCTCGACAAATGGATTTGTATGCCCATCCAAAATACAACTAATTCATTATGCGAAAAATACTTTTTATGTACCTCGTAGCGGTAAATTTTATCGCTTATAGCTTGTTTCACATAGATAAAAATGCAGCTAAAAAGAAAAGTTTCCGTATATCTGAAAAGAATCTCTTGTTGTTGTGCTTGTTTGGTGGTACAATCGGAGCGTGGCTTGGGATGAATCACTTCCGTCATAAAACACAAAAAACTTCCTTTCGATGGAAGTTTTTTCTGATTGTTTTTATACAAATACTCGTTGTATATTTTCTATTCAAGAGATACAGATAGTGTTACAATCCTTTGTGTAAAAATCGAGTGAGCTTGATAGACAGATTGCTAAAAATGATTTTCGGATTTCCGTTTCTCTCTATGTGATAAATACTATCGTTGAGTTCTCTATAAAAATCATTGATATTTTTATCATTGACAAACTTTGCAAAATTGCTTAGCAAAAATCCTTCTTCTTTACTTTTGTAATACACCAAATTTTTCACATTATAATTGTATAAAAACGCCTGACGTATTACTTCTATACAATGTTTTAGAAACAATTTTTGATTTTCACGACCTATTAGCGAGAGTTCGTCGCCCCATTTGGTGAGATTGACCAATTGACTAGGGTCTTTTTTTGCTAAATAAGCGGCACGCATCCATTGTACAAACCATTTGTCAAATGGCAAATCGTCATCTTCTTCGTTTTCGGCAATTTTTATTGCTTTGTTATAATTTCCCTGAGCTGTTTTGGCTATTGTCATTGCTTCGTCTTCGGACAATTGATGTTTTTCCATCAAGGCAGTAGCGATGTCTTTGTCCGATAGCGGATTGAAATGTATCACCTGACAACGAGAGTAGATCGTAGGGAGAATTTCTTTTTCGTTTTCTGCAATCAGCAAAAACAAGGTCTTATGTGGTGGCTCTTCCAGTAATTTCAATAGCGTATTATTGGCTTCGGGGTTCATTTTATCCGCCATCCAAATAATCATCACTTTGTAGCCACCTTCGTATGCCTTTAGTGATAGTTTTTTGGCAATATTATCGGCTTCTCTTCTTGGAATAATCAACTGTTGATTTTTCACATCAACCAATTTCATCCAATCTTTCATACTACCATACGGATATTGTGTGATAAACTCATTCCACTGGTCTCTATAGGTATCAGATAAAATAGTCTCTTTATTGCCATAAAAGGGAAAGGAAAAGTGTAGATCGGGATGCTGTACTTTGGTAAATTTCAATGAATTTGCTTTTCGTTTTTCGTCGCTCTCTGTGTGTAGATTGATGACAAATTGCGCATACGCAATCGCCATTTCCAATGCACCGACACCTTCAGGAGCAATAAACAACTGAGCGTGAGGAATACGCCCTTGTTCTGCACTGTATTGCAAATGTTTTTTTATGTGATTTTGACCTATGATTTCTGAAAATTCCATATATAGCATGAATATTACCTTACAAAGGTATAAAAAAGAGTTTTTGTTTTTACAGCGTTTTGTTAAGGAATAGTGTAAATCGATGGATTTTATAAAAATAGCAGATAAAAAAGCAATTTACAAAGTTTGTTATTTTTAATATGAGAAAAAAACATAAAATTTTTGAGTTGTCTATAGTCAGAGGTATTATATGTTTTTCGCATTTGAACAAATCGCGAAAGAAATAGATGTAAGAACTAAAAAAAATGTCTTTATTGATTCCAAATTTGAAGGGAAATTAGGCAACTCCTTGTTTTTTGAAAGGTAATAAATTGAATTTAAGGATTATGTGTCAGTTTATTGGGGCGATACTATATTGCTTCTTACTTTTATGGGTGTCAATTATTTTATGAAAAAATTATGTAATATTTATGGTGTTTTTGTGATGGGGGGGGTATATTTGTTGCAAATATTGTTTAAGAGCGTTGGCTCTATCGTCTTTAGAATTATTAATAATTATATATATTATTCATTATGAAAAACAGATTATTTTTTGGAAAGGTATTTCTTTCCGCTACCATGTTGTTTACTGCAAGTTTGGCACAAGCACAAACCCCAGAAGTGGTTACGATACCAAATGCGAATTTCAAAACTGCCTTATTGAACAATACGGCAATTAATACCAATGGGGATGGCGAAATACAGGTGTCAGAAGCAACAGCCTACACGGGAGAAATAGATGTAGCGTCTAAAAATATTTCTTCCTTACAAGGGATTGAGGCGTTTACTAATATTACTAAATTGAGATGTCTCAATAATCATTTGACTACATTGGACTTGAGTCAGAATACACAATTGAAAGAAGTAAATTGTAATATTAATCAATTGACGTCTTTAAATTTGGGAAATAATACAGTATTAGAGACGTTGAGATGTGGTAAAAACCAATTAACGACATTGAATGTAAGTGCCAATACGGGGTTGAAAACATTGATTTGTTATGAAAACGAATTGTCAGCATTGAATCTAAGTGCGAATACAGCTTTGAAGGAATTAAATTGTAATACGAATAGTATCACGATGTTGGATCTAAGTCTTAATACGGCATTAGAGACATTGAGATGCGGTAAGAATCAATTAACAGCGTTGGATGTAAGTGCGAATACAGCATTGAAGAAAGTGATTTGTTATGAAAATCAGCTTACGCAATTAGATCTTAGTGACAATACCAATTTGTTAGACTTGAATTGTTCTAGAAATAATTTGCAAGTTTTGAATGTAAATAATACAAACAATGCAAGTTTGCAATCTTTCAAAGCCAATGGTAATCCATTACTTACTTGTATCAAAATAGATGCTGGATTTACACCACCAACGACTTGGCTGAAAGAACCTACAGCGACTTATAGCAGTGATTGTGCTACCTTGTCTGAAGAAGGTGTAGCGACGATTTCAGTAAAGGTGTATCCAAATCCTGTACAAGATTTGTTGTCTATTGTAGTTTTGGAATCGAATGAAGCAAAATTGTACAATATGCAAGGTCAATATTTAGAGACAGTAAGATTGAATACTGGAGAAAATACTTTGGATATGACAAAATATGCTACAGGAGTATATTTCTTGACAATAGGAAATAGTAGTACAAAGATAGTTAAACAATAATTTTGCAAGAGAAAGACAGCATGAAGCATTAGTTTTGTGCTGTTTTTTTATTGGGATATTTTATGAAATATAAAAAATATCTAAATTTGTAGCAAATGTCTAAATATTTTTACAAATGAAAACAAGATTATTTTTTTTAGGATTTTTGTTTACAGCATCTTTATCATATGCACAAGAGACACCTGTTGTAACTATTCCAGATGCTAATTTTAAAAGTTATTTATTAGCAAACACAGCAATCAATACCAATAATGACACAGAAATACAGGTGTCAGAGGCAACAGCCTATATGGGTACTATAGATGTTGTAGGTCTGAATATCTCTTCATTGGAAGGGATAGAAGCATTTACAAATGTTAGAATTATAAACTGTTTCAATAATCAATTGACACAATTGGATGTAAGTGCCAATACGCAATTGGAGAAATTGTATTGTTCTGATAATCAATTAACACAGTTGAATGTAAGTGCCAATACACAGTTGAAAGAATTGGACTGTTCTTATAATCCATTGACACAGTTGAATGTAGGTGCCAATACACAATTGGAAAGATTGTATTGTGCTAATAATCAATTGACACAGTTGAATCTAAGTGCCAATACACAGTTGAAAGAATTGGGGCTTGGTAATAATCCATTGACACAGTTGGATGTAAGTGCCAATACACAGTTGAAAGAATTGTATTGTAATAATAATCAATTGACACAATTGGATGTAAGTGCCAATACAGAATTAGAAAACATGAATTGTTCGTTTAATCAATTGTCACAGTTAGATGTAAGTGCCAATACACAATTGAATACATTGCATTGTACTAATAATCAATTGACACAATTGAACTTGAATGCTAATGCTCAGTTAAAAGAATTAGGATGTGGAGTTAATCAATTCGCACAGTTGGATGTAAGTGCCAATACACAATTGGAAAGACTGGATTGTAATGATAATCAATTGACACAGTTGGATGTAAGTGCTAATACACAATTGAATACATTGCATTGTCATGATAATCAATTGACACAGTTGGATGTAAGTGCCAATACACAATTGGAATTGTTGTCCTGTACTAATAATTCATTGACACAGTTAGACGTAAGTGCCAATACACAGTTGAAAGAATTGTATTGTGAAAATAATCAATTGACACAATTGGATGTAAGTGCCAATACACAATTGGAAAGATTGTATTGTGAAAATAATCAATTGACACAATTGGATGTAAGTGCCAATACAGAATTAGAAAACATGAATTGTTCGTTTAATCAATTGTCACAGTTGGATGTAAGCTCCAATACACAGTTGGAAGAATTGGGATGTAAATACAATCAGTTGATGCTTTTAGATTTAAGTTCTAATCAAAAGTTGAAAATTTTGGAATGTAGAGGTAATCAATTGACTTCTTTAAATATAAAGAACAATCATAATACAGATATTATATATTTTGCAGCTATAGAAAATCCGAATCTTAGCTGTATCCAAATAGATGCTGGATTTACACCATCGCCAACGACTTGGCTGAAAGATTCTACAGCAACTTATAGCAGTGATTGTGCTACCTTGTCTGAAGAAGGTGTAGCGACGATTTCAGTAAAGGTGTATCCAAATCCTGTACAAGATTTGTTGTCTATTGTAGTTTTGGAATCGAATGAAGCAAAATTGTACAATATGCAAGGTCAATATTTAGAAACAGTAAGATTGAATACTGGAGAAAATACTTTGGATATGACAAAATATGCTACAGGAGTATATTTCTTGACAATAGGAAATAGTAGTACAAAGATAGTTAAACAGTAATTTTGTAAGAGAAAGAAAAACTGCATGAGGTAAACCAAACTCATGCAGTTTTTATATATATGTCAGTTTTATTTTTTCAAAAGGTTGAAGACAAAAATAAAAAACGAGTAGATTTCAAGAATAAATTTTGTAGAAAAATAGAAAAATAAGATAGATGTAAAAGTATTGAGTGCTAATTCAGAGATATTTGAGTTGAATTTATAAAAAAAATAATCAATGTAATGAACAAAGAAACGGATAGAGTAGGATAGATAAATAAGTTTGGATTGAGAAGGATGTTTTTGAGATTCAATGGTACTCTGTTTTATGTTGAATTAAACTTTTTGAGAAGGTTTTTCAAGTATTCAGAAATAATACAATTATTCGAAACAAAGATAAAATAAAGAAAATGAATATTTTTTTTAAATTTTTCTTTTGTTTGATATTTTACATTGAAATAAAATAAGTATCTTTGCACCAATTAAAAAGTTTTAAACACATAACAAGCTGTTAAATAAATACATAAGCAATGTCTAAAGTTACAGGAAAAGTTGCACAGGTTATTGGGCAAGTAGTAGATGTAGTATTTGACAATACTTCAGCTACATTGCCTAAGATTTATGATTCATTAGAAATCACAAAAGCCGATGGATCAAAATTAGTATTAGAAGTACAGTCGCACATTGGTGAAAACACTGTGCGTACAATCTCGATGGATTCTACAGACGGATTGAGCAGAGGACACGAAGTAGTAGCTTTGGGTACTCCTATCCAGATGCCAATTGGAAAAGAGGTGTTCGGAAGATTGTTCAATGTAGTAGGAGATCCTATCGACGGATTGGATGTATTGCCTAAAGACGGAGAAAATGGATTGCCAATTCACCGTCCAGCACCAAAATTTGAAGACCTATCTACTTCAACAGAAGTATTGTTTACAGGTATCAAAGTTATCGATTTGATTGAGCCTTATGCAAAAGGAGGTAAAATTGGATTGTTTGGAGGTGCCGGAGTAGGTAAAACAGTATTGATCCAAGAGTTGATCAACAATATTGCAAAAGGACACGGTGGTCTTTCTGTATTCGCAGGAGTTGGAGAGCGTACTCGTGAAGGAAACGACCTTTTGAGAGAGATGTTGGAGTCTGGAATTATCAAATATGGTGAAGACTTTATGCACTCTATGGAAAACGGAGGTTGGGATCTGGCAAAAGTTGACAAAGCTGGAATGAAAGATTCTAAAGCAACTTTCGTATTTGGACAGATGAACGAACCACCAGGAGCTCGTGCTCGTGTAGCATTGTCTGGATTGACTATTGCAGAGTATTTCCGTGATGGAGCAGGAGACGGACAAGGAAAAGATGTGCTTTTCTTCGTTGACAACATTTTCCGTTTTACACAGGCAGGTTCTGAAGTATCTGCGTTGTTGGGGCGTATGCCATCAGCGGTAGGTTACCAACCAACATTGGCAACTGAGATGGGTGCAATGCAGGAGCGTATTACTTCTACAAAAACAGGATCAATTACTTCAGTACAAGCGGTATATGTACCAGCCGATGACTTAACTGACCCTGCACCAGCAACTACATTTGCTCACTTGGACGCAACAACAGTATTGTCTCGTAAAATTGCTGAGTTGGGTATTTATCCAGCGGTAGATCCATTGGATTCTACTTCTCGTATCCTTACTCCAGAAATCTTAGGAGAAGAGCATTACGCATGTGCTCAAAGAGTAAAAATGATTTTGCAAAAATATAAAGAACTTCAAGACATCATCGCTATTTTGGGTATGGAAGAGTTGTCTGAAGAAGATAAATTGGCAGTATCTCGTGCACGTCGTGTACAAAGATTCTTGTCTCAACCATTCCACGTGGCAGAGCAATTTACAGGTATCCCAGGAGTATTGGTAGACATCAAGGATACAATCAAAGGATTCAACATGATTATCGACGGAGAACTTGACCACCTGCCAGAAGCTGCTTTCAACCTGAAAGGAACTATCGATGATGTAATCAAAGCAGGTGAGAAAATGTTGGCTGAAGCCTAATCATAAACCATTAAAGTACACACTATGTTATTAGAAATAGTATCACCAGAAGCTACATTATTTAAAGGACAAGTTACTTCAGTGTCTGTTCCTGGTGTAAATGGTGAGTTTCAAATGTTGACAGACCACGCACCGATTGTTTCTTTATTGACTAAAGGAACTATCAAAATCGTGGGAGATCATTTAAAGTTTGACCCTCAATTTGAAAACAAATTTGAAAAAGTAGATAATAAAACCTATTATTTGCCTATCGAATTTGGCACACTCGAATTGAAAGACAATCGAATCAATATCCTTGCAAACTAATCAAGGATTACAAATACCTAAAAACTGCCTCCTAAAAGAGGCAGTTTTTTTATTACGCAAAATCACTGAGTAAGAGTGTTTTTACTCTATAGCAGAAATAATATAAAACAGAACAATTATGAAGGTAAGTAAACATTATACAAGTTTCCACATCGCCGGTTTCTCATATTGGGACGGTTTAGATGTAATCGATGAATTAAAGATAGGAACAAAGCTGAAATTAAAAGCAGAACCTACCAACGGATATGACCCAAAAGCTGTGAAAATTATGTACAAAGACACGATGTTGGGCTATATACCACGAACTGATAACCGTGATATTTCAAAGTTTTTGCAATTGGGACACAAAGATTTGTTCAAGGTACAAATCGCTCAAATAGACCTCGAAAATCACCCAGAAAAACAAATTTTGGTTTCGGTAAAGATAAAAGAGAAGAAGTAAGAAAAAAGCTGTCAGAAAAGATCCGACAGCTTTTACTTTATGAGTTTATTACTTCACCAATTTTTTGTATAATTTGTTCTGGTAAAATATCTCGCATACAATTTTCGTAATTGGGTGCTGATTTGTTTCCGTAAATTGAGGTAGGAAGATATGGATATTTTGTCAAATCAGGCGTGATGCTATTTGACAACGGTTGATTGAATGGTACAAATCCTGCAAAAGGATGCGTTTGCCCCCACAATGTTACTACAGGTACTCCATACATTGCTGCAATGTGTCCATTGCCTGAATCCATCGAGAGCATAACATCCAAATGTGATATCAATTGCAATTCTTCTTCAAAATTCAAGTTGCCAGTTATGATTTTTATTTTTGAATTGTTGTTTTTCAGCTTGTTTAGTTCTTCTATTTCGTTTTTTCCTCCAAATAAAAACACTTGATAATCTGGATTGTTTCCTAAATTTTGAACAACTTTTTGCATCAAATCTTGAGGATACATTTTGGTTTCGTATTGAGCAAAAGGAGCAATTCCAATCCATTGTTGTGTTTTATTGCCTGTGATTTTGATGAGGTTTTGGGATAAGGTTGTTTTTTTTGGAAAAGACACTTTAGATAAATCTACTGTAAGACCTAATTTTTTCAATGTATCAATATGTCTTTCATGCATAGATTTTACTGGTGTGATTGTTTTGTGTTCCCATTTTACCAAGGCTTTTTTTTCAGTTCTTCCCTTGTCGGTTGTTGCAGTTTTTACGCCTTTCAATTTCAAGAAAAAACCTAAAATTTTTGTACGCAATACATTGTGAAAATCGGCAAAAGTGTCAATATTCAGAGCTTTAAGTTCGTTTGATAATCGATACAATCCTGTGATGCCTTTATGCTTGTCGTTGACATCGATTGGAAAAAAATCCACATGAGGAATGCTATCAAAAAACGGTTTGAAAAACGGACGAGAAGCCACCGTAACGCGTACATCGGGATGTTGAGCAATCAATGCACGAATCACAGGCACGGTCATCGCAACATCTCCCATGGCAGAAAAACGAGTAATCAACAAATGTTTCATCATATAAAAATGTAAATCGAAGCTAATTTCTGATTTTTTTCCAACTTTCATCTATAATTTTATGAAAAATACGAAGATAAAATTGTAGAAAGTGCTTGACGTGCGATGAAAAAAGAAAGGAAAGGTAAAATAATCAATAGGTAACCTATGACAACGGAAGTGGTTTTGAAGTAATGTTTATTCATAGTATAAAATCCAAACAATACAGCGTAGTACATTGATAAAACAAATAAAAACATAGGGTAACTATCCCATATATCAAAGAAATAATTTGCTATTAAAGCAATAATCCAAGAGGAAAATACAATAAAAAGTATGGATTTTAGGATAGATAAAAATGTTTTCATGTATAGGATTTAACCACGAAATTAAGTAAAAAAACTTAGCCAAAATCATTAAATAAAACAATTTTGGCAAAGTAGAAGGGAATTATTTATTTTGGTACAACACTGGGTTTAGATCCTCGTCGTTGTACATTTTCATTTGTTTGTAAACTTTCATGAATTTGTCTCCATTTTCGATATCTTCGATCAACTGGCTGATAGAAACAAACATATCTTTTTTCTGTTCCAAAAGCACATTTAGTTTTTCCTGACATTTTGCACGGTGTTCGGCAGATGCATTTTCACGAGTTGCCTCTTCGTTCATGTGATAGATTTTCAAAGCCAAGATAGACAAACGGTCTATAGCCCAAGCTGGACTTTCGGTATTGATACGAGCGTTGTCTTTTACCTTTACATTTTTGTATTTGTCTAAGAAATAGCTGTCTATATATTCTACCATATCAGTACGCACTTGGTTTGAAGCGTCGATTTTTCTTTTCAAATCCAAAGCTGCAACAGGGTCGATTTGTGGGTCGCGGATGATATCTTCATAATGCCATTGTACAGTATCTACCCAGTTTTTTGCATAAAGCAGATGTTCGATAGAACCTTTTACATAAGGATTGTCAATTGGGTGATATACATCGTCAAATTTGTGATAATCGTTGATAGATTTTTCAAAAATTGGGAAGGCAAATTCGGCAAACATAATTTTTTAGTTTAAATAATCGTTTATCCTACAAAGATAAAAGGAATATGCAAAAGAATGTATAAATGAATGAAAAATGTTTGATTGAATTTATTTCTTTAGGATTGATAATACTCCAACGAAAGTTTTCCATCGGCGGTGAGTTCCAAATACGAAAAATACTTTATCCAATCGCCGATATTTGCATAAAATGTTTGGTCGATAGGCAAAATCATTGGCAAATGGCGGTGACCAAAGATAAAGTAATCTCTGTGTTGTTGGCTTTCTTTTCGCTTGGTATAAAGGATGAGCCATTCTTTGTCTTCGCCTAAAAAATTAGCGTCTTCTTCCCCCGAAATTAATTTGTTTTTTACGGAAAGATATTGAGCCAAACGCACACCTAAATCTGGATGTAACCAACGAAAAGCCCATTTACACAATGGATTGGTAAATACTTTTTTCATGCGTTTATATCCTTTGTCTCCAGGTCCTAAACCGTCGCCATGAGCGACAAACAATGTGGTGTTATTGATTTTTAGATCAACTCCTTTGTGGAAAACAGGGATGTTGAGTTCTTTTTCAAAATAATCACTCATCCACAAATCGTGATTTCCTACAAAAAAGTAAATAGGAATACCATTGTCCCTCATTGTTGCCAGTTTTCCCAATATTCTTACAAATCCCTTAGGAACTACTGTTTTGTATTCAAACCAAAAGTCAAATAAATCTCCAACTATAAACAAGGCTCCTGCTGTTGATTCGATTTCATTGAGCCATTGCAACCACTGATGTTCACGAGGTAAACTACTCTCATAGTTAGGTGCACCAAAGTGATGGTCAGAGGTGAAATATACTTTTTTATTTTCGGGAATGGTCAGTTGTAACATGGGTTTGTGTTTAGAGAATACAAAAATATTTGTGTTGTAATTATTTTTTTGCCACAAATTCCACAAATTATCATTAATTATTCACTTACAGTAATTATTAATTACACTAATCATTATCGCTCTGATACCATTCAGCATACGAGCTATCAGTTTCTTGCAATCTTAGTGAAAACAACGAAATATTTTCAGGCAATCGGTTTTTGATTTTATTTGCAAAATCAATGACCATATTTTCGGAAGTTGGCTGATAATCCACTAAAATGATATGATGCCCACGAGTTGCCAACTCTTTTGCCAATTCTACGTGTGGAGTATTTTTGTTGAACACAGTCGCATGGTCAAAAACAGAAACAATTTCTTCTTGTACGATTTTTTTCAAATCGCTAAAGTCGATAACCATTCCAAATTTTACATGATTTGGATCGGTGATAGGGCTACCAATAACAGTTACAGATAGTTTATAACTATGTCCGTGTACATTGCGGCATTTTCCGTCGTATCCATACAAGGCGTGCCCTGTCTCAAAAGTAAATTGTTTGGTAATTCTGATTTTGCTCATCTTAATTTATTTTCGGCAAAGATAGTGTTTATAATGTGGTTGTGCTAAAAACTTTGTGAAACATTTCTTTTCTCTCGTAGATAAAACAGATTTTTTCTTTCTTTTACGACGGAGATACTTGCTCAATTTGTTTTATTGTTCTCTTGCTGATATCACAGTTAAACGTAGAGATTACGTTGCTTATCTACTTTAATAATTTGACATAAAAGGCGTTGCTGAAACATAGTAATAGGTTTGTGATAATTTATTCCGATTGTTATCGGCAACTTTGTATTTTGGAGAAAACAAAGACTAAAACCATCTATTTTATGAGCCAATGAATTTGAAATTAAAAAAATCACTCCTCAAAATGCACCACAATAGGTATTACCATTTTTTGGCTAACATTTACTCCATTGCGTTTGGCGGATGTCCATTTTTTCAAAGAAATCACGCGAACTGCCTCTTTGAAAAGCTGATTGGTCGTAGATATTTCTTTTGAGTTAAAGTCAGTTGCAGTACCTGTTTCATCAATAGAAAATACTACATAAAAATAGTTTCTTCCTGTTTTGTGAAAGGCAACGATTTCTTCCTTGGGTACATTTGCCAAGTTGAATTGTTCGTAAATAGTTTTACGAAAAGCCTCTATGCCTCCTTCAAAACTTGCATCTTCGGTGATGCCTTCTACTTCTATTTTTTGTTCTACATCTACCATTGGGGTTCCTTTGTCAATGGTTTCTTTCTGTGCGAATATCTCCAACGGAAATAGTATCGCTAATAAATAAATGATCTTTTTCATAAGCTTCGTTTTTGTGGCTAAAAAGCTACACCGCAGGTGTAAAAAATCGCATAATTTGTGGTTAAAAACCTTTCAATTTCTAAATCTTTTCCAACACCTCCAAGGCTTTTTGCAGATTGGTAATATTTGAAAAACTAAACAACAATCGCAAACCGTTTTTAGTGTTTCGTTCTTTCAATTCTCCGGCTTTTGGATTTTTTTGTACAAATTGCAACACACGACCAAATACATCTGATTGATAAAAATCTGATTGCTGGTCGGCTACAAAATAACCAATCATTTTTTCTTGTTTCAAAATGATTTTTTCAAAGCCCAATGCTGTTGCTAACCATTTGATTCGCAC
The DNA here is from genome assembly GCF_041530365.1 of Capnocytophaga sp. ARDL2. NCBI lineage: Bacteria > Pseudomonadati > Bacteroidota > Flavobacteriia > Flavobacteriales > Flavobacteriaceae > Capnocytophaga > Capnocytophaga sp. ARDL2. The sequence continues at coordinate 535,572 of NZ_CP168034.1, forward strand.
AGATTGTAACAAATTTACAGCAGCTTTTGGCAATTTTCCAAATCGGTCGATGATTCGCTCTTGATATTGTAGCAATTCTTCTTCGGTTTTCAAAGCGTTGAGTTCGTTGTACAACGCCAATCGCTCGGTGATATTGTTAATGTAAAAATCTGGGAACATCATTTCAAAATCCGATTCGATGCTCAATTCTTTTACAAATACTTTTTTCTTGGTCGATTTCTCTTCGCTGTATAACTCTTTGAATTCGTTTTCTTTGAGTTCTTCGATGGCTTCGTTCATGATTTTTTGGTACGTTTCAAAACCAATTTCGTTGATAAAACCACTTTGTTCGCCACCCAACAAATCTCCTGCTCCTCTGATTTCCAAATCTTTCATCGCAATCTGAAAGCCACTACCCAAATCTGAAAATTGCTCTAATGCCGACATGCGTTTTCTCGCCTCTTCGGTCATCACGGTATAAGGCGGACAGATATAGTAGCAAAACGATTTTTTGTTGCTTCGCCCTACGCGTCCACGCATCTGATGCAGGTCTGATAAACCAAAATTTTGTGCATTGTTGATAAAAATGGTGTTGGCATTGGGTACATCGAGTCCACTTTCGATAATAGTAGTCGCTACCAATACATCAAACTCTCCGTTCATAAACGCCAATAGCAATTCTTCGAGTTTTTTTCCGTCCATTTGTCCATGGCCGATACCCACTTTGGCGTGAGGTACCAATCGCTGAATCATTCCTGCTACTTCCTTGATATTTTCGATACGGTTGTTTATGAAATATACCTGACCACCGCGTTCCAATTCGTACGAAATGGCATCTCGAATCAACTCTTCGTTAAAGCCTACCACTTGTGTATCAATAGGATAACGGTTAGGCGGTGGCGTGGTAATTACCGACAAATCTCGAGCCGCCATCAACGAAAATTGCAGAGTACGAGGAATAGGTGTTGCCGTCAATGTGAGCGTATCAATGTTTTCGCCCAGCGTTTTGAGTTTGTCTTTTACAGCAACTCCAAATTTTTGTTCTTCGTCTATGATAAGCAATCCCAACTCTTTGAATTGCACATTTTTATTGACCAACTGATGCGTACCTATGATAATGTCAATAGTACCGTCTGCCAATTCTTTGAGCGTTTCGGCTTTTTGTTTGGCAGTTTTAAAACGATTGAGGTAGGCAACTTTTACAGGCATATCTTTCAATCGTTCGCTAAAAGTCTGAAAATGCTGAAATGCCAAAATCGTAGTAGGCACTAAAACAGCTACTTGCTTACCGTTGTCCACCATTTTGAACGCCGCACGAATGGCAACCTCGGTTTTTCCAAAACCAACATCACCACAGACCAAACGATCCATAGGGCGGTCGTTTTCCATATCCATTTTCACTTCGATTGTCGCTTTGTTTTGGTCGGGAGTGTCTTCATAAATAAACGAACTTTCCAATTCGGCTTGAAGATAACTATCAGGTGCACAGGCATATCCTTTTTCCAAACGGCGTTTTGCGTACAATTGTATCAGGTTGAATGCAATGTGTTTTACACGAGCTTTGGTTTTTTGTTTGAGTTTTTTCCAAGCATCCGAACCCAATTTGTAGATTTTTGGCACAGTGCCGTCTTTACCATTGTATTTTGCGATTTTGTGCAACGAATGAATCGACACGTACACAATATCGTTTTCGGCGTAAACCAACTTAATGGCTTCTTGATATTTGCCATCGACTTCTATTTTTTGCAAACCACCAAAACGAGCAATACCGTGGTCGATATGCGTAACATAATCTCCAAGAGAAAGCATGGTCAATTCCTTGAGAGTAATCGCCTGTTTTTTGGATTGGGTATTTTTTATTTGAAACTTGTGATAGCGTTCAAAAATCTGATGGTCGGTATAGCAAACCAATTGATTTTCAATATCTACAAACCCTTGATACAACGGCATTACCACAGTTTCGTATTGAGAAACGGCTTCTTTTTCCGATTTGAAAATTTCCTTAAATCTTTTCGTTTGAGCCTCACTGGTACAAAAAATATAATTGGAAATTTGTTTGGAAGTATTTTCGTTTAAATGTGCTACCAACCATTCAAATTGTTTGTTGAAAGAAGGTTGAGGTTGAAATTTAAATTCGATTTCATGAGTACATTTCACATCTGAATGATTGGACAATTCTACCAAGCTAAACGAATGAATTTCTGTAAAAAACGAATGACTATTCAAGAATAATTCATTAGGATTTTTTCGTTTGATTTCCCCAGAAAGATTGTCGTAAATATCACACGCTTTTACAAACAGTTTTTTGATTTGATCGGTTGAAAAATCGGTATTTTGCGAAAAAATCAAAGTGTTTTTTGGAATGTATTCAAAAAAGCTCTGACGGTTTTCTTTCAATTGCTTGTTTTCCATATTGGGCATGATAGAAACCTTGTTGAGCGATTGTATAGACAACTGATTTTCAATGTCGAATGTACGAATACTTTCCAATTCATCGCCAAAAAATTCCAATCGATAAGGCGTATCATTGGAGAAAGAAAACACATCGATAATTCCCCCACGTACGGAAAATTCGCCTGGTTCGGCAACGAAATCCACGCGTTTAAAGTGCTGTTCAAATAACTGTTCATTGAGCCAATCGATACTCAAAATTTGTCCGACTTTCAGTTGGAGTGTATTTTCCTCAATCAGCGATTTGGTAACCACTTTTTCAAACAAGGCATCGGTATAAGACACCATAATAAACGGTTCTTTTTGCTGATTGATTTTGTTGAGTACCTCGGCACGAAGCAATACATTGGCATTATCGACCTCTTCTAACTGATACGGACGGCGGTGCGAACTCGGAAAAAACAACACACGGTCTTTTCCGATGAGATTTTCCAAATCGTTGAGGTAGTACGCCGCTTCTTCTTTGTCATTGAGAATGAGCAAAAACGGCATTTCGGCATCGGCAAACAACGCCTGAATTTGAAACGATAAAGCAGAGCCAACAAGACCTTTGGCTCTAACTTTTGATTGCGGTTTTGCTAAAAATTGTTTCAGTAAATGGGTTTTATCAGATTGTAAAAATAATTCGGAGATTTTCATTTTGTGATTATGGAATAAAGAAAGCAAAGGTCTAAAAAAATCGTCAATTATCGAACTTTCAATGAGGATATTTGAGGAAGAGGAGGGGATTGTACTCCGACCCCCCCCCCCCTACACCTGATACCCCAATAATTTTCTGAATTGATAAAAAACTCTTTCTAATAATCGTAAATCTTCTGTTACAATTTCTGCTGTTCCTTTCAGTTCTTTGTCAAATATAAGTGTTTTATTATAAGAAGTTTGTAAGCCGTTGGGTAATATCACATCTACGAAATAATTCCCTTGACTATCAGTCGTCAAAGATACATTATGCACTTTTCCTTCTATTATTCCGTACTCTTGGTATCTGTAATTATCTAATTTTATCAACACCTTTTGTCCAGCTCTTACTTTACCTGAGTTGATTGCACTGATTTGCATTCGTCCTATTATGGATTCTTTGTTTTAAGGTGATACAGACATTACTACATCTCCTGCTTTAACAAATTGATTTTCTCCCCAAAATTTTTGAAAGCTAACAGTTCCATTTATTGATGAAATAAGGAGATAATTTTGTTCCATTGTCTTAATGACTTGTTCAATTGCTCATAAAGTTGTTGAGTTTGAGACGAGAAATTAATCCTATCTTTTTCAGTGTTAATTGACACATTACTTTTCGTTTTTTTAAGCCTGAAATGGCTTCCTGAATTTGGGATAGCGTAATATTTATATTTTTCAAGTTTTGTTCAGCTTGAAGATGGGTCTATCTTGACTTTTAGAAAACAAACAAGGAATTATGATTTTTGTGGTGGAAAACATAAAAACCTAAGATCTTGTTTGTAGTACTGGACAAAGATGCGATAGTATAAGAAATTATCCCACATTTACCTAAAAGAAAAAGAGGGTTTAAGTCAAAATTGTCTATTAATGAGATAATTAACTGTATTTTGTGTAAATTGAAAATAGGTGTTCAATGGGCTCTTTTACCGATGGAACAATTATTTTCAGAGGTAGTTCCGAGCTATAAAACCGTGTTTGGGCATTACCGAAAATGGTGCAAAGAAGGTGCTTGGGAGGTTTGTTGGGTAGAAATTTTGAAGAAAAACAAATCGAAAATAGATTGTTCGAGTTGCGACTTTGACGGTAGCCAAACACCAGCAAAAAAAGGAGGCGAACAGGTAGGATATCAAGCTCGTAAAAAAGCAAAGCCAATATTTGTGAAAACAAAAGAAAAAGTCGAGATGAGTTCATTGTTAAATTTGGAAATCAGCAAGGAAAACTTCATTTATCCCAAAGGTTTTGACATCAACAAATATTATGAGCATTGTTTTTGTAATCATCACTCCCACGCATTTAGTGTAGCTTTTCTATCAGTATCGACAATGATTTTTGTAGGTTCGTTTTCCTCTTTTGGGATAGATTTTTTGGTGTGAACTTCCTCAAATTGCAATACAATCGACACTATGTCTTTTTGCATCAAGCCGATGAGGTTGGTGAGTTCTTTGTGAGGCAGATGTGTCAATTCCATGTACATATCCAATTGTGAGGAATGTGTTTTCAGCAAGTTGATTCTACTCAACACGGCTTTGTTGTTATATCCTTCGGGTATAGAATTTTCGAGTAATTCTACTTGTTTATATACCTCTTCTATTTTGGCTTTGTAGGCATGTACAGACTGGGCAGGCTTGCTTTCCAACAACAATAATAGCTGTCGCCATTCGTCCCAATTGGACATCACGGCGTGGTTTTTTGTAGAATATGACGGTGTACTAAACTTCCATTTAGCATCTATCAACAAAACCACCGAATCATTTGAAACCGTTGGCTTTGAAACAACAATCGTCTGATTTTGTTTTTCCTGACATGAGAAAAGCAAGCAAAATATAGCGAAAGAATATAAAATTTTCATGGGTGTAAAATATCTACAAAGATAGTAAAACAAAAAAATACAGAAATATAATCCTACTGTAAAAATAAAATAACTATCTTTATCAATTATTTCAACTCAGAAAATGAAAGCATATATATCACTAAACAATCAGTCGAGAAAAACATTGAGCAAAGAACTCATTGCTTTGGGAATGGCTCTCAATGGGAAAAAAGTAGAACAATACATTTTTGTTGACAAATTTTCATTGGAAGAAGGAGGTGAAAAGGAATATTTAATCGAAATGCAACGTCAGATAGATAGTAGCAATTTTTTAATCATAGATGGAGCTAATGTGCATACAACCAATTGTGTAGAAGTTGGGTATGCTCGAGCAAAAAAGAAACCTATCGTTTATTTGCGAAATGAAAATACCGCCGTAGATCCGATTTTGTTGGGAGCATCCAATTTTTATTTCACTTACGAAAATCCCAAAGATTTATTTGACCAAATGAACGAATTTTTAAAACAAATTCTTCCTCAAGAATAATCTTTTTTATTACAAATAAGAGCGTGTTTATCTTACTAAACAGGCTCTTTTCTTTCATAAAAACACTAATAAAGACAGCATATTTGATATGAAAAATTTATTTTTTTATATTTTTTTGGTTAGTAGCCTTTTGTTTTTTTCTTGCAACAAGCAAAAAGCAAACGATTTACAACAAAAACTAATTGATAGCCTCCAACAAAACACTTTTCACAACGAACGAATAGGGGATATTGAACTTTTGAAATACGAAGTGCCAGGTTGGAAAAAACTGTCTTTGAAAAAGAAAACTTTTATTTATTATTTGTCACAAGCAGGGTATTCGGGGAGAGATATATACTGGGATCAAAATTATAGGAATAACTTGAAAATCCGCACGGCTTTAGAGTCTATTTATACTAATTTTCAAGGGGATAAAACTTCTGAAAAATGGAAAGAATTTGATGCCTATATCAAGCGTATATGGTATTCAAACGGTATTCATCATCATTATTCCAATGATAAAATAAAACCAGCTTTTTCGCAAGAATATTTGTTGCAACTATTGAAAGAAACAGATACAAAACTCGATGAAAGTATTGTAGAGATTTTGTTTAACGAATCGGATGCAAAAAAGACCAATCTCGACGAAAGCAAGGGGGTGATTTTGGGTTCGGCTATCAATTTTTACGGAAAAAACATCAATCAAAAGGAAGTAGATAAATTTTATAACACCCATCAATCGGAAGGGGATTTTCAAAAAATGCCTTTGGGATTGAACAGTAAGTTGCTAAAAAACAAAAGAGGAGAGTTGGAAGAAAAAGTTTGGAAGCTCGATGGTATGTATAGCTCTTCGATTGAAAAAATCATTTATTGGTTGGAAAAAGCTATCGAAGTGGCTGAAAATGAACAACAAATCATTGCCATTCGTTCGTTGATCAGTTATTATCAAACGGGAGATTTGACACATTGGAACAATTACAACATTGCTTGGTTGCAATCCAATGATGGTGATGTGGACTTTACTAACGGATTTATAGAGGTTTACAACGATCCTTTGGGGAGAAAAGGTACGTATGAAAGCATCGTGTTTATTAAAGATTTTGATATGTCAAACAAAATGCAATTGCTTTCAAAACACGCACAATGGTTTGAAGACAATATGCCAATTGATGAGCAATATAAGAAAGAAGATATTGAGCTAATCAATTTCAATTCGGTGGTTGTAATAGCAGAAAGTGGTTCGTCGTCGCCTACAAGCCCTATTGGGGTAAATCTACCTAATACCGAATGGATACGCAAAAAATTTGGCTCAAAATCTATGTTTTTAGGAAATATCATTGACGCATATAATAAAATAGGAAGCGAAGAAAAATGGAAAGAATTTTATTCTGAACAAAGCGAATGGAAGCAAGCAGTGAGATATGAAGATCTCATCAGAAAGATACAAACCGTTTTGCATGAAGTAATTGGAAGAGCATCGGGCAAATCGACTAAGGGAAACTTTAACTATAAAGAGGCATTGAAAAACTATCATTCTGTAGTCGAAGAAGGAAAAGCAGATCTGATAGCCTTGTACTATAGTTTTCATCCAAAAATGCAACAAATAGGCTTTGTGGACGACTGGAAACAATTTGGTCAGGCGGCGTACAACGATTATATTCAGAGAGGATTGCTTACACAGCTAACAAGAGTAGAACTGGGCAAAGATCTCGAAGATACACATATGCGTAGCCGTCAGTGGATATCGAAATGGTTGTATGAAAAAGGCGAAGGAAAGGTCATCGAACGATTGGAAAAAGATGGAAAAACCTATTTCAAAATCAACGACTATGAGCGTATGCATCAATTGGTAGGCGAATTGCTCAACGAAACACAACGAATCAAATCAGAAGGAGATTTTATGGCAGCCAAAGAGTTGGTAGAAACCTACGGAGTAAAAATCGACCAAGAGTTGCATAGACAAGTGTTGGAAAGATATAGAAAACTCGACATTGCTCCATACGTAGGATTTATCAATCCAGTATTGACGCCGATTTATGACGATAACAACAATGTAATAGATGTGATTTTGAGTTATCCAAAGACTTTTTCAGATCAGATGTTGCATTATTCAAAGGAGTACAATTTTTTGCCTTTGGAAAATTAATTTGTAAATACAAGTACTTAGGCTCATAGATATTTTTCAACGGAGTTCCAGTTCCCGATAGTTATTGGGACGGAACAGAGACACTCGGCTTTTGGAGTTTACCCTTTTGCTTACGAAATTATTCAACAGGGGAAGTCTTAGATTGTAGATGAAATTATAGATTTAGAAAACTGGGCAAAGTTGAATGCGGGTGTGTTTATTTTCATTAAAAAAAAAAACATACATTTGAAAAAGAATGAAAATTGGAGAAAGTGAAAAAAAACAATTGAAAAAAATAGAAAATAATTTGTAAGATAAAAAAAGTGTAGTATATTTGCACTCGATTTGGTAAGGAAGTTTACTCATAGAGTAGATGAAATTAAACAAAAGGTTTGGTAGTTCAGTTGGTTAGAATACATGCCTGTCACGCATGGGGTCGCGGGTTCGAGTCCCGTCCAGACCGCAAACATTATAAATGTTTACGTTCATTTTTTTGATAATTTTAAGTTAGACTTATTGGTTTGGTAGTTCAGTTGGTTAGAATACATGCCTGTCACGCATGGGGTCGCGGGTTCGAGTCCCGTCCAGACCGCGAAATAGAAGTGTTTTATTTTTCATAAGTTTAGAATTTAAAAGGTTAGTAATGCCGAGTTTTCGGACTCGGCAATTTGGTTTGGTAGTTCAGTTGGTTAGAATACATGCCTGTCACGCATGGGGTCGCGGGTTCGAGTCCCGTCCAGACCGCTAAAAAAATGTGTTGTTTGAGTACGTAAGTACTTGTTTTGGTAGTAATACCTTTCTAAAAGCTTTCTGTAGTAACGGAAGAGCTTTTTTGTTTGTACTCATTTCATTTATTTCGTAGAATGTCTGCTTTTCCTTTATCTTTTAAAAAACTATTCTTTACCTTGCTAAAAATTGCCATTTCTTTTGGGGCTTTTTACTTTATTTTCAAGCAAGTACAAGATAAAAATTGGCAAGATATTTCTATAGATTGGTCAGATTCTTCTGTTTATTTTACCCTAATTATTTCTTTTGTTTTATTGGTGCTCAATCGATTTATAGAAATTCTGAAATGGCACAACCTTTCTCAAACCCTCCGAAATCATTCGCTTTGGCAAAGTACCAAAGAAGTGTTGGTAGGTATTACCTTTGGAATTGTTTCTCCCAATGGAATAGGAGAGTATGTAGGCAAAACACTTTTTTATGAAAAGAAAAACGCTTTGCAAGTGATATTGCTCAATGCATTGTGCAATGGTATCCAAGTGGTTTATGCCTTGGTATTTGGAATTGTAGGGGTGCTATTTATCAATAGCCATCATGCTTTTATACCTGCAAACTATATATGGTATGTGCTGATAGCAATTGTTGTTACTTTAGTGTTGCTTTTTAGCCTAAAAAACATAAAAATAAAGGGAAAGTCTATAGGAGATTTTATTGTTTTTTTACAATCAATTTCACGTAAAAAACACGTAAAAAACATTGTTTTAGCATTGGTACGTTATGTAGTTTTGATGCATCAATATTGTCTTTGGTACACATTTTTTGGAGTAGAAATTTCGTATGTTTCGCTTTTGGCAGTGATTGCAAGTATCTATTTACTCTCGTCTTCTTTGCCCAACTTTCAGATAGCCGATTTTGCCTTGAAAGGGACTGTGGGTATGATGTTGTTTTCTCTTTTTGCAGTAGATGAATTAATTGTAGCAATCGTTGCTACATTGATATGGCTTTCTAATATAGTTATCCCAATAAGTGTAGGGGCAATCGTTTTGCTATTTACAAAATTTGACAGAAATAATAAACTTATTGACGAAGACTGATGTCCATGTCAAAGACTACGTGTACAGGCAGGTCTCTTTTCGTGCCAGTATGAACGGTAGGAAGATGTTGGGTGCAGTTTTTCATGATACTGTCCAACATTTGTTGCGAGATTTGTTGTCTATTAAAGTCTATTGCCGTAAAAGTACACACAGCATTAGTATCTATGGATACACGTACCTTTACCGTGTCGAGTTTTACTAACGCCTTGATAAGTGGGTCTTTGGTAAGGCAATCTTTCAACTCAGATTGAATGTGATAGAAGAAACAATTGCGTTTTTCTTCTTCAGATGTCAGCGAATCGCAGATATCTAAAAACGGATATTGGTCTAATGTTTTCCAATCGATAGCATGCAATTCTTTTCTGAGCAATTCTTTTGCATCAGGCAGTTGCTTTTTTTCAAAACAAGAAAAAAGCAAAAGAGAAAAAAACAAAGCCATCCATTTATAGTTCATAAAAACGCTTACTTACAAAGGTCAAAATTACAAAAAAGTAGTCAATAATGCAATGACTACTTTTTTTGTGGTGTTTTTTTATTAGTTGATAATTTCATCAACTTTTGGTTTTATATTCAGTCGATAACTCACATATAAAACAATCAACCAAATAGGAATCAAAATTACAGAGATTTCCATTCCTGTCAGTAGCATAATTCCTAAAATCCCTGCTAAAAAAATGATACACATATAGTTAGATGTAGGATATAGAAAGGACGGAAACTTGGTTTTGGTTTGTTCTTTATCTTTTGCTTGGCGAAATTTTATATGCGTAAACGAAATCATAATCCAATTGATAATCAAACAAGAAACGACCAAAGACATCAAGATTTTAAACGCTTCTTCGGGAATAAATTTGTTGATGATGATGCATAATCCAGCAAAACAACTCGATACTACGATGGCACGAACGGGTACAGCGTTTTTGTTGAGTTTTTGCAGAAATTTGGGTGCATTTCCTTGTTCAGCCAATCCGTACAACATGCGACTATTGCTGTAAACCGACGAATTGTACACCGAAAGAGCAGCTGTCAAAACGATGAGGTTGAGTGCATTTGCAATAAGGTTTGTAGCCGAAAGTTCTTTTCCAAACAAGGTAAAATTCATCCCTTGTAAATTGTCAAAAACAGTTACAAACGGACTGGTTTTTTCGGTGATATTTTGCCATGGAATCAATGAAAATAAAATAATCAACGCTCCTACATAGAAAATCAATATACGATAAATCACCTGATTGGTCGCTTTTGGAATGTTTTTCTCGGGTTTTTCGGCTTCGGCAGCAGTAATACCTATCAATTCCAATCCGCCAAACGAAAACATGATTATCGCCATAACGGCAAGTAATCCTTGGTAGCCGTTTTCTGTAGATTCAAACCACCCTTTTGGGAAAAATCCGCCATTGTTTACCAAATTGCCTAATGTCGCTTGTTTGCCTCCGCTTCCAGATATCAAGAGATAGGTACCAAAAACAATCATGGCTACGATAGCAACTACTTTGATGATAGAAAACCAAAATTCGGCTTCACCAAAGATTTTTACAGAACCCAAATTGAGAGCGGTAATTGCCAAAAAGAAAAAGCAACTCGATGCCCACAGCGGTATTTCAGGCCACCAATATTGGATGTAAATACCAATAGCAGTGAGTTCGGACATAGATACCAAGATGTATAGTATCCAATAATTCCAACCTGAGGCAAAGCCAGCAAAATTGCCCCAATATTTATGAGCAAAAAACGAAAACGAGCCCGAAACAGGCTCTTCTACCACCATTTCCCCCAGTTGTCGCATAATAAAAAAGGCGATAATTCCCGCAAATCCGTACCCCAAAATTACCGAAGGTCCTGCCAAAACTGCCGCAGGACCTATGCCCAAAAACAACCCTGTTCCTATCGCTCCGCCCAAGGCAATCAATTGTATATGTCGGTTGGATAATCCTCTTTCCAACTGATTTTCCGATGATTTTTCTTTCATATTTTCATTGTAAAAAACAAAAATATAAATTCTTTGTTAAAACCCAATTTTTATCTTTCATATTTCTAAAAATATTTCTTAAATTTCACTTTTTAAATAAAATGAAATCATGCAATTGCCACCATTAGAGCAAATAGTATTTCTCGATATAGAAACCGTACCTGAAATCGAACATTTTTCGGAAGCTTGATCCGGAAATGCAAGAACTTTTTGCAAATAAAACAGCGTATCAACGCAGAGAGGATATTTCTCCTAAAGAATTTTATCAACGAGCAGGTATTTGGGCAGAGTTTGGAAAAATCATTTGTATATCAGTTGGTTATTTTGCCATATTTGGCTCGGAGCGTCAATTTCGTACGACGTCATTTTTTGGAGAAGAGAAAAAAATGTTGCAAGATTTTGCCAATTTGTTGACCACACGTTTTGCCAAAAGAGATTTGTATTTGTGTGGGCACAATTTGAAAGAGTTTGATTTGCCGTTTATTTGCCGTCGTATGATAATTAATGATATGAAAATTCCGACAATTTTGAATCTTTTAGGCAAAAAACCGTGGGAAGTCAAGCACCTCGATACAATGGAACTGTGGAAATTTGGCGATTACAAGCATTTTACTTCCCTAAAATTGTTGTGCAAAGTACTGGGGATTCCTACGCCAAAGGACGATATTGACGGAAGTAAAGTAGCCGAAGTCTATTACCAAGATCAAAACATTGACCGTATCATCATTTATTGTGAAAAAGACGTGGTAGCGGTAGCACAAATCGTTTTGAAAATGACTCAAAATCGATTGTTGGAACCTTTTGAAATAAAATCAGTATAAAATATTATTATGAACAAGATTTTATCCATTTTTTCGCAAGCCGGAACTACTTTTAGACAATATCCTATGGTATTGCTTTCGTCGTTTTTGGCAATAGTGTGTGCTATTTCAGCATCAAATACTAGTGCAGATTATATTGTTTTCAATAAAAGTGAAACAACATTAGTACCGTTTGATTTATGGGGATTGTCCATAACATTACTACTCGGTATTTGTATGTTTTTTACAGCCAAAACTCTTTCCGAAAGGATAGGTAAATATTATTTACTCAATGGGATGGTGTTGTTGCTATTAGCGGCATTTTATTGGTTTGTATTGCCGTCAGATATTAGATATATCAATCAAAAAGAGACAATCCTTATCATTATATGTTTTCTTTCTGCCCATTTGTTGGTGGCGGTAGCACCTTTTGTTTCATCCAATCAAAAAGAGGAAAATTTTTGGGAATACAACAAAAATCTGTTTGTCTATTTTGTATTAGCTGCGATGTTTTCATTAGTATTGACAGGCGGGATATTACTGGCATATTTAGCATTGGAAAACCTCTTTGGCTTTACGATCAAAGAAAAATGGTATTTATACACTTTTTGGTTTACGGCAGGATTTGGTAGCACTTTTATCTTTTTGAGTTTTTGTAAAAAATTATCACATTTAGAAACAATAAATGCTCAGTTTCCTACACCGTTAAAAGTCTTTACACAATTTATTCTTATTCCATTGTTGACTATTTATGGAGTAATATTGTATTTCTATGGATTAAAAATTCTATTTGCATGGAATCTGCCTCAAGGTTGGGTTTCGTATATGATTATGGCGTATAGCTTGGTAGGAATTTTGGCATATTTGCTTGTATATCCGTTGGGAAAATCAACAGAAAACAATTGGGTGAAGTTTTTTTTAAAGATATTTTTCTATTCCTTGTTGCCGTTGCTCGTATTGCTGTTTGTAGCCATTTTTACACGTGTATTGGAATATGGAGTGACAGAAAATAGATATTATGTCGTGATGATAGCGTTGTGGCTCAGTGTGATAAGTTTGTATTTTGTAATCAAAAATCAACCAAGCATTCGATGGATTCCTATTACCTTATTGGGATTTGCATTGTTTAGTATATGGATGCCGATTTTCAATGTGTTTCAATTTTCTATTTATAGTCAGAAAAGAGCTTTAGTAAGTATTTTAGAAAAAAATAAAATGATTTACAATGGGATAATCGATTTACAAGCAGCGGTAAGCTATAAAGACGCGATGGAAATCAGTGAAAAGATGGTGTATTTGGTAAAGAGAAACCAAGAAGAGTATTTGCAGCAGTTATTACCTTATACAAAATCGACTGAATTTGTCTTTAATTTACAAAACAAATATGTGTATTACGAAGATTTTTTTAGGTTGTTTGAAAATGTGAAAGAAAATTATAAAGAAGAATTTAATGATGTAGAAATAGTAACTTCTGAAATAGCTATAAAAGCCATGTATTTCATGGCAGATGTAGAAATACCAGTTGGTTTTACCAATGTAGTAGATGTTTCGCCATATAGCTCTAAAGTATATTTGTCAGCTGAAGAAACGTACGAATCGAAAGATTTGGAAGTAACCTACGTAAAAGGATCAAAGAAAGAGATCTATGATTTGACTCAAGATGTAGAAAAATTGTATGAAAAAATCAGCAAAACGGAAGGAGATGACCCCGCAACACCTATTTTCTTTGAATTGGGAGATTATCAATTTGCTTTATATCTTCGTTCGATAACCAAGTATGATGATGACTATACGATCACTAATAATTTGTTGTTTTACAAGAAAATGAAGTAGGGAATAGATTTAGAAAAAAATGAAAAACATGTCTAAAATCATTTTGTAAATAAAAGAATTATAATGGTTTATATCTATAGACACTTTTAAAATGAAAAATAAAATAACTTTTAGCTTATTGCTAATGGGATGTCTTTCCAACGCTCAATCTCTACAATTTTCTTATGATGCTAATGGAAATCAAATACAAAGAAAATTAGATGTGATAGAGATACAATCTTTTTTATATAATTCGTATCCTAAAGAAGAAATTGATTCATTTTCAGATAATAATGAGAATTTTGAAGAAATCGAAGTTTTTCCCAATCCTGTGATTGATTGGGTTACGGTACAATGGATTTGAAATCAGAAAATCAATATTAGCCTCTTGGGACGATGGGAAAATGGGCGTGAGCTTGGGTACTAATTTTTGGAGTGGAGATTTTGAGCAACGCACAGGAATGATTGGTTTCAGACATGGTGATTTTAGTGTGATGTATGAAAATGATGGTGCACCATTCAATAAATTAGGAAAAGCATTGGTTAATGATACAGATATGTATCGTACTGCAGCAATGAGAATTGGAATAGGTGAATTTAGTATACAAACAAATTTGTTTACGGGAAAAAGTGGTGGAGATGCAGGACAACCAAATAATATAGATAAAAATAGTGGACGATTAAGAAAAGGTGAAAAGTTAGGTATTTTGAATAATCCAGAAGCAGATATGTATAGATTAGGAGCATTAACTGTGGGCTATAAAGGATGGCGAGTAGGTACAAATAGCGAAAAGGTACGACATGCTATACAAAATAGATTTATTCATAATTTAATAGGAGATTAGAGGTTTTGAAAACCAGTCTTGGAATTGGAAACCATATTTACAATATAGAACATTTAATCAATTCACATTATGGTAAGGATATTTTTTATTTTTTTTTCTATTTCATATGGTTTGTAGCTGTTATGTCGCTGAAAAATATGGTTCTAAAATATTTCCACAAGAATTACCAAAAAGATTGGCTACACATATTAACACTAAAACTGGTAAAGTTGTTTATACTAAAGTATTAGGTAGATTTTTAGGAAGAGAGGATAGTCCGGTAGGTTGGGACTTACTTATGATGTTGGTATGGCTCTATATAATACACAAGTAATTTATAATAGAATAACAAAATAAAAATGAAAATAAATAATAAAATATTTTCATACATCAGTAATTATTGGAATTGTTCTATTGATGAATTACTTCCCCAAACAACCCTTGATGATATTGGGATGTATGGAGATGATAAATTGGATTTTATCAAAGGTTTTGTCAATGAATTTCAGTTGGATTTAACTCACTTCTCTTTTGAAAAATATATTGATGATGAAGGCGGTGGATTTCTAAGGAATTTACTTTTTGGAAATAAACTAAGAAAAATAGAACCTATTTCGATAGAAATGCTTATTAAATGGGTTGATTTGGGAATTTGGAAAGATAAGAATATATAGAAAAAAGCATATCTATGGAATTTTAGAATGAATCCAAATGAGATGTTTTTTAGTCAAAAATTAAGTGAACATAGCCATGCGATATCTAAATAAAAGTTTGATTTTGTTATTGTTTCTTTTTACTACTTGTAAAAAGGAAGAAAATTTACAAATTAAAGTTCAAAATAGTTCAGAGATTAATTTTAATGATTATGTAATTATAGATATAATAAACAAGGATACTGTTTTTCGAAAAATTGAGATAAATAATAAAGATACACTAAACATGTCGAGTGAATTTAATTTATACTATAAAATGTATAATTGTTTTTTCAAAGAAATTCATTATGACACAATAGATTTCACTGGTGATAATTATTTCCTTCCAGGAGAATATGATATTCATGAAAGATATACCAACGAATCGAAAAATAGTTTTATTTCATATAATTTGGAAAATAATGATACACTACGATTGAAACTGTATCTTTCTGATATATATTATGACACTCCATTGTCATTTTTGACTTATGAATTAGCTCCTAAAAGGAATTATTATATATCGTTTTTTTACCAAAGTATAAATAATAAGAAAGAAAAAGAAGTCTTTCAGTCTGATTATTATATTTTAAAGAAATAATCTATATGAAATCAACCATCGTCATTTTATCACTATTATTTTCATTGACTGTAAATTCTCAAACACTGAAAGCAAAATTAATTTCTGACACTGAAGTAGAATTGACTATAGAAAACCCGGAAGAGAAATGTTTTTTTTATACCAACATATCAAGAAAGTTTGCCTTATTATAATGGCTACAAACAAAGAAATAAAATAATATCTTTTTTTGGAGTATGGTTTAGGTTAGCAAACGAAAGCGAGGAAAAATGTGTTTATATATGTATCTCAAATTATAAAGTCTTAAGAAGTACGGATGTGTATAAAAACCGAGACTTTGGTTATTTTTCAAAAGAAAAATTATTATCAATAGATATAAATTTTGTAAACACGACCGTTATATAATAGATTGCAAAGAAAAAAGATGCTTTATATCTTACATTTACAATAGAGCTGTTAGATTTGTATCGAAATAAATCACTACGAAAACGCGAGGAGTTTTTTTCAGAGAGAAAAAAGCAGAGGATTTTTTCAATGGTAAATTGGAAAGTAATAGAGTGTATGTTGAGAGAGGAGAATATGAGGATTGTTATCCTAATATGGAAGATGAAAGTGAGTATGAATAAAAGAATACAGGCATACAGCAGTAATTTTTTAGAGAGTAAAAGAAATAAAATCCCATTTCACTATCGAAATGGGATTTTATAACTGGATATTTTACCGCTAAAAGCAACAAAATATTGTATAGAACAATAATTAACCTTTACAATACTTGAGCATCATACACTCTGTTGATTTGTGTAAATCCTTTGCTGTAGTACGCCTCGTTTGTCGAGTTGATCGAAACTCCTTTTGATGAAGCAGAGTGGATAAAGATTACTTCATCTCCTTTTACCTCGATTACAATCCCTACATGGTTGATAACTTTACTTTTTCCGTTTTTGAAAAAGATCAAATCTCCTGGTTTTGCATCTCTTTTCGTAACTCTTGTACCCAAAGAAGCCATCTCTCTTGAGGTTCTTGGTAAGTTGATGTTGAATTGGTCAAAAGCTGTTTTTACAAATCCTGAGCAATCCATGCCTTTGCGGCTCATACCTCCCCATGAGTATCTCGTTCCTTTGTAGTCGTTGGCTACATTGAGCAATTGCTCTGTAAGATAACATGTGATTTGATTGTTGTTGTTTTTTACAGGTACTGTGTTTTTGTTTGAAGTTTGTGTACCTTTTCTCAATTCGTCCAACTGTTCTGGCGATACAGCTACTACGCGACGCTCTTGAGTTTTTTTAGTGTCTTTTGCATTTTCTTCTTCCACGCCCATCATACGGTTAATTTTGTCGATGGTTTCCTGTGTGGTTTGGTGTGAAGCTACTGCTTTGTTTTTTGTCTGTGCAAGGGTTGCCTGTGATGACAATCCAAATGCCGCTACGCATAAAAATAATTTGATTGATTTCATTACTTGCACTTATTCTGTTTTTATAAGTTAATCTTGATTCTCTATGTGAGGTCTTTCCTCAAAAAAAGTTGTTTTTTCAAACAACAATCGCAAATATAATTAAAATAGTCAAGACAACTAAATAATTAGTTGTTTTTTAACGAGTGAATAATGTTGATAACTCGCTCAGACGCTCCTCTTCCTTCGAGTTTTTTCCATAGTTTATCGTAGTTTTCGAGGATTTCTTTTCTTTTTGGGTTGTTGATAACTTTTTCAAACTCTTTTTTCAATGTGGTTGGGTTGCATTCGGACTGTATCAATTCTTTAACAACCTCTTTGTCCATAATAAGATTGACCAAAGAAATGTATTTTAGCGTAATGATCCGCTTGGCTATTTGATACGAAATTTCGTTTCCTTTGTACACCACAATCTGTGGAATTCTAAATAGTGCGGTTTCTAAAGTTGCCGTCCCAGAGGTTACAATTGCTGCATAACTATTATTGAGCAAATTATAGGTGTCGTTGGATACAAAATGTACCGAATCATTAGTCAAAAAGGGTTCGTAAAAAGTTTTTGGCAAACTGGGTGCTCCTGCAATTACAAATTGATATTCAGGAAAATGCTGCGGTATGGTCAGCATAGTTTCCAATAGTTTTTTGATTTCTTGTTTTCTACTTCCGGGCAATAACGCCACAATCGGACGCTCATCCAATTGATGTTTTATACGAAAATCTTCGGTTTCTTTGGTACGGAAATTTTCGATGGCATCAATCAATGGATGTCCGACATAATGCACGGGATATTGGTGTTTGTTTTCGTAAAAATCTTTCTCAAACGGTAATATCACATACATTTGATTGATGTTTCTTTTGATGTCTTTGATGCGATTTTCTTTCCATGCCCATATCTGAGGCGAAATATAATAATGGGTGTCAAATCCTTGTTTTTTGGCCCATTTGGCGATTTGCATATTAAATCCTGGGTAATCGATAAAAATCAACACATCGGGTCGAAATTGTAAAATATCTTTTTTACAAAACGCAATGTTTTTCAATATTGTACGCAGATTGGCTACGACCTCGATAAAACCCATAAAGGCTAAATCTTTGTAGTGTTTGACTAATCTACCGCCTACTTTTTGCATCAAATCTCCACCCCAAAAGCGTACTTCGGCAGTGGGGGCTTTTTTGTAGAGGGCTTTCATTAGATTGGAACCGTGAAGGTCACCTGAGGCTTCGCCTGCTATGATGTAATATTTCATTTAGTTGTTTTTTGCCACGAATTACACGAATTTTCACAGATTATTTTAATTACTCTAATTAGCTACTTTGTTTTTATTTAGTCATGAATCGAGGACTTGCCCCATTTCGATAGTTATCGGAGCTCCGTAGAAAAACAAAAAATTATTGTGTTAAAATAAATCACTAATCTTATAAGTTTTCCTCAGTAGGGCCGAGCATATTTTTTGGGTTGAGAATTTCGTCCAATTGTTCTTTGCTCAACAATTTGTGGTCGAGTACCAATTGATACACACTTCCACCAGTTTCCAAGGCTTCTTTTGCGATTTTTGTCGAGTTTTTGTATCCAATATGCGGATTGAGAGCTGTAACGATACCGATGCTGTTTTCTACTTCGTTTTTTAGATGTTTTTTGTTGGCAGTGATACCGTCGATACATTCTACTCGTAGCGTATGCAAGCCGTTGGTCAATAAGTTGATAGATTCAAACAAAGAAAGAGCAATGACAGGCTCCATTACATTGAGTTGCAATTGTCCTGCTTCCGAAGCCATCATGATTGTTGTGTCGTTACCAATAACTTTAAAGCAAATCTGATTGACAACTTCTGGAATCACTGGGTTTACTTTTCCTGGCATAATTGACGAACCTGGTTGTTTGGCTGGTAAGTTTATTTCAAACAATCCTGCTCTTGGTCCTGACGAAAGCAAACGCAAATCGTTGCATATTTTAGACAATTTGATAGACAGCTGTTTCAATGCAGACGAATAGTGTACAAACGCACTCGTGTCTGAAGTTGCTTCTACAAGGTCTTCGGCGAGTCTTACAGGTTCGTTGAGGATAAAAGCGATGCGTTCGGTACACAGGTTGGCATAGCCTGGAGTGGCGTTGAGTCCCGTTCCGATGGCAGTTGCTCCCATATTGATTTCCAAAAAGTTTTGCGAGGCTTGTTGTAAATGTGCAATTTCTTTTCTCAAGGTTTTTGCAAACGCACGAAACTCTTGACCCAAAGTCATAGGTACGGCATCTTGTAGTTGCGTACGCCCCATTTTGATAACATCGATAAATTCGGATGCTTTTCTATCAAAGGCAAAAAACAATTTTTCCAATGCTTCTATCAAAGCTTTATTTTTTTGAAACAAAGCCAATTTCAATGCCGATGGATAGGCATCGTTGGTAGATTGCGAAAGATTTATATGGTCGTTTGGCGAACAGAAGTTGTAGGCACCTTTTTCGTGACCTAAATATTCCAACGCACGATTGGCGATGACTTCGTTTGTATTCATATTGGTCGAAGTACCCGCTCCGCCTTGAAACAAATCTACCGGAAAGTGAGCGTCTAAGGTACCCTCGATTACATCGAGACATGCTTTTTCGATAGCGGTAAAAATTTCTTTGTCCAAAATACCCAAAGCAAAATTTGCCTGAGCCGCTCCGAGTT
Source organism: Capnocytophaga sp. ARDL2 (assembly GCF_041530365.1). Classification (NCBI taxonomy): domain Bacteria; kingdom Pseudomonadati; phylum Bacteroidota; class Flavobacteriia; order Flavobacteriales; family Flavobacteriaceae; genus Capnocytophaga; species Capnocytophaga sp. ARDL2. The sequence continues at coordinate 555,742 of NZ_CP168034.1, forward strand.
TTACCACGCCGAGAGCTTTGATAAATTCGCGTTCGTCTGAAAGTTTATGTTTAGAAATTTTAAAATTTTCCAATGCTCTTAAGGTTTGCACACCGTAATATACCTCATTTGAAATAGATTTTTCACCAAGTAAATCGCTTTCCACTCGAAAAGTTTCCATAATTGTATTTTTTTATAGTTTTAAAAGCACTAAGGTAAAGTATTTTTTTTGAAAATAAAAAACCAGCAACGGAATAGTTGCTGGTTTGGACCTTATTCTTCAGTATGTTCCTTAAACACAATAGTAAAAATTCTATATTCGGTTTGGTTGGTGAGGTAGTTGAATACAGGTTTTAAAATGGTCAAAGAAAACTCTGTTGGAGATAGTTTTGTAAGTGATAAAAGTCGTGTTCCATCGCTAAATTCTTCTCTATAACTCAAATCTCCGTTGTGGTTTAAACGGTGAGAATATTCCCTTTTTTCTATCGTACCGTTGTGTGTTGGTTGGGATTCTGTGTAGCTTTTTGGCAAAGTTACATTTAATATAGGAGAAAATTCGCCTTGATAGATAGGTTGGATAATTTCGCAATCTGGTGTGCGAGGATTGGTAAAATAGTGCCCTGCTTCCAATTCTTCCATAATATTGGTGCTTCCGATTCCATCGTTGTTTAAATCCATGGGGTCGTTAAAGATTAAATCAAATGATTTGATAGTGTAAAATACTTTTTTGCTGTGATAGATGGTTGTTTCCGTTTCTTTTTCACAAGAAAAAAACATTGGGATTGCCAATAAGCTAAACAGTAATTTTTTCATGAGTATTTGTTTCTTTGTTATAAATGTTTTGTGCAAATATATAAAAAAGACAGTCACAAAAGACTGTCTTTTTTATGATTAATACGCTCTATCGTTTTTACCCTCTACAAAGTTCATAAAGGCACGGTTTACTACTCTGTTTCCTCCTGCGGTTGGATAATTTCCTGTAAAATACCAATCTCCTAAATTGTCTGGACAAGAAAGGTGAAGATTTTCTACCGTTTGGAAAATGATTTTCAAATCGGCTTTTACCGTATCTGGATGCAACATTTCACTGATTTTATCGGCAATTTGCTCGTCTGTAAATGGTGCGTAAATCTCTTTTACATAGTTTGTAACCTCTGCATCTGGAAGATTTTCTTCTGCTTTACATTTTTGATATACTTCGTCTATCAAATGATATAGATTGTTTTCTTTCAACAATTCCAAAGTTGCATTGAAGGCAATCAAAGTATCCATTTTTGCCATGTCAATTCCATAGCAATCTGGGTAGCGAATTTGCGGTGCAGACGATACCACTACAATTTTCTTTGGATTTAATCGGTCGAGCATTTTTACAATTGATTTTTTCAATGTAGTACCTCTTACAATACTGTCGTCGATTACTACCAATGTGTCCGTAGGCTTTACCACACCGTAAGTTACATCATATACATGCTCTACCATATCGTCGCGGTTGTCGTCGTCGGTGATGAAAGTACGCAATTTGGCATCTTTTATCGTAATTTTTTCCGAACGAATGGTTTTTGACAAGATAGACTGTAATTTTTCTGGAGTCAAACTGTCTTTTTCAGCCAAGATTTTCTCTTGTTTTTGTTGGTTTAAAATGTCTTGAGCACCTTCTACCATACCAAAATAAGAAACCTCTGCTGTATTTGGAATGTATGAGAAAACGGTATTTTCCAAATCGTGGTTGATTTCATCTAAAATCATAGGCATCATAGTTTTACCCAATTGCTTACGCTCTTGATAGATAGATGCGTCGTTTCCTCTGCTGAAATAAATTCTTTCAAACGAACAAGCCTTTCTTTCCAAAGGTTCGTTGATTTGTTCAAACGAAACATTTCCATTTTTTTTGATGATAATCGCTTTTCCAGGATCTAATTCTTTGATTTCGTCAAAAGGAACATTGAAAGCTGTTTGAATGACCGGTCTTTCTGAAGAAACCACTACGATTTCATCATTTTCAAAATAAAAAGCTGGACGAATACCTGCAGGGTCTCTCATTACGAAAGCATCTCCATGACCGAGCATTCCTGCCATTGCATATCCACCGTCCCAGTTTTTAGATGCTCTACGCAAAATACGAGCAATGTCCAATCGTTCGCAGATGATAGGCGTGGCGTCTTTTTTAGACACGCCCTCGTTATCTCTAAGGTGTAGGTACAAGTTTTCGATTTCGTCGTCTAAGAAGTGTCCGATTTTTTCCATTACCGTCACTGTATCTACCATTTCTTTTGGATGTTGCCCCAAGCGAATCAAATCTTGAAACAAATCTTTTACATTGGTCAGGTTAAAGTTTCCTGCAACGATAAGGTTTCTCGCCATCCAGTTGTTTTGACGCAAAAACGGATGTACACTTTCGATGCTATTTTTTCCGAAAGTACCGTAGCGAACATGCCCTAAAAATACTTCACCCAAATAAGGCATTTGTACTTTCAACGCTTCCATATCGTTGGCAAGTTCTGGATATTCTTTCAGTTCTTGATTGATACGCCCATTGATTTGAGAAAAGATGTCTTGAATAGGCGAAGGCTTATTGGAACGGGCACGACTGATGTATCGTTGTCCCGGTTGCATATCGAGTTTCACACTTGCCAATCCAGCACCGTCCTGACCACGGTTGTGTTGTTTTTCCATCAAGAGGTACATTTTCTGAATGGCATAAAATGCAGTTCCGTATTTTTCTTTATAGAAAGATAGCGGTTTTTTAAGTCGTAAAAGTGCTATACCGCACTCGTGTTTGATAGCATCGCTCATAATATCGTGTGTTGTTTGTTTTATTAGAAATGTGATAATTTTTTAAATTCTTGCAATCGTTGGTCGATTTGTTTTTTGGAAAGATTGACAAGATTGTCTGTGCCAAATTTTTCAACGCAAAACGAAGCCATATTCGAACCGTGAATCAAAGCTTTTTTCATGGTGTCAAAATTGTAAACATCTTGCTCTGTCAAATAGGCTGCAAAACCACCCGCAAACGAATCTCCCGCACCTGTTGGGTCAAAAACTTCTTCCAATGGTAAAGCCGGAGCAAAAAACACTTCTTCTTTGTGGAAAAGCAACGCACCGTGTTCACCTTTTTTGATGATGACAAATTTAGGTCCCATATCGGCAATCATTTTGGCAGTTTTTCTCAGCGAATATTCACCAGACAATTGTCGAGCCTCTTCGTCGTTGATAGTGATTACATCTACCAATTGCAAAGCCTCTTTCAACTCGGCAAGGCTGTTGTCCATCCAAAAATTCATCGTATCGAGGAGAATCAATTTTGGTCGGCGACTCATCTGATTGACTACGCTGATTTGAATCGATGGGTGAAGATTACCTAAAAGTAAAACATCCGCGTCTTTGAAATTTTCTGGAACCACAGGCGAAAAATCTGCTAATACATTGAGTTGAGTTTCCAAAGTATCGCGCGAGTTGAGGTTGTTGTGGTAGCGACCTTTCCAGAAAAAAGTTTTTCCGTCGGCGATGGTTTCCACTCCCGTCAAATCGATGTTTTTGTTTTGTAAAAGCGTGAAATATTCTTTAGGAAAGTCGTTTCCTACTACCGAAACTATACCGTTTAAGGTTTGAAAATACGAAGCAGACAGACCTATATACGAGGCAGAACCTCCCAATATTTTGTCTGTTTTGCCAAAAGGAGTTTCTATTGCATCAAAAGCAACAGTTCCTACTATTAAAAGCTTATTCATTTTGAATGTTTGAAATAGGGAGCAAATTTACAAAAAAATAGTGAATGCCAACTATTGAATGGAATTTAAAGGTGAAAAAAGTTGTAGAGTAAAAAATTATTGTTTAGCTTTGCATTGAATTCTTTGGAAAAGTTTATTGTTTTTTATAGATATTCAAAAGTATGTAATTTTTAACTATTAATTGTATACATTTTAATTTCAAAAAAGCAAGTGTTGCCTTTTCTTGGGATCCAATGAATGGTGCAGAATCAAATATTGGATATCTTTTTAATGAAAGCCAATATTTGGCAAATTCAATTGATAATTTAACTACTACTTATACTATTGTTGAGAAAGTTAATGATGACTATGCTTGTAGCAAACCAACTTTAATTATTAGACCTATTTCTAATGATGATAATCTTGTAGAAAGCTTTATTTTAACTGATACAAGTCATAATTTTACAATTCCTCCATTTTATCAATTTCAACCAGAATGGCAAAAACAAGGATGGTCTGGTTTTTTAACATTTAATATTGATTATAGAAAAGTACAAGATGAAGATATATTAAAAGTGACTATTCCAAGGATTAGACTTACTGATTATTACTCAACTATTTTTGCACCAACAACAATTTCAATAATTAAAGCAAGTCCAAATTTAATTATTGATGATAATAGTAATTTAATATTTCCTTTATCATCACATTCAAATTTGTTAGTTAGTGAATTAGATATAAAAAGGAAAAAGATTAGAAATAAAGAATGGATTGATGTTAATATACTTTGGGATGATGATTGGAATATGCATGAAGGAGAACAAGCGTTTATTTTAGTTTCTCACCATACTTTTGGAGGAAGCATAAGTGTAAATGGAAGTGTGAAGTTAGGTTGGAACTCTACAACTAAGAAACCAACAGCAGATCCGAATTTAAATGTAAGTTTTGATATGTCATTAGGTAAAAGAAGAGAGTTGAGATACAATAATAATGTGTCAAGGAGATCTCTTTTAACACATATAGTAAATGATTCAGGGGCTGGAGTGTTTGCTGAAGGGAAAGTCAAATATACTGTTAGAACAGCAGGTGCTTTAGAATATTATTTTAAACCTCATTTAACAAAAAATGTTACAGAAAGAATAATAAAATAATTAATAGAAAAGTAATAATAATAGCGTTGTTTTCGATTTTAAACTTATCGAAAACCTTTGCACAAGAGAATCATAAATTTTCTGTGAGTAATGTAACTACAAGACCTTCAACTGAAGATTTATTATTTAATGGATGGGAGTTTGAATACGATTATTCTATAACTGATAGACTTTCACTATCATTAAATATGCAATTTGATAGATTTAATAGTTTTCCAAAATATGCCAATAAAGCTGGAGCCATCAACGCTTTTCAAATTGATAGAGAAAATTTTATTAATGGTGTTGCAAAAGATTTGACATTAGGAAATCCATGGGTAAAAGGTAGCCAGAATATTTATACGGTAAATGCAAATTATTCAATCGTGAAAAATGAAAAAAGTAATTTGTATGTAACAGCAGGAGCTGGTGCCAATGTTCAAGATGTATTGGAATATGGTTTGTCGGAAATTGTCAAAGATGCTGACGGTTCTGTAAAAAGTTTTAAAGATTATACTTCGCATTATACAACTATTCTTTGGGTTGCACAAGCAGGTTTAGGGTATGAATATACTATCAAAAATAATTGGTTATTAGGAGCAAATCTTAGATATCAATTTCCTGTATCAAAAGATGAATATTTGTTTTCAATAGGAGGAATAAATTTCAATGAACTATTTAAAATAGGTGTAAAGATAGGTAAGAGATTTTAATCGAAACTATAGTAAAGCTGTTCACAACATGTATGAACAGCTTTTTTCATTAAATAAAAACATTTTCCAATTTAAACAAAAATTCCTACTTTTACATCTTTGAAATAAAACAGAGTATCTTGAAAAATCGTCATATTAAAAAACTTGCTTTCGGATTGGTAGCATTGATAGCCATCGCATGTTCTACCGAAAAAACGAGTCTTGCCAATCGCAAGTACCACGCAACTACTACCAAGTACAATATTTTGTACAATGGTGATGTGTCCTATAATCGCGGGATACAGATGATTCAGAAAAAATACAAAGACAACTTTCAAGAAATCCTTACCGTAGAGCAAATGCGTCAGGACGAAGACGCCGTAATCATTGCCGACAAGCAAGACAAAAATCCTCATTTTCAAAAAGCGGAAGAAAAAGCCATCAAAGCGACACAATTGCACTCGATGTATGTGGGTGGAAAGGAATACAATCCGCAAATCGATCAAGCCTATATGTTGTTAGGAAAATCTCGTTATCACGATTTGAGATTTTTACCAGCGATTGAGGCATTTAACTACATTATCATGAAATATCCCGACAGTGAGGTGTATTATGATGCGATTTTGTGGCGAGAAAAGACCAATCTAAAGATGAAATACAACGATTTGGCGGTGTCAAACATCAAAAAGTTGTTGAAAAACAAGGATGTAAGCAAAGAAGTAAAATCTGAGGCTTTGGCAACATTGGCTCAAGGATACATCAATTTGCAATATTTAGATTCGGCAAAAATCCCGTTGAAAGAGGCAATCGAATTGACCAACGACAACGAAAAACAAGCAAGATATACCTATATTTTAGGGCAGCTAAACGCCAAAACTGATGCAAAAGATGAGGCGTTTCAAAATTTTCAAGATGTAATCGACTTTAATCGTAAAGCACCACGAGCTTTGGTAATCAATGCACATGCAGCGAGATTTCAAAATCAAGACTTTCATACCATAGACACAGCGGCATTTACCAAAGAACATTTGTCCTTGCTCAACGATCGTGAAAATAGACCCTATGCCGATGTGATTTTTCATCAAATTGGTGCGATGAACGACAAGGCAGACAACCTAAAAGCGGCTGTAAAAAACTACAACCAATCGCTAAAAGTAGGAAAAGACAACAACTCGCTAAAATATCAGAATTATGCCAATATGGCAGCAATGTATTATCGCTATAAAAAGTTTGAAACAGCGGGAATCTACTACGATAGTACTATGTTGTATATAAATCCCAATTCAAAGGAATATCTCACGGTAAAACGCAAGAGAAACAACCTGGTTGATATTGTAAAATATGAAAAAATAGCTCGAGAAAACGACAGTTTACTGTTTTTGATAGGAATGGAAGATGCTGAAAGACGCACTTATTTGCAAGCTCAACTCGATGAAAAACGCCGTTTGGATGAAGAGAAAGAAGCAAAGGCAAAAGCGGCTTCGTCAAAAGGAAAATCCAAGGTAAATACAGCAGCTGTAGTAGTACAGAGTTCGTCTTTTTACTTTTATTCAGACAAGGCGTTGAACAAAGGAAAAGAAGACTTTAAGAAGAAATACGGAAACCGACCATTGGCAGACAATTGGCGTTGGGCAAGTCGTGTACAATCTACACAAATGGCAGAAACAACTACTACAGAACCAGCTAAAGGGACAAAAGTAGAAGATACTTACAATCCGCGAGATATGCGATACAATGCCGATTTCTTTTTGGCACAATTGCCTACGGATATCAAAGATATTCTCAAGCTAAAAGAAGAGCGAGATGATGCGTACTATCAATTGGGATTGTTGTATTCAGACAAGTTGGAAGAGTATGATGTTGCGATCAACAAATACGAAACTTTGCTTACTTTTATTCCAAAAGTAGATTTGGAACAGGCAACTTATTATCAATTGTATAAATTGTATAAAAATCGTCATCCAGAACAAGCACAACGCATTTTGGACAAAATGATGAATACTTATCCAAATTCGAAATACACCAAAATTATGGTCAATCCAAATGCGGATATTTCGGAAGATGGAAATCAAAACAACAGTTACGAATCTATCTATAAATTGTACGAAAAAGGTCATTTTGTGGAGGCGTTACAACAATTGGACGAAGCCATTCCTTTGGTATTCAACGATCAGTTGATAGGAAAATACGAATTGCTCCGAGCGATTGTAGCTGGAAAACTCTATGGATTGGAAGAGTATAAAAAATCGTTGCAACATGTAGCAACCAGTTATCCAAATACAAACGAAGGAAAAGAAGCACAACGCATATTGAGTAGCGAATTGCCAAAACTTCAGAAAATGGAGTTTAAAAACGATTTGACGCGTAACTTAAAAATGGTTTACGAAGTCCATTATCCATTGGATGCCGAGGGCAAAAAGCTAAAAGAATCTTTGGAAAGATATGCCAATGAGCGAGGACATACTGGCGTGTATTTTTCGGCAGATATTTACAGTCCAGAAAAAATGTTTTTGGTGTTGCATGGTATCCGTTCCGGTAACCTGGCAAAATCAGCACAAATCTATTTACAAGTAGAGAAGGAATACGGCATCAAACAACAGCCGCATTTGGTGAGTTCGCACGATTATGCCTTGATATTAATCAAGAAAAACTGGACGGAGTATCTCAAGAAGAGAGCGGAGTAGAGTTAAGGCTTTCTCGTATTTATTCGTGACACTATCCCCCAAAGTGTGTAAGTTAAAAAAGTTAGGCTTGAGTTTTTATAACTTGAGCCTTTCTGCAAATATAAGCATAAATTGATTAAGAATGATATCCCTATTTTGGATTGGCATACTCCATTTTTTGGTTGCCTCTCAAAGCCAAGAAAACCGATTTTTGGACGGCTTTATCCGTAGGGAATGACATCTTGTTTTTAGTGTATTTTCTAATCTTACCATTCAGATTCTCAATGAGATTAGTTGTGTATATAATTTTTCTTATTTCCAAAGGGAAATCAAAAAACACAGTCAATTCGTCCCATTTATTGTACCAAGATTTTATTGCATATCCGTATTTTGACTCCCATTTTTTAGCAAAATCCTCCAAGGCAGCTTTGGCAGCTTCCTTATTAGGAGCCGTATAAATATGCTTCATATCGGTTGTAAATTCTTTTTTATCTTTATAAACGACATATTTACAAGTATTTATAATCTGATGAACCACGCATATTTGAGTTTGTGATTGCGGAAAAACAGAGTGTAAAAACTTCACCTTCTTTAAACGACTTATAAAATTCTTTGTACTTGTTTGATGTATTGTAAACTATCTTTTTGAGCTTCTTTGTTATTGTTTGTTTTTTTTTTTTTGTAGATGTTTCCTGCTATGAGGAAAGATGTTTTCCAAGTGGATTTGTGTAAATATTCTATATCGAAGACTGTTTCATCAGTGAGTTCGTTGTTTTTTTTTGTATTGTTTTTTCTGTTTTTGTGGGAATTTCTGTGTAGGTAACTGCTGTTGCAAGTATATTTGCTGGAGGTAGACCGTATTTGTTTATATGTTCGTACCCTTTTTTGAATAGTAGATACAGCATAAATATTGAGGGAATTAATATTAAAAGTGAGACGCTTTCATTTTGTGTTGTAACTGCTAAAACAACTGTTGCTACTAATGGGGTTAACCAAATAAGTACATACACACGGTTTAAGTTTGAATCGTGTAGTCTTTTTATGATTTGTACGAGTATGAAATAAAATTGAAATATACCTACGAATCCATTGATTATAGTATATGTACTTTCTGAGATATTTGGAATATGAGATACTATGTCTATTATTGAAATAGCTATGTTTATTAAAATGCATAAAAAGAAGTCTAATCGACCGATTCTTTCATTGGCCAAAAGTAAGGGGTATTTTTTTGTTGCTACTGTTTCTGTCATAATTTATCTTTTATATGTAAAAAAACATTTTATTTATAAATTTTAATGGGGGGGGTAGAGTTAAGATTATGTTAAAAGAATGGTGAATTATGATTTTTAGTAAAACTTAAATTTATTATTTCTGCTTTTTTCTGCAGAAAGATGTAACCAATGTTTCAAAAATCAGCACTTATAATTCAAAATAAATTTCTCTTCCCTATCTTTGTAAAAAAATATGAATTAGCTTCACGCTGATTTTTTATTATATGCGTTACGCTTATTTTAGCGATTTCCGATAACTATCGGAACTAAGTGGTAAAAAAATATAAAAATAAAAACAATGAAAAACAAAACCCTATCGTTTAGCATACAAGCGATTGTTTATTTCGTGATACTTTTTGTGGTGCACTTTCTTATAGTACAGGTATTTGAACAAACTGCTTTGTGGCAGCAATCGTCGTACAGTTTGTTGCAAATCTATTTTTTCACGGCATTGACTACCTTGTTATTTACAATTTGTATCACCGTTGCCGAAAAATTTATCGCTCATCAACTCGGATTTGTCTTTCTTATATTGCTAACATTGAAATTGGTCGGACATTATTTCTTTATCAATCCTGTCTTGGAAATGGGAGACGAGCAGTTGTTTATCCGATACAATTATTTGATAATCTTTTTATTGTCAATAGGTTTTGATGCGTTTGTAGCGTACAAATTATTAAATGATAAAAAATAATAAAAAATAAAGCGATAAATGAATGAGTGTATTAAATAATTCTTTATTTTTGCACGAAATTTACGAACCGTAATATTTAGAAGGAAGATATGTTAACTCTAAAAAAATCATTTCAATTATTAGCAGCCATTCTTTTTGTTTTGACTACCTTTACAGTAAAAGCAGGTGGAGCAGAAGGAGAGGAGAGAAAAGATCCTGCATCTCAGGAGTTTGTTAGTGAGTTTATCGACCATCACTTGATGGACGATCACTACTATTCTTTTTATGGTGATGGATTTACAGGAAAACATTATGGATTTGGACTTCCAGTGATTTTGTTCGACGGAGGTTTGAAAGTGTTTATGTCTGACGAAGATTTCGTTTATAAAGGAAAAGTAAAAGAAATCGACGGGAATTACTATAAATACGACCACGGAAAAATCTACAAAACAGATGCTGAAGGTACTATTTCGTATGACGAACACCACCACCCAACAAACGAAAAACCATTTGATTTTTCAATCACTAAAAATGTATTTGGATTGCTGTTGGCTTCCGTATTGTTGTTTTTAGGTTTCACATCTTTAGCAAAAACATATAAAGGTTCGCCAAACAACTTGCCAAAAGGTTTTGCTCGTGCATTAGAACCATTGGTAATCTATGTGCGTGACGAAATGGCAAGACCAAACATCGGAGATAAAAAATACAAAAAATTCATGCCGTACTTATTGTCGGTGTTTTTCCTAATCTTCTTGTTGAACTTGTTGGGATTGACACCACTTGGGTTGAATGTTACAGGTAATATCTCTGTTACAGTAGCCTTGGCATTGTTTACATTTTTATATACCAACTTGAGTGCAAACGCAGATTACTGGAAACACATCTTTTGGATGCCAGGGGTGCCAGTACCTATGAAAATCGTTTTGGCTCCAATCGAGGTGTTGGGTATGTTTACAAAACCATTCTCATTGTTGATTCGTTTGTTTGCAAACATCACAGCAGGACACTCGGTAGTAATGGGATTGATTGCAGTAGCTTTTGTAATGAAACAATCATTGGGTACAGGAGGAGCAGCAGGAGTATCGTTCTTATTGACCACATTCTTGACATTCCTTGAAATCCTTGTAGCATTCTTACAAGCGTTTATCTTTACAATGTTGTCTTCATTGTTTATCGGTTCAGCGGTACAAGACCACGACCACCATTAAGATTTAGAAAAAAATAGAGAATAAAAATTTTGTTTAATTATATTTAATTTATTTATTATGACAATTCCAACTATCATTGGTGCTGGTATGATCGTAATCGGAGCAGGTTACGGTTTAGGTAAAATCGGATCTTCTGCAATGGACGCAATCGCTCGTCAACCAGAAGCAGCAGGTAAAATCCAAACTGCGATGATCATCATCGGAGCATTATTGGAAGGTTTGGCATTCGGTGCTTTAATCTTAGGAAAGTAATTTTTCAACAAAAAGCAATATCTGTAACGGTTGGTTACAGATATTGTTTGATTAAACAAAATCAGGCGTCAGTAAAATTTTGTGAATAGATTCACGCTGATTTTTTATAATCCTCTTTACGCTTACTTTTTATTTAAGTAGATAACGCAGATAATATTGATTGCGTTGATTATTTTTTTGATTTATCAAAAAAAAAACATCTGTGATATTCTGCTTTAGACGGTAGGTCCAATAATTTCTTAGTGCTGTTTTTACAATTGCATTTTAAGAAAAAAAACAATCTACGAAAATTTGCGTAATCTGCTTGAGAAAAAATCAACGAGTTATTTCACATTAATTTTTTGTATCGCCATCAAAATTAAAACGAGAACAAACAAATTAATTAGAATATAAAAAATGGAAAAGTTAATAAACGATTTTAGTGCAGGATTGTTTTTATGGCAAATCATTATCTTGTGCGTAATTATTTTCGTATTAGGAAAATTTGCATGGAAGCCAATCGTAAACGCTTTAGAAGAGCGTGAAGCTGGTATCGCAGACGCTTTGGCAGCTGCTGAAAATGCAAAAAGAGAAATGGCAAACTTGAAAGCAAGCAACGAGAAATTATTAATCGAAGCAAGAGCTGAAAGAGATGCTATGTTGAAAGAAGCGAAAGAAGTAAAAGAAAAAATGATTTCAGAAGCTAAAGAAGAGGCTCAAGCAGCCGGAGCTCAAATGATTGCACAAGCACAAGCAACTATCGAAAACGAGAAAAACTTGGCTATGGCAGAAATTAAAAACCAAGTTTCAACACTTTCGATAGAAATTGCAGAAAAATTGTTGAAAAATCAATTGACAGACCAATCAGCTCAAGAGCAATTGGTAGGAAAATTATTAGACGAAATCAAATTAAACTAATACTTGCGTTATGACAGGAACAAGAGCAGCCTTACGATATGCCAAAGCAATTCTTGATGTGTCCAACGCAAACAGCAAAGCAGAGGTAGTAAATGACGATATGAAACAAATCTTCTCTACTATCGCTGAAAGCAACGAATTGAAAACTTTCTTGGAAAATCCAACCATCAAAGGAGAAAACAAAGTTGCTGCATTAAAGGAAATCTTTACAACTGCTAGCGAAGACACGCAAAAATTGTTTGCCCTTTTACTACAAAACAACCGAATCGAATTGTTGTTGCCAATTGCATCACAATACACAGCATTGTACGACGAGTTGAAAGGAAAACAAATAGCCTATATCACTACTGCTACACCATTGACACCAGCATTGGAAAGCAAAGTAATGGCAAAAGTAAAAGAACTTTCAAATAAAGAAGTTACGATTGTAAACGAAATCGATCCGTCTATCATCGGAGGATTTATAATCAGAATCAACGATCAACAGTACAACGCTTCTTTGTTGAATCAATTGACAAAACTGAAAAGAGAATTTAATAACTAATACAACCACGCAATTCCAAAGCGTGATAAAATAAAATACAAGATGGCAGAAATTAAACCTGCTGAGATTTCAGCAATTCTAAAGAAACAGTTATCTAATTTTGGAGCAGATACTTCTATCGAAGAAGTAGGTACCGTTTTAGAAATCGGAGACGGTATTGCTCGTGTTCATGGATTGACTAACGCTCAATACGGTGAGTTGGTTCAATTCGAAAATGGATTGGAAGCAATGGTTCAAAACCTTGAAGAAGACAATGTAGGTATCGTATTGTTCGGACCTTCATCTCAAATTACAGAGGGAGCTATTGTAAAACGCACAGGAAGAATCGCTTCTTTGAAAGTAGGTGAGCAAATGCTTGGGCGTGTTGTAGATACTTTGGGTAACCCAATCGACGGTAAAGGTCCTATCGGTGGTGAATTGTACGAAATGCCAATCGAGCGTAAAGCACCAGGAGTTATCTTCCGTCAGCCAGTTACTGAACCATTACAAACAGGTATCAAAGCGGTAGATGCTATGATTCCAGTTGGTCGTGGACAAAGAGAGCTTGTAATCGGTGACCGTCAAACGGGTAAAACTACAGTTTGTATCGATACAATCTTGAACCAAAAAGAATTTTACGATGCTGGAAAACCAGTATTCTGTATCTATGTAGCAGTAGGACAAAAAGCATCTACTGTTGCTAATATTGCAAAAACATTAGAAGAAAAAGGAGCTTTGGCTTATACAATCATCGTTGCTGCAAATGCGTCTGACCCTGCTCCAATGCAAGTTTATGCCCCAATGGCTGGTGCAGCTATCGGAGAGTATTTCCGTGACACAGGGCGTCCTGCTTTGATTGTTTATGATGATTTGTCAAAACAAGCGGTTGCTTACCGTGAGATGTCATTGATTCTTCGTCGTCCACCAGGTCGTGAGGCGTATCCTGGGGATGTATTCTACTTGCACTCTCGTTTGTTAGAGCGTGCTGCAAAAGTAATCGGAGACGATGAAATCGCTAAAAACATGAACGACTTGCCAGAGTCTTTGAAACCAATCGTAAAAGGTGGTGGATCGTTGACTGCATTGCCAATCATCGAAACACAAGCGGGAGATGTATCTGCTTATATCCCAACGAATGTGATTTCAATTACAGACGGACAGATTTTCTTAGAGTCAGACTTGTTCAACTCAGGGGTTCGTCCAGCGATCAATGTGGGTATCTCTGTGTCTCGTGTAGGAGGTAACGCACAAATCAAATCAATGAAAAAAGTATCAGGTACTTTGAAGTTAGACCAAGCTCAATACCGCGAGTTGGAAGCGTTTGCTAAATTTGGTTCTGACCTTGATGCTGCTACTATGAATGTAATCGAAAAAGGTAAGAGAAATGTTGAGATTTTGAAACAATCTGTAAACGATCCTTACAAAGTAGAAGACCAAGTAGCAATCATCTACGCAGGTTCTAAAAACTTGTTGAGAAATGTACCTGTAAACAAAGTAAAAGAGTTTGAAAAAGACTTCTTGCAAGTGTTGAACTTGTCTCACAAAGATACTTTGAATGCATTGAAAGCAGGAAACTTGTCTGACGAGGCTACTGCAACATTGGAAAAAGTAGCTAAAGAAGTAGCTTCAAAATACTAATTAAGTAAAAGTATATAGAAACCTAATGTCATTCAGATTGAAACGATAGTGGAAGGAAGAATCTTTTATAGACATTGTAAGAGATTCTCCCTTTATTTGAAAGACAAAGTAAAGTTTCTAACCTATAAAAATACTTTCAAAAATGGCAAATCTTAAAGAAATTAGAAATAGAATCAATTCCGTATCATCTACTATGCAGATTACTTCTGCAATGAAGATGGTATCTGCGGCAAAGTTGAAAAAAGCACAAGATGCGATTACAGCGATGCGTCCGTATGCAGAAAAATTGACAGAATTGATTCAAAACATCAGTGCTACTTTGGAAGAAGGAGATGCTACAAGCGTATATTCAGATCAAAGAGAGGTAAACAAAGTATTGGTAGTAGTGGTAACATCAAACCGTGGACTTTGTGGTGCTTTCAATACCAATGTAATCAAAGCATCTACTCAATTGATCAATGAGAAGTATTCCGGAAAACAAGTAGATGTATTGACAATAGGTAAAAAAGGAAACGATATTTTATCGAAGTCTTGCAGTATTTTTGACAACAAAAGCGAATTGTTTGACGACCTTACATTCGACAATGTATCAAAAGTAGCTCAATCGATAATGGACACCTTTGTTGCTGGAAAATACGATAGAGTAGAGTTGGTGTACAACCAATTTAAAAACGCTGCAACACAAATCGTAATGAAAGAGCAATTCTTGCCATTACAACCTATTGAGAAAAAAGAAAACGCTGGTGCTGTAGATTATATCTACGAGCCAGGAAAAGAGGAAATCATCGTAAGTTTGATTCCAGCTTCATTAAAAACACAGTTGTTCAAAGCAGTTTTAGATTCAAACGCTGCAGAACACGGAGCTCGTATGACAGCAATGCATAAAGCGACGGACAATGCGAAAGATTTGAGAGATCAATTAAAATTGACTTACAACAAAGCCCGTCAAGCTGCAATTACCAACGAAATTTTGGAAATTGTAGGGGGAGCAGAAGCTTTTGAAAAACAACTAATCAAATATAAAAAACCAACCGCAAGGTTGGTTTTTTTGTTTTATTGTTTTACAATTTCAATCCAGTCTTCGTGTTTGTACCAATGCCATTTTGCCTCAGCCAAATCCACTTTAGGATTGATAGTTTGAGTATAAAAAGTATTATTTACCGCAACTCCACTGTTTACACAATAGATTTCTACTTGTTTACCTTCTTTAGTATAATAATCTTTGATTTTTTGAGCCATTTGCCAAATGACATCAGGTGAATTCAAGCGATTTCTTTGTTTTTGATTTAGCAATTTTCCATTGTCAAAAAACGAAGTGTTTCCACTTTCTTTATCAATGATTTTAAATTGAGCTTCTCCACTGCGACTTCTCAGCATCATACGCCAAGCCAAGCGATGCCCTTCTTCAGTTTCCAAAACATTTCCTTTGATTGCCCAATGACGCAAAGGCAATAAAAATTGAAGGATAATAAATGGTGTAAACACATAATAAAGCATTTTTTTATACACCTTATGATTGATTTGCTCGATAGAAATATCCTCGATTTTCAATTTTCTAAAAAAGAACGAACGTATTTGTTCAGGTGGAAAAAAGAAAATGCTCATTGCCAAACTGAAATAGGGAAACACGCCAATTTGCAGCGTTATGGAATTGAAAATATGAAAAATCAACGAAGCGATTATCGCCCATTTACGCGTGCGTTTGTACAACAAAGCAGGAATAATCAAGCCATCGAAACAAATGCCCATATAAGCAATAAAATAGGCAAAATATTCGTGTTTGAAAATAAAGTGTGAAAACTCTGGAAAATTTATCGATTGAAACATATTTTTTGTAACCGTTCCATCGAGCCAATCGGAATAAAATTTAGCAATTGTAGCATATCCATACACAAAACTCATCATTACGATAAAAATCGTCAACATCCATTGAGGGCAAGTAAAGGCTTTGATTTTTGGATTTAATTTTGCGTCTATAGAAGTATGTGCATTGGCAGGTAGAAAGCACATAATAAAGGTAAACAACCACATGAGATAGTAATGATTGTTGTATGAAGTTTTCTGTCCGAAATAAATCATTCCCCACAAAATGCATAGGGATATCATACTAATACGGTATTTATAACCCATAATTATGTTGAAAGAACATATTGCCATCAATCCAAAGACAATGTATGCATAATTGGAATCGGCAAGAAATTCTAACCATTCAAACCCCATAAAAGTAAAATTGGTCTGTACACTTGCAAAATTGTCGGTAATCCATCCCGTGATAAACGAACCCACACTTTCGCATAAAAACACCAATCCAAAAAAGATACGAAACAACACCAATGTAGCGTTGTCAACAGGTTTGTTTAATTTATCCCACATATACTTTTTTTGTAAAATCTCCAAAAAGTAAAAATAAGATTTTTAAATGTGTTTTGCAATTACTTTTTTAATATTTTGAAAAAAGTTATTTGTCTATGTCGAACCATTTCGTTAGGTTTCCGAAATTTATTAGCTTACATAGATTGAAATATTACCTATTTGTTACTAATTCATCCAATGCGGTTTTTTACAACTCATCCAATCATTTTTCCATATTTTTTTTACATTTGGGATCTTCTTCCAATAGTTGAAATATATTATGTGTTTTATATTCTTTACAAACAAAATATTTACATATATTTGCATACAATTTATTAATTTTATAACCAAATAAAACAAAAAATTATTTTTGCAGGAATGTTATTCTTGTCTTTAGTTACTATTTCTTGTGACAGTGAACAGCTTGACAATGTAGCTACAACAACTGAAAATTCAGTTATAGGTAAAAAACGAGAGTTTAATTATACAAATGATGAAATATTAAAAATTTCTTCAATATTATTGTCTGATGAAACTCTTGATGATTTTGCTAATAAAAAAAGCTTGATTATTAATGAATTAGGAGAGGTGAAAAAACAAAAAGAACGGTTGGTTTTTTACAAATGGAAGCGATTCTTATAAACCACAAGGTTATCCAACAGATTTTTCAATTTACAGAATGATAAGTATAGCACCTAATTAAGAATGTTAATTAAATAGTAATAGTATGAAAAAATTATTTTTATTCATAATTGCATCGTTATTACTTTTTTCTTGTAAAGACGATATGACAATTTCAAATAGTCCGTCAATTGTAACTTTAAAAGTTTTCAAAGATGGTGTTGATATAAGTTATCAAACTGATGATTATAAAGACAATGTTTTGGCTGGAACATTGAAAATTGAAATAGTTCCTGAAATAGGAGAACCTTTTTCAATTACTTCAGACTCTACTTCTTATAACATTTTTGCTGTAATGCAATTGCCTTTATTAGGAAATGTTGGATATGTTTGTAATGAACCTAACTGTAGAAAATATTTTAGCGATATAGAACCTGAAGTTTTCACAATGATTGTGAAAAATAATGAACAAGAGTTGTTCAACAAAAAACTAAAAATTCAGTACAAAGAAGGTAATCCTTTTCCAAATATTGTAGAAGTTTCTGTATGGAATTTTTCAACTGAAGAATGGGAAAAATATCGTTCAAGCAAATTGCCTATTTTAGATGATTACGGTAATTCTACAGGCTACGAATTACAGATTCCTTTGTGGGAAGATAATTATTAAAAACAAAAAGACTGTGTGTAAGCTGTTTACCACAGTCTTTTTTTTCGTTCTAAAAATAATATTGTGTTATTTTCTAATCGCCAATGTCATTTTTTATAATTTTGTTCCTATGGTACTATTTAACAAGGTGGGTTTTATGAAAATTACAAACGGCAAAGAATACATTCAAATATTGGAACAAATCAATGAAATAATGAAAAAAGGATAAAAAAATGTATCATTTTCTGAATTAGAAATAGTACTATCATTGACAAAAAAAAACAAGAATATGAGTCGCAATTCATTTTTTAATCATTTATTGTCAGATAACAAAACTACTACCTTGTTTTGTTGTAAAAATTAGATTGCTTAGAATGAGCGTTTTTTTACAATATTCTTTGTTTGTTCTCTATCCTTATTCAACTGAGCAATCAACTCATCCAAAGAATTGAATTTTTCTTCCTCTCTTAGAAAATCAATCAGTTCAACTGTGATTTTTTCTCCGTAAATATCTTCCGAAAAATCCAAAAGATGTACTTCGATGTTCAATATGTGGGCATCATTAACGGTAGGGTTGTTGCCAATATTCATCATTCCCCAAACTTCTTTATCAGAAATCAATGTTTTTACCACATAAGCTCCTTTTTTGGGGATGAGTTTGTAGTTTTCAGCCAAAGAAATATTAGCAGTTGGAAATCCAATCATTCTGCCCAATTGCTTTCCTTTTACCACCGGACCTGTCAGTGAATAATTACTTCCTAAATACTCATTCGCTACTTTTACATTTCCTTCCAACAACGCCTTTCTAATTTTTGTAGAACTAATAGATACTTCGTCTATTTCCTGAGCTGTAATTTGCTCTACATCAAAACGGTATTTATTTCCCAAGCGAATTAAATCAAAAATATCGGCACTGCGATTATTTCCAAATCTGTGGTCGTAACCAATGATGATTTTTCTGATATTGAAATGTTTTACCAAAACCTGTTCAACAAATTCCTCGGCTGTCAATTCCGAAAAATCTTTGGTAAATTCTTGAATGACCAAATGTTGTACGCCAATTTCTTCCAACAATTTTGATTTTTCTTCGATGGTATTGAGCAAAAAAATAGGTTCGTTTTGGTTCAAAACCATACGCGGATGCGGAAAAAAAGTGAGCACCACGCTTTCCAAGTGGTTGTTGGCAGTGTCTTGTGTGAGTCTTTTCAATATGGAGCGATGTCCCAAATGCACGCCGTCGAAGGAACCAAGCGTAACGACTGTACCTTTTTGAGCCGAAAGTTCTTTATATGAATTGTATTTTTTCAAGTGAATTAAATGTTTTTTGTGAAATTTTTTGTTAAAAAAAGCTGTAGCTGTAAAAGTATTATTTACTTTTGAAAATAGAAAATAAAAAAGTAAAAAATACATGAATTCGATTATTAAGATTGCACTATCATTATCCGCTTTCTTTTTTGGGTCAAAAGCAATAGCTCAAGATTACCAATTTAAGAAAATTGATTCTGTGAAAAATCAAGGGTTAATGGTGCGTACTAACACACCTACCGTTTATCAATTGTACAAAACAGAATTTCAATCGGTAAACGATTATTTACTTCAAGCACCAGACGAATTTCAAGTTGAAAACACTTCGTTTACCTTCAACTTACCCGATGCCGACGGAACCATCGTTCCCTATGTGCTTTATAAAACCTCTGTAATGGAAGAAGAATTGGCAGCCGAATTTCCAGGACTTTACAGTTACATCGGTTACAACCAAAAAGACCCAAGTAATGTCATCAGAATGTCGGTATCGTATATCCATGGTATCCATTTGATGGGGTATAATGGCAAAGGCGAAACTTATTATATGGACGCCTATACGGAAGACAAAAATGTACAAATTTTGTACAAGCGAAGTGATATTACCAACGAACATACACATTTTCAATGTCATTTGCATACTGAAAATGAATTGGAAGAAACACATGCTCACTCAGACGAACCTATAGCTTTGAATCACGATGGGATTTTTAGACAATACCGTTTAGCAATCGCTACAACGGGAGAATATTCACAATTTCATTTAACAAATGCACCTGTGGGAACGCCAATGGCTACTTTAGGACAGCAAAGAGCTGTAGTGATGTCTGCAATTATAGCAGCAGTTACTCGTCTCAACCAAGTATATGAACGCGATATGGCGTTAAGATATATTTTGGTAAATAATAATCAAAATTTGATTTATTTCAATGCTAATAATGACCCTTTTGAAAATGATGATGCTTATATATTATTGAACCAAAGCCATTCTGTAATTAATTCTAACATAGGAAGTTCTAATTATGATATTGGACATACTTTTAGTACAGGAGCAGGGGGACTTGCTCAAATTGTAGCATTGTGTAATCCTCAAGCAAAAGGTATGGGAGTTACAGGTTCTGATTCTCCAGTAAATGATCCATTCGTAATTGATTATGTAGCCCATGAAATAGGACATCAAATGGGGGCAAATCATACTTTTAGTGGTAATACAGGATCTTGTTCTATGAATGCAAACTCTTCTACTGCTGCTGAACCAGGCTCTGGTAGTACTATTATGGGGTATGCAGGTATCTGTGGGGCTAATCAAAATGTGCAAAACCAATCAGATGCTTACTTCCACTATTTGTCTATACAGGAAATGACAGATCGTGTACAAGCAACTACTTGTGCTACATATTTACAAACTAATAACGCAACACCTTCTGTAACAGCTGGTACAACAGTGTCTATTCCTGCAAGAACACCGTTTAAATTGACAGCAACGGCATCGGATAACAACAATCCAAATTCATTGACATATACTTGGGAACAATTGGATACAAAAGTTGGTATTTATGGAACGCCAACGGGAAATGATACAACAGAGCCTAATTTTCGTTCTTTAGTCCCTACAAGTAATCCTATGCGTTATTTTCCAGCATTGAGTACTGTAATTAATGGTACGACAAATGTAGATGTTGCACCTGGAACCACTTGGGAGCGTTTGTCAAATGTACCAAGAAGTATGCGTTTTGGAGTCACGGTTCGAGACAATAATGTAATAGGTGGCGGACAAACTCGCAGAGCTCAGCGTACTGTAAATGTTGTAGGAACTCAACCGTTTGTACTTACATATCCATCAACGATTGTCAATACTCCTGTAGAACAATGGTTGATTGGTACAAATAAAACAATTACTTGGAATGTAGCAAACACCAATGTTTCTCCAATCAACACAGCCAATGTAAAAATATCATACACTACTGATAATGGTCAAACATTGACAGAGTTGGTTGCAAGTACACCAAATAACGGTTCGGCTGTAGTGCAGGTGCCAGATATTCCTCACAATACAGAGATTCGAATTGTCATTGAACCGATAGGAAATGTCTATTATACAATTTCTCAGAAAGTAAGAGTCGTAAATGTATTGTCAAATAAGGACTTCCAATTTGAAAATTTCCAATTGTATCCAAATCCTTCAAATGATGTAATTACATTTTCATTAATTCCAGACAACGGAAATGAAATTGTTTATCAAATTTATGATATTACAGGAAGAGAAATACTTTCAAAAACTATTGACAATACAGGAAAAATCGAAGAAACATTTTCTGTAGCACATTTAGCAACAGGAACTTATTTGTTGAAAATAAGCAATGGAAATAAATCCCTTACAAAGAAAATTGTGAGAAATTAAAAAAAAGAAATAGGTCAACCCCTAGGTTGACCTATTATTTAATGTTGTAAAAGTAGGAAGGACATAAAAAAACGCCGACATTGGCGCTTTTTATTATTCTTTTTTATCAGAATCTGTTGTCTTTTTATCGTTTTCCTCTTTGGTTGCATCTTTAAATTCTTTGATTCCAGAGCCCAAACCTCTCATCAATTCTGGGATTTTTTTACCACCAAAAAGTAATAATAAGGCTACTACAATTAAAACGATTTGCCACGGCCCCATAAAACCTAAAAATACATATAGTGTATTCATGATTCAAAATATTTTATATTCAATTGGTACAAAGTTAGTATAAAATAAAAGAAAATCGTTGATTATTAGATTTTTTTTTGAAAGTTTGTGAAAACTTTTTCTCAATTAATCCGTTTTTTACTTTTTAATGTTTAAAAATAATCCGACTTTTGCTATTCATTTTGATAAATATACAATATGTCATTTAAATCTTTTGCATCAAAAATTGTTGCTCATTGGGTGGTATTACAAGCTCAAAAGTGGATTGTTCAACCCAAAAAAACTCAGGATAAATGGTTCAGACAATTGATAAATAAAGCAAAATATACGCAATTTGGTCGTGATCATCAGTTTGCTTTTGTCAAATCGTACGAAGATTTTGTGCAGAACGTGCCTATTCGTGATTACGAACAACTCAAACCGTATTTTGATGATGTAGTTGCTGGGAAAGAAAATATCCTTTCGCAGGAACCCCCTTGTATCTTGCCAAAACTTCGGGTACTACTTCGGGAGCAAAATATATTCCTATTACCAAAGAATCCATGCCGTATCATGTAGAAGGAGCGAGAAATGCCATTTTGTTTTTTATTCATCACACAGGAAAATCTCATATTGTAGATGGGAAAATGATTTTTTTGCAGGGAAGTCCAGAATTAGAAGAAAAAAACGGAATCAAGCAAGGTCGATTGTCTGGAATTGCGGCTCATTATGTGCCAAACTATTTGCAAACCAATCGTTTGCCTTCGTGGGAAACCAATTGTATAGAAGATTGGGAAACCAAAGTAGATGCTATTGTAGAAGAAACTCACAAGGAAAATATGTCGGTAATTTCGGGTATTCCGTCGTGGGTGCAGATGTATTTTGAAAAATTAATCGAAAAAACGGGAAAGAAAATAGGGGAGTTGTTTCCCAATTTTGATGTATTTATATATGGTGGAGTCAATTACGAACCTTATCGTCGCAAATTTGAGGAAATGATGGGACGAAAGATAGACAGCATAGAATTGTTTCCAGCTTCGGAAGGATTTTTTGCCTATCAAGACCACCCAGATGCCGATGGTATGTTGCTTTTGCTCGACGCAGGTATTTTTTACGAGTTTGTAAAAGTCGATGAAATATCGTTGCCTTATCCCAAACGATACACCATAGACCAAGTAGAATTGGGACTAAATTACGCTTTGATTATTTCTACCAACTCAGGTTTGTGGGCGTACAATATCGGTGATACTGTGATGTTTACTTCGCTAAAACCGTATCGTATCAAAGTTACGGGGCGAATTAAACATTATATTTCGGCATTTGGCGAACATGTGATTGCCAAGGAAGTAGAAGAGGCGATGCAGATAGCATGTACCAAGCATCAAGTGTCGATTTCAGAGTTTAGTGTGGCACCACAAGTAACCACAGTGGGAGAATTGCCTTATCACGAATGGTTGATTGAATTTGAAAAAGTTCCTGCTGATTTACATGCTTTTGCACAGACATTGGACAGCGAAATGCAAAGGCAAAATATTTATTACAAAGATTTGATTGAGGGGAAAGTATTACAACCGTTGAAAATCACTATCATAAAAACAGGAGGTTTTCAAGAATATATGAAATCTCAAGGGAAATTGGGCGGACAAAATAAATTGCCTCGCTTGAGTAATGATAGAAAAATTGCGGAGTTTTTTGAAGGAAGTAAATGAAATTTCATACATTTGTAGATTAGAAACGATTGTTTCCGAAACAGCTGTTTCGGAACTACAAAAAACAAAAATATGAAATTTTACAATAGAGAAAAAGAAATAGAACGCTTACTGCGAATAAAAAAGGCATCTGAAAAAACGGCTCAATTTGCCGTGATGACAGGACGTAGGCGTATAGGGAAAACACAATTGTTGTTAGAAGCGTATAAAAACACGGCTTTGTATTTTTTCGTGGCGAAAAAATCGGAAGCGTTGCTGTGCAAAGATTTTCAAACCGAATTGCTACAAAAACTCAATATTCCTATTTTGGGAACGGTTGAGTCGTTTGCAGAGTTGTTTGAATTCGTTTTGCAACTGTCTTACAACCAACAAATCACACTGATTATTGATGAGTTTCAAGAGTTTTTTACGGTCAATTCTGCCGTGTATAGCGATATGCAACGCTTATGGGATTTGCACAAAGACCGAGCAAAAATCAATTTGGTGGTTTCGGGTTCGGTGATTTCTTTGATGCACAAAATCTTTGAAAACAACAAAGAACCTTTATTCGGTAGAGCTAATCATTTTTTTAGGTTAAAGCCATTTGAAACCAGAGTTTTAAAAGAAATTTTAACGGATTTTAACCCCAATTACAAGGCCGATGATTTACTGGCGTTGTACGGTTTTACTGGTGGCGTAGCAAAATATGTTCAACTATTTATGGACAACGGCTGGACAACTAAAGACCAAATGATTAACGGAATGATAGACGAAAATTCCATTTTTATTTCGGAGGGGAAAAATCTTTTGGTGGAAGAATTTGGCAAGGATTATCATACGTATTTTAGCATTTTAGCTTTGATTTCTGAGGGAAAAACTTCTCGTTCTGAAATTGAAAATGTATTGGGAAAAGAAATTGGCGGATATTTAACCAAAATGGAAAACGATTTTCAACTGATAAAGAAAACTCAACCTATTTTCACCCAAAGCCGAACAAAAAATGTGAAATATCAATTGTTGGATAATTTTCTAACTTTTTGGTTTCGTTTTGTTTACAGATATATTCATATAGTGGAAATCGGAGCGTATGAGCAGTTGCAAATCATTATTCACCGAGATTTTGAAACGGTAAGTGGTTTTATGTTAGAAAAATATTTTCGCATAAAAGCTGTTGAAACTCAAAAATATACTCAAATTGGAAGTTTTTGGGATAGAAAAGGCGAAACAGAAATTGATTTCATCGCGGTAAACGAACTCAACAAAACCATCGATTTTGCCGAAATCAAGCGAAATAAGGAGAAAATAAATTTGGAAATTCTCCGCCAAAAGGCTTATGAATTTTTGAAAACCAATCCACAATTGAAGGATTTTGAAGCTCATTACCACGCTTGGAGTTTGGAGGAAATGTAAGTATGAAAAAAAACATTTTGTGAAAAAATTATCATCTAAAAAGAATTTTCTAATAAAAAAATATAGATATTCGTAATTGAAAAGATTAGTGAGTAAATGAAATCATTAGTAGAGTTTATGAAAAAGAATTATAAGATATTGATAGTAGTCGTTTTAGCGGCTGTGGGATTGTGGAGTTTTGTGGACAACAAGAAAAAATCAGACAATGACGACGCAGTTTTGATAGAAATGTTGTTGTTTGTATTGCAAAATGCACATTACAAACCTGCAGATTTAAACGACTCTTTTTCAGAGAAAGTTTATACAGAATATTTGAAAAACCTCGACCCAAATAAACGCTTTTTTCTCCAAAGCGAAATTGATCAATGGGCGGTTTACAAACACGATTTAGATAATCAATTAATCAAAAGAGAAACAACCTTTTTTGATGTTTCGCATACATTATTGCAAAAGAAATTAGACGAAACTCAAAAAATATATCGTGAGATTTTGGCAAAACCATTTGATTTTTCAAAAGACGAAACTTTGGAAACAGATTCAGATAAATTGTCGTTTGCAAAGACTCATGCTGAATTGAAAAATCGTTGGCAAAAACAATTGAAAGCCTCTGTTTTGGCAAGTATTGAGGACAAGCAAAAAATAGAAAAAGGCGAAAAAGAGGATAAAAAAGCTAAAAATAAAAACGAGAAATTAGTCGAAAAAAAGTCAGATCAACCTAAATCGTATGAAGAATTGGAAAAAGAAGCGAGAGAATCTACTTTGAAAAATTTGGACGATTATTTCGACATTGTAAAAGAGTTTTCTCGCAAAGAATGGTTTGCTGTATATCTGAATACAGTATTGGAGCAATTTGACCCTCATACCAATTATTTGGCACCCGACGATAAAAAGAAATTTGAAGAAAGCATGTCGGGATCGATGGAAGGAATCGGAGCTCAATTGCGTAAGAAAAACGACTACATCGAAATCACAGAAGTAATCGCTGGTGGACCGGCATGGCGACAAGGCGAATTGGAAAACGGCGACATCATTATTAAAGTAGCACAAGGCGACGAAGAGCCTGTGGATATTGCAGGAAAGCGATTGGACAATGTCATCAAACTCATCAAAGGGAAAAAAGGTACAGTGGTAAAATTGACTACCAAAAAAGTAGATGGTTCTATAAAAGTAATTACCATTGTTCGTGATAAGTTTGAAATTGAAGAAACTTATGCAAAATCTACGATAATCAAAACTGCCAATGGTAAATACGGAATGATTTATTTGCCAAAGTTTTATGTAGATTTTGAAACACGCAACAACAAAAACGCCTTTACCGATGTGAAAAAAGAGTTGGAAAAACTCAAAGCTCAAGGTATAGAAGGTGTAATTATCGATTTGAGAAACAACGGCGGAGGTTCATTGCAAACTGTGGTGGACATGGTCGGATTGTTTATAGAGCAAGGACCTATTGTGCAAGTTGCTAAACCCAACGGAGCTAAAGAAGTGTTGAGAGATCGCGATAGAAGTGTGCTTTGGGATGGACCGTTGGTGGTGATGATCAACAGTCATTCGGCATCGGCATCGGAG
Source organism: Capnocytophaga sp. ARDL2 (assembly GCF_041530365.1). Taxonomy (NCBI): domain Bacteria; kingdom Pseudomonadati; phylum Bacteroidota; class Flavobacteriia; order Flavobacteriales; family Flavobacteriaceae; genus Capnocytophaga; species Capnocytophaga sp. ARDL2. The sequence continues at coordinate 582,616 of NZ_CP168034.1, forward strand.
ATTTTTGCGGCGGCGATTCAGGATTACAACCGCGGAATTGTTGTAGGTTCAAAGAGTTCGTTTGGAAAAGGAACAGTACAAAATCTATACAATCTCAATGATTTGGTACGATTCAACAACAAAGATTTTGGATCGATAAAATTTACTACACAAAAATTTTATCGCATCAACGGAGGTTCTACACAGTTGAAAGGTGTAGAAAGTGATATCGTATTCCCAGATCGCTTTTTGTACATAAAATCAGGAGAAAAAGATATGGATAATGCCTTGCCGTGGGACAAAATCGAAAAGACGAGCTATACGCCGTTTACCTACAATTTTGCACCGATTTTAGAAAGTAGTCGCAACCGTATCAAAGGCAATGTAAACTTCAAATTGATGGAGGAAAATGCTAAATGGCTCAACGAGAGAAAAGATGAAACCGTAATTTCTTTGAATTACGACAAATTCATGAAAAAATCGAAAGAATTAGAAGACAAAAATAAAGAATTCAACCAATTGAAAGATTATAAAAACTCGTTGAAATTTAGCTCATTACCAGATGAAGTAGAAAAATTTGCCAACGACACCGTGTTGAAATCAAAACGTGACAAATGGCACGAAAACCTTGTTTCGGATATTTATATGGAAGAAACAGTGCAAGTACTCGAAGATTTAAAACAATTGATGAAATAAAAAGATTCCTCCTATTGCCGAAAAGACGATAGGGGGAATTTTTGCATATAAGATTTATGAAAAACACTCTTTTGCATTTTTGCCTTGTTAATGGCCATCACAATAGGTAAAACAAATGCACAGGAAAAAGTTTTAGAAGATAGATATTATGAGTTTATTAATGATTATAAAGACAAAAACGGATTTATAGAATAGTTTCGATTTAAAAACAAATATTTTATATATAATTCTTGCGAGTATTCGGATGTACTAAAAATATTTATTTTGATAGACGAAGACAAACATATCAAATTTCTTTTTGAATTTATGGAACCTCAAGAATATCATATTACAGATTTTTCTTCCAAGCCAAACGAAGCTATTTTTATATTGGAAAATGAGTATAATTTGGTAAAATTGACGGCAAGGAGAAAAGACGGATTGTATATTTTCAGTTATCAATCCGATGGCATTGATTTCAAAAAGTTGATGATACCCTTTTCATCAATGGAAAACTATCGTTATATGGAAAATCTATGTTTCAATGAAAAAAGGGAAGAGTTTACTTTCGGCGCTATAGATTTTGAAAAAATGTGGAAAGAATTTTCCGTAGATGAAACATTTTAAAAATTATTTAAATCGACTACAAATTACTAAAAAAAGTGATTTTTGTGGAAAAAATGTGCTTTCTACTTATATAAAAAAGTAATTTTGTAGTTTGAAATAAAAAATATAAAAATCCGATGAATTCAAGTCAATTAGATTTAATTCCTATTGTCATGCAATTGGGCTTTACGGCTGTGTTTGTTGCTGTTACAATATTTATTTCCAGTTTATTGGGCCAAAGAGAAATTCTGTTAAAAAAGATGTGAACTTTGAGTGTGGTATTGAGTCGGTTGGAAACGCTCGTGTTCCGTTCAATATTCGCTATTTTTTGGTGGCAATTCTCTTTGTTTTGTTTGATGTTGAGGTAATATTCATGTATCCTTGGGCAGTAAACTTCCTTGAAATGGGTTGGGACGGTCTTTGGAAAATGGGAATTTTTATCTTTCTATTGATTGTAGGATTGTTATACGAGTTTAAGAAAAAAAGTTTGGAATTTGATTAATATACTATGAGCGAATCTACAAACATAAAACAAGTTGCAGCTCCAGAGGGGTATGCGGGTGAAGGTTTTTTTGCTACAAAATTGAGCGATTTGGTTGGTTTGGCAAGAGCAAATTCTCTTTGGCCATTGCCTTTTGCTACTTCGTGTTGTGGTATCGAATACATGGCTACGATGGCTGCTACTTACGACATTGCTCGTTTTGGTTCTGAGCGTATGAGTTTTTCGCCGCGTCAGGCCGATGTATTGATGGTAATGGGTACAATTTCAAAAAAAATGGCACCTATTTTACGCCAAGTATATGAGCAAATGGCAGAACCTCGTTGGGTAATCTCTGTAGGTGCCTGTGCATGTACAGGGGGGATTTTCGATACATATTCTGTATTACAAGGTATCGATAAAGTAATCCCAGTAGATGTGTATGTGCCAGGATGTCCGCCAAGACCAGAGCAAATCCTCGATGGTATTTTGCAATTGCAAGAAATTGTGAAAAACGAATCCGTGTATAGACGCAGCTCTGAAGAATATAAAAAATTGTTGGACTCATACAATATCAAATAAACCATGGGATTAGATAATCAACGAATTCAAGATATATTGAGTAGAAAATTTACTACACAAGTAGGCGAATTTCACGAATTGGAAGGCATGTTGGTGGTAGAAGTATCACCCAAATTTTCTTATGAAGTATTGTCGTTTTTGAAAAATGACGAAGAGTTGAAATTCAACTTTCTTACCGATGTATGCGGAGTACATTATCCAGATTATGAGGAAGAAAGACAGTTTTGTGTAGTATATCATTTGCACAGTTGGTACAACAACATTCGCTTGAGAGTAAAATGTTATGTATCGGCGGCAAATCCAGAGGTGGAAAGTGTGGTTTCGTTGTTTCCAGGAGCCAATTGGCAGGAAAGAGAAACCTATGATTTTTTTGGAATAAAATTCAAAAATCATCCACAGTTGAAGAGAATTTTGAATATGGATGAAATGGAATCTTTCCCATTAAGAAAAGAATTCCCTATGGAAGATCAAGGTAGAACAGATAAAGACGACCGTTTCTTTGGTCGTACAGGTCCAAATTGTTAATTCATCGCACTATGTCAGAATTATTATTAAAACCAGAAGATAGATTTCAGAAAGAAATCATAAGAAGTAAAGAAGAAGACGGAGTAGAATTGTCGGTTCTAAACTTAGGACCTACTCACCCAGCTACTCACGGAATCTTTCAAAATATACTTTTAATGGATGGTGAAAAGGTAATCGATGGTGAGGGTACTGTTGGGTACATTCACCGTGCGTTTGAAAAAATTGCAGAAAACAGACCTTTTTATCAAATCAATGTATTGACCGACCGCTTGAACTATTGTTCGTCGCCAATCAACAACACAGGTTGGTGGATGACGGTAGAAAAAGCCTTGGGCATAGAAATTCCAAAACGCGTACAATACTTGCGTGTGATTATTATGGAATTGGCTCGTATTGCAGACCACATTATTTGTAGTTCGGTGATGGGGGTAGATACAGGAGCTCTTACAGGATTCTTGTATGTAATGCAATACCGTGAAAAAATTTATGAAATATACGAAGAAATCTGTGGTGCACGTCTTACAACCAATATGGGGCGTATCGGAGGTTTTGAAAGAGAGTGGAGCGAAACAGCGTGGAAAAAAATCCATGAATTTTTAGACGAATTTCCAGCAGTTTGGAAAGAGTTTGAAGATATGCTTACACGAAACAGAATTTTTATGGATCGTACCATTGGTGCAGGAGCTATCGATGCCGAAAAAGCAATGGGTTACGGATTTACAGGTCCTAACCTTCGTGCAGCAGGGGTAGATTACGATGTGCGTGTGGCGAGTCCGTATTGTTCGTACGAGGATTTTGAATTTGACATTCCAGTAGGGCAAAACGGAGACTGTTACGACCGTTTCTGTGTGAGAAATGCCGAGGTATGGGAAAGTTTGAAAATCATCAGACAGGCAATCGACAAAATGCCAGAAGGTCCATACCACGCAGATGTACCAGAGTATTATTTACCACCAAAAGAAGAGGTGTACAACAATATGGAAGCCTTGATTTATCACTTCAAAATCGTAATGGGAGAAATTCCAGTGCCAAATACAGAAGTGTTTCATTCGGTAGAAGGAGGAAACGGAGAATTAGGTTTCTATTTGATTACCAACGGAAGTAGAGTGCCCTATCGTTTGCATTTCCGCAGACCGTGTTTCATTTATTACCAAGCCTTTACCGATATTATCAAAGGAAGAAGCCTTTCTGACGCCATTATCACTATGTCGAGTATGAATGTGATTGCAGGAGAATTGGATGCGTAATCAGCGAAAATTTTTTAAAAAGAAAAAACAATTAATTTGTAAGGAGTTTCTATGGAAACAACGAAAAAATATCATCAAACTATCAATATGACACCTGAATTGATGTCGCGTATTCAGGAATTGATTAGTCATTATCCAGAAGGAAAACAAAAATCTGCTTTGTTGCCCGTATTACACGAGGTACAAGATGCTCACGACAACTGGTTGAGCGTAGAATTGCAAAACAAAGTAGCCGAACTATTGAACATCAAACCGATAGAAGTTTACGAAGTGGTGACATTTTATACTATGTTCAACCAAAAACCTATGGGGAAATATATGTTTGAATTTTGTGTAACTTCTTGTTGTGCCATAAACAAAGCCGAGGATATGATGGAATATACTTGCGAAAAATTGGGCGTAAAAGAAGGACAAGTTACCGAAGACGGTCTATTTTCAGTAGTAGGTGTACAATGTTTGGGAGCTTGTGGATATGCACCGATGATGCAAGTGGGCGATTTTTATCACGAACACCTTACAAAGGAAAAAATTGACCAAATCATCGCAGATTGTAGAGAAGGAAAAGTAATTTTACACGATAAATAATACCATGGGAAGAAAGATATTATTAGAAAAAATAAATATTCCGGGTATCAAAACCTATGAAGTATATCGCCAAAACGGTGGATATGCTTCTGTTGAAAAAGCCTTGAAACAAATGACTCCAGACGAAATCACAGAAGAGGTGAAAACTTCTGGATTGCGTGGTCGTGGAGGTGCAGGTTTCCCTGTAGGATTGAAATGGAGTTTTATAGATAAAAAGTCTGGAAATCCACGCCATTTGGTGTGTAATGCCGATGAATCTGAACCGGGAACTTTCAAAGACCGCTTCCTTATGGAATACATTCCTCACTTGTTGATTGAGGGAATGATTGTGTCTTCGTATGCATTAGGGGCAAACTTGTCGTACATCTATATTCGTGGAGAATATATGTGGGTGTTCAAGACTTTGGAAAGAGCAATAAAAGAAGCCTACGCTGCAGGGTGGTTAGGAAAAAATATCTTAGGGTCTGGATTTGACTTCGATTTGTATGTTCACTGTGGTGGAGGTGCTTATATCTGTGGAGAAGAAACTGCCCTTATCGAATCATTGGAAGGAAAAAGAGGAAATCCTCGTATCAAACCACCGTTTCCAGCGGTAAAAGGTTTGTGGCAAAATCCTACTGTGGTAAATAATGTAGAATCTATTTCTTCAGTACCTTGGATTGTATTAAACTCTGGGGAAGAATACGCAAAAATAGGAGTAGGTCGTTCTACAGGAACAAAATTGATTTCGGCATCAGGACACATCAAAAATCCTGGAGTATATGAAATCGAATTGGGATTGAGCGTAGAAGAATTTATGAATTCTGATGAATATTTGGGAGGAATGATCGACGACCGACCATTGAAAGCCTTGATTCCTGGAGGATCGTCTGTGCCAATTTTACCACAGCCTTTGATTTACAAAACAGCCAATGGCGAAGACCGTTTGATGACTTATGAATCGCTTTCAGACGGAGGATTCCAAACGGGGTCAATGTTGGGGTCTGGAGGGTTTATCGTATATAACGACACTGCTTGTATCGTGCGAAATACTTGGAATTTCTCAAGATTTTACCACCACGAAAGTTGCGGACAATGTTCGCCATGTAGAGAAGGTACAGGTTGGTTGGAAAAAATCCTTTGGAGAATAGAAAACGGACAAGGTACAATAGACGATATCGATTTGTTGTGGGATATTCAAAGCAAAATCGAAGGAAATACCATTTGTCCGTTGGGAGATGCCGCATCGTGGCCAGTGGCAGCTGCAATCAGACACTTTAGAGAAGAGTTTGAATACCATGTGAAATTCCCAGAAAAAATCAAAAACAGAGACCATTTTACACACGAACCATTTGAAAAGGTGAAACATTTGGTGAAAGGGTAATTTTAATAATATTAAATTTATAGCATTGATAATCGTATTATTATTTGGATGTACAAATGAAAACGAATTAAAAGATGTTATGAATATGGATGAAAATACATATTCAAAATTATCGAATTTAGGGGATAAACCTGATGAACATTCAAAAATAGTATTAGGAAAAAAATGGATAATCCATATGAGGTAATAAATATGCCGCAGGCATTTGATTACTATAATTCTATTATTCCAGAATCACCTTTTACAAATAAAAAAGTCATCGCTACCCATTATTATATAAAATTACAGCCTAAAACAATTCAACATTTGCAAATATTGGTCAGGCAAACTTTTGGAGTACAACGATGAATATGATAACAGGAGTTTCAATAAATTTAGTTATTCCACATTTAAGACCAGACCTTATTTTTGGAGGGTTGAATGAAAAGAATATCTCAAGTAGTGATAAAACATCAAATACTGTCAGAATATATCAGTTGGTATTTCATGAATCAGCTCACTATTTATATGCATCTAAAGCAGGTTCCTATTTTTGGGCTCAATTGTTTGCAAGTGAAATTAGTAATAATATTCTTATAGGCGACTCGTATAGCGATGGTAGTAAACCAAGTTATACTGCAGCTAAAAGAATTGCTTTAGTTGAGGGATGGGCAACTTTCTGTGAAATAAAAATAACTTCCTCAATTTATAATAAAGCTTATTTGGCTTATATATTAGATGATGAAAATAACAGAAGGGGAAAAATGTATGAATCGAAAGATGAAATTATAGGGTTTATCGAAAATTTTAATGTTTATGATAGACCAATGTCTGCTGGTAATCTTGATAATAAACACTGGTTTATGCATGGTATTATGTGGGATTTATTAGATAACTATAATGATATTAGATTAGAAATATCAGGGAGATATAATGATGATGGCGCAACAATGATTAATTATATAGATGACCCATATAATTTAGGGTTAAGTAATATAAACGACGTTTCTCCAATATTTAATAGATTAGATCGAACTGTTGAAGCTCCGATAGAGTTAAAAAATGCTTTGATTAGTGAATATCCTTTAAAAGAACCTGAAATAACAACATTATTTGATAGTTATGGATATTAAATTTAATAAATTACTTTTTGGGTTGTTTGGAATTATTACATTTTTAAGTTGTAATCCAGAAAAAGAATGTTTTGGAGGAAGAGGACATGAATATATATGATTTAATTTCTATTACACCTTTTCCTGAGAACTATTTAGATGGAGATGTTGTAGATTACTCAGTAGGAGATACAATTACATATAAGATAGATGTTCCTGTTATAAATTCGTTTTTTGATGATAAAGAAATTGATTTGTATGAGAACACAAACGAAAATAAATTTGGAAAATTTAAAATATTCATAGGTGATTTGTTCTATAACAACGAAATAATATTTGTAAAAGGAAAACAAGGAAATAAAAAAAACTTATTCAAAATTCCATATAATGAAATTACAAAAACATATGAATTTGAACTAAAAATAGTATTGTTGAAACAGGGGACTTATAGAATTCATAATAGAGAACATTTGGTTTTCAATAGTGAGGATAATTGTAATTTTTATTTGATTGAAACTGGTTTTAAAGTAAAAAGTGTTCAAATTCGTGTAGAATAGTTGTAAAAATAAAAAAAATGAAAGTAACAATAGACGGAATAGAAATAGAAGTAGAACCAGGTACAACAGTATTACAAGCCGCAAGAATGATAGGCGGAGATGTAGTACCACCTGCTATGTGCTATTATTCAAAATTGCAAGGTACAGGAGGAAATTGCCGTGCGTGTTTGGTAGAAATATCAAAAGGTAGCGAGGCAGATCCTCGTCCAATGCCAAAAATGATGCCTTCGTGCAAAACGGGGGTGATGGACGGTATGGAAGTGAAGGTAAAAACTTCCGACAGAGCCATGGAAGCGAGAAAGGCAGTTACAGAATTTTTGTTGATCAACCATCCATTAGATTGTCCGGTGTGCGATCAAGCAGGAGAATGTGATTTGCAAAATCTTTCGTTTAAGCATGGTGTGGGAAAAACACGCTTTACAGAAGAAAAGCGAACTTTCGAACCAGAAAATATCGGCGATAAAATCCAATTGCACATGAACCGTTGTATCTTGTGTTATCGTTGTGTGCATACTGCCGAGCAAATTTGCGGAGAGAGAAACCACGGGGTGCTAAACCGTGGAGACCACGCCCAAATTTCTACTTATGTATCGGCGGCCATCGACCACGAAATGTCTGGAAATATGATTGATGTGTGTCCTGTAGGGGCATTGACAGACAAAACTTTCCGTTTCAAATCTCGTGTTTGGTTCAACAAGCCTTTCAATGCTCATAGAGAGTGTGATAAATGTTGCGGAAAAACTACTTTGTGGATGTTTGGAAACGAAGTTCAACGAGTAACCGCAAGAAAAGACGAATTTCACGAAGTAGAAGATTTTATCTGCAACGAATGTCGTTTCGACCATAAAGATGTAAACGATTGGGTAATCGAAGGACCTCGTAAATTTGAAAAATTCTCGGTAATCAACCAAAATAATTACACGAGAGATATGAAAAAAGTAGAAATCAATACGGAAAAACAAATACTATTAGGACGCGAACAAGATCGCAAAAAAATCAGTATGAAAGCCGTACCTTACAAAAACAATAAAGAATAAGCATTATGGAGCAGGCTATTATTATTGAAAAAGGAATTGTCATATTGGTAGTGTTTGCCATTACCATGCTTTTTGCTATGTACAGTACTTTGGCAGAAAGAAAAATCGCTGCGTGGATTCAAGACCGTAGAGGTCCCAACCGTGCAGGTCCGGGGGAATGCTTCAACCATTGGCAGACGGATTGAAACTATTTGCCAAAGAAGAATTTATCCCTAATACACCTAACACATTCTTGTTTGTCTTAGGACCTTTTATCTCAATGACGATGGCATTGATGACTTCTGCCGTAATTCCTTGGGGAAAATCGTTGGAAATTGCAGGTAGAACCGTAATGCTACAAGCTACAGACATCAATGTGGCAATGTTGTATGTATTTGCTGTATTGTCTGTGAGTGTTTACGGAATAATGATTGGAGGTTGGGCATCAAACAACAAATATTCATTGATTTCGGCATTGCGTGTAGCCTCTCAGATGATTTCGTACGAAATCGCAATGGGATTGTCTATCGTGGCTATTTTGATGATGCACAGTTCTATGAGTTTGAGTGCCATTGCCGAAGGACAACACGGTATGCAATGGAATATTTTCTATCAACCTTTAGGGTTTTTAATCTTTTTGATTTGTTCGTTTGCCGAAACCAATCGTACACCGTTCGATTTGGCAGAATGTGAGCAAGAGTTGATTGGAGGATATCACACAGAATATTCGTCTATGCGTATGGGATTCTTCCTATTTGCAGAATATGCTGCAATGTTTATCTCATCGGCTTTGTTGTCTATCTTGTATTTGGGAGCGTATAATTATCCAGGAATGGATTGGGCTGCCGAAAACTGGGGAGCCAATGTAGCCAACATCATCGGAATATTGGCATTGTTTGCAAAAATCTGTTTCTTCATATTTTTGTATATGTGGGTAAGATGGACAATACCGCGTTTCCGTTACGATCAGTTGATGAATTTAGGATGGAAAGTATTGATTCCATTGGCGTTGATCAATTTGGTAGTAACCGCAGTAGTATTATTGCTAACTAAATAATGAAAACTATGTCAGCACAAAATATATCATTTTCAGGAAGAAAAAAACAAGTGTCAAACAAGGAAATGACCTTGGCAGAAAAGCTGTATTTACCAGCCATTGCACAAGGAATGTCCACTACATTGAAACACTTGTTCAAAAAGAAAGTAACGATACATTATCCAGAAGAAACACGTCCATTTAGTTCCGTATATCGTGGTCGTCACATGTTGATGCGTGATGAAGAAGGAAGAGAGCGTTGTACAGCTTGTGGATTGTGTGCGGTATCATGTCCAGCAGAAGCCATCACGATGAAAGCCGCAGAACGCAAACCAGAAGAAAAACATTTGTATCGAGAAGAAAAATACGCCGAGATTTACGAAATCAATATGTTGCGTTGTATCTATTGCGGATTGTGCGAAGAGGCATGTCCAAAACAAGCCATTTATTTGACAAAATCAAAGAGAATCGTAAACGCAAATACATCAAGAGAAAGTTTTATTTTCGGGAAAGAACAATTGGTTATGCCATTGGAACAAGCGATAAAAAATACCCAGAATTTGGGGTAAGTTATATTTGAAAACCTTCAGTAATGGAGGTTTTTTTATACATTAAAATGATAAATTATGATATCCATCATTGTACCTTGCTTTAATCAAGCACAATATTTAGACGAATGTTTGCAATCTGTTTTAGAACAAACCTACCAAAATTGGGAATGTATCATTGTCAATGACGGAAGCCCAGACAACACCGAAGAAGTTGCAAAAAAATGGTGCGAAGAAGACGCTCGTTTTCAGTATGTTTTAAAAGAAAACGGCGGACTTTCCTCTGCTCGAAACACAGGGATTCAAGAAGCAAAAGGCGAATGGATTCTCCCATTGGATTGTGATGATAAAATAAGCAATCGCTATTTAGAACTGGCTGCAAAAGAATTTGATAAAGGCTATACGGTTATCTATTGTCAAGCTGCTTTTTTTGGTGCTAAAAACGAAAAATGGCATTTGCCTGAATATTCCTTTAAAGGACAACTTTATAATAATCATATTTTTTGTTCCGCTTTTTTCAAAAAACAAGATTGGGAAAAAGTAGGTGGATATGATACTGCAATGAAACACGGATATGAAGATTGGGAATTTTGGTTACATATTCTCACAAAAGATAGTAAGGTGTATAGAATACCCCAAGTGTGTTTTTATTACAGACAAAAAGAGCAGTCGATGATTACTGATTTAATGGCTCAACAAGAGGTGGTGCAATCAACAAGAGCTTATATTTTTGAAAAACATCAACAGAAATATTTTGAAATATACGGTCGATTTTTCAATAAATTACGATTTGTATATGATAAAAAACAACCAAAAATAGCTGTGATTTTAGGGAGGTTGATTTGAATTCCGCATTAGGCGGAACAGGAATGTGATAATTTGGAAATTTGATAATTTCTTACTACTCGTTTCTAAATTCTCAGAACTAATTTCTCACTTCGGAGGTTAGGGGGCTTTTAAAATCTTTCTGAATTACGATTAATTGTAGTATAACTAAATAATAATTGTATTTTTGCACTTTTTATGGAAAGGTGTGTTTTGTTGTGAAATTCATCTTAACATAAATTATTGGTTCAAAGAGTTTAAAAAAAACTAAACAATAACTATATGATAGAAACACTCTTTTACTTGCTTTCTACTATCACTTTGGGGAGTGCGTTGATGACGATACTTTCCAAAAACCCTATCCATAGTGCGATATGGTTGGTAGTTAGTTTTTTTAGTATTGCAGGGCATTACGCTTTGTTCAATTCACAATTTTTAGCAATGGTACACATTATTGTGTATTCGGGGGCAATCATGATTTTGATGCTCTTTACCATTATGTTGATGAATCTGAATATGAGCAAAGAATTGTCAAAACCATTGACCACAAAACTCATTGCTACGGCGTGTTTTGGGTTGGTAGGTCTTGCATTGGTGTCTATTTTGGCAAAATCAGTTCCTGCGGTAGAGACCGCTTCTGTGGTGGCAGAAGATTTTCAATCAATCAAAGTATTGGGGAAAGTATTGTTGAACGAGTTTGTAGTACCATTTGAAACCACAGCTGTATTGTTGTTGATGGCAATGATTGGTGCGGTACTCATTTCTAAAAAAAATAATACCGCTGCATAATGGAACAAATTTTACACATTTTGGGCATAGAGCGATACATCATTTTATCGGTATTGCTATTCTGCATTGGGATTTTTGGTATTTTGTATAGACGCAACGCTATTGTAATGTTTATGTCTATCGAGATTATGCTCAATGCAGCAAATTTACTTTTAGTAGCTTTTTCAAACTATCACCAAGACGCTACGGGGCAGGTATTCGTATTTTTTACCATGGCAGTAGCAGCAGCAGAAGTGGCAATTGGTTTGGCTATTTTGGTGGCAATCTACCGAAATATCGGCTCGATTGATATTGATAATCTAAAAAACTTGAAAGGATAACATGGATACGAATTTACTTACCATAGCCTTACTTTTGCCATTGGCAGGGTTTCTAATCAATACTTTTTTTGGAAAAAAATTCGGAAAATCGGTTGCAGGGCTTTTGGCTACTTTTACTATTGTAGGAGCTTTTGCCATTGTAGTGATGCAGTTTTTTGCCCTACAAAACGGTGCCGCAGCTACAAGTGATTTGTGGTTTCCGTGGATTAGAGTTTTTGACTATACAATCAATTTTGAATTTTATTACGACCAATTGTCTATCTTGTGGTTGTTGTTTGTGTTAGGTATCGGTGCATTGATTCACTGGTATTCGACTTCGTATATGCACGACGACGAAAATTTCCACAAATTTTTCTCTTACCTAAACCTTTTTGTATTCTTTATGATGGTTTTGGTTACCGGAAAAAACCTTTTGATGATGTTCATCGGATGGGAAGGTGTAGGTCTTTGTTCGTATTTATTGATTGGTTTTTGGTACAAAAATCAAAATTATAACGATGCAGCCAAAAAAGCCTTTATTATGAACCGTATCGGGGATTTAGGATTTTTGATTGCAATTTTTGCTTCGTATAGATTATTCAACACTATTGATTTTGTAGAAATCAGAGAATTACTTGAGTACGATGCTCCAGGAGTGGGAACTTACGCTTTGGCGTTTGTAACTATGGGATTGTTTATCGGAGCTACAGGTAAATCGGCACAGTTGCCATTGTTTACTTGGTTGCCGGACGCGATGGCAGGTCCTACGCCAGTATCGGCGTTGATTCACGCAGCTACGATGGTTACTGCGGGTATCTTTTTGATTACGCGTTTGAATTTTGTTTTCGACCTAACTCCAGTAGTGCAAAATGTAATTGCCATGGTCGGAGCTGCAACAGCTTTGGTAGCTGCAACAATTGCCTTGGTGCAAAACGATATTAAAAAGGTATTGGCATTTTCTACCGTATCTCAATTGGGATTGATGTTTTTGGCATTGGGATTGGGAGCGTACGAAGTGGCAGTATTCCATGTGATTACTCATGCATTCTTCAAAGCATGTTTGTTCTTGGGTTCAGGTTCTGTGATTCACGCAGTAGGCGGACAACAAGATATGAGATATATGGGAGGATTGAAAGGCCGCATGAAAATCACTTATATTACTTTCTTGATTTCTTCGTTGGCGATTGCAGGATTGCCACCATTTTCAGGATTTTTCTCAAAAGATGAAATTTTATTGACAGCTTTCCATCACAATAAAGTTTTGTGGGTAATTGCTTCGTTAGCCTCTATTTTGACAGCTTTCTATATGTTCCGATTGGTGTATTTGACATTCTTCAATTCTTTTAGAGGAACTAAGGAACAAGAAGCACATTTACACGAAAGTCCGTCGGCTATGACCATTCCATTGATTGTTTTGGCTATTTTGGCAACAGTAGGCGGAGCGATTAGTTTGCCTGGAAACAGCTGGTTAAACGACTATTTAGCACCAGTAATTGTAAACAATGCAGCCAGTCATTCTCACCATTTAGGCACTACCGAATATATGTTGATGGGATTGGCAGTAGTAGGAGCATTGATAGGAATTGGAGTAGCGTATGTAAAATACATCAAAAATAAAGAGTTACCAGCTACAGACAATGCACAACCAGCAATTAATAAATTATTGGAAAACAAATATTACTTAGACGAAATTTACACCGCTTTGGTAGTAATGCCTATCAAATTTTTAGGAACAGCTTTCAACAAGTTCATCGACCCATTGATTGCAGCCTTGGTGGTAGGATTGGGAACATTGACAGGTGAAGTTTCTACTCAAGCAAAAAAATCACAAAACGGAAACATAGGATTGTATCTGTTTGCCTTTGTGATTGGCGTGTGTGTGATTTTGTATTATTTATTCATTGCAAACTAATCTTTGAGTTATGAACATTAGTATTTTATTACTTATATATTTAGTAGGAGCGGTAGTAACTTATGCTGCTGGGAAAAAATTTGCGAGAAACATTGCCTTGTTTTTCGGTTTGATTGGTGCAGGTGTATGGGCATCGTATTATCCTATGATTACAGCAGGAGAAACATTTACAGAGGTTTATTCTTGGATAAAACAGTTGAATGCAAATTTCTCTTTGTATGTAGATGGGTTAGCTTATAGCATGTTGGGGTTGTCTTGTTTGCTTTTTCCAATCATTGTATTGAGTACAAAAGCCAATCAATTTTCAAAAGCAAATGCTATTTATTCGTTGGCTTTGTTGATGGTTTTTGCGATGAATGGAACTTTTATGGCAAATGACGGATTTTTGTACTATATTTTTTGGGAGTTGGCATTGATTCCGATTTTCTTCATCAGTTTGTTGTGGGGAACAGGTTCGTTTGCTTCTCGTAAAAAAGCTATGGTAAAATTCTTTGTTTACACTTTTGCAGGTTCGCTGTTTATGTTGGCAGCATTAATTTATCTGTACATCAAAACAGGAGCTTTCGATTGGAATACATTACAACAAGCATCATTGTCAACAAAAGAAGCTAATTGTATTTTCTTGGGATTCTTTTTAGCCTATGCTATAAAAATTCCTATTTTCCCATTCCATACTTGGCAGGCAAATACCTATGAAAAAGCCCCAACGATGGGAACGATTTTATTGTCGGGAATTATGCTAAAAATGGGATTGTATTCTATCATGAGATGGCAATTGCCTTTGACTAAAGGAGTAGAAGAATGTGTGTTGAACACAGTAATCGTTTTGTCTTTGATAGGTGTAATTTATGCTGCATTAATCGCTTTGAGACAGGATAATATCAAACGATTGTTGGCATATTCGTCTATGTCCCATGTTGGATTGATTGCAGCTGGAATTTATACCAATACCATGCAAGGAACACAAGGAGCAATCATTCAAATGTTGGCTCACGGATTGATAGTAGCAGGATTGTTTTATATAGCAGAAATGATTTACGAAAGATACGGAACCTATTCTATCAAAGAAATGGGAAGTATCAGACAACAAGCAACAAAATTTAGTTCGTTCTTTTTGATTTTGATGTTTGCATCGATTGGATTGCCAGGAACCTTCAGTTTTGTAGGAGAATTTTCATTGTTGTATGCCTTGTATGCCAAAGGAATTTGGTACGCAATTCTTGGAGGAACTACCATTATTTTAGGAGCGTACTACATGATGAGAATGTTCCAAAAAGCTATGTTGGGAGAAACAAACGAACAACGCACATTTGCCGATGTATCGGTGAGAGAAAGTGTGGTTTTGACCGTGCTTTCGGCTTTGATTATCGGATTGGGAGTGTATCCATTGCCGATTTACAATATCATTTCATCATTTGTAAATTTTAGTTAATGAGTTTCATAAAGGGAAAATCAATAATATTAAATTGATTTTTTAATTTGTCATTCCGACGAAAGGAGGAACCTCTAAAAATTAATTTGTTAAGGATTCTTCGCTTCGTTCGTGCCTTATTTCGTTCTGAATGACAAAAAAATCCCTAAGTGAAAAAAGTATTATAAAATATGAATACATTAATTGTTTTATCGAGTTTAGTAGTAGTAATTTTATTACTCGAAATTATCAATTTTAGAAAAGGCATTGTACCTTTCGCTATTTTGGGATTGGCTGTCGCTGCAGGAGCAGTCTATTGCCAAGAAGAATTGGTGCAATTTGAATCGTATGATGTAATCAGAGAGTCGTCATTTACAAAAGCGTTTTCTGTGTTACTAATCGTACTAACAGGTGGTTTGGTAGCAATGGGAAATCGTTTTTATAGAGATGTAAAACCCAAATTATCAGATTTTATTTCGTTGAAAATATTTACTCTAATCGGAGCGGTTTGTATGATTATGGCAAATCACTTTGTAATGTTTTTCATCGGATTGGAAATTTTGTCTATCTCATTGTACATTTTGGCATCGAGTCGACCAAAAGATATTTTGAGCAACGAATCGGGAATGAAATACTTTTTGATGGGTTCGTTTGCCTCTGGATTTGTATTGTTTGGAATTGCATTGATTTACGGAGCAACGGCAAGTTTTTATTTGAGCGAAATATCTTTGAAAACAGTTGTAGGTGCAGAGCAAATTTGGCTAACATTGGGTGGAGCGATGATTTTAATCGGAATGTTGTTTAAAGTAGCAGCCTTTCCATTCCACTTTTGGGCAGCCGATGTATACGAAGGAGCACCAACATTGACCACAGCGTCGATGAGTACTGTAGCTAAAGTAGCGTCGATGGCGGTGTTGTTTCAATTAGGGCAAGTCATTTTACCTCAAAGTGTAGAATTGTACCACAATTTGTTGATTGTATTGATTGTGTCAACTATGTTTGTAGGAAACATTTTGGCGTTGAAACAAGAAAACATCAAGCGAATGTTGGCATATTCTGGAGTTTCGCACGCAGGATTTATGTTGCTTACACTTTTATACACAGATGGAGCATCGCAAGAATTGTTTTACTATGCAGCAGCTTATACCACAGCAGGTATTGCAGGATTTGCGGTAGTATTGTACGCAACCACAGGCGGACTAAAAGATACGGTAGAATCATTCATCGGATTTGGAAAGAAAAACCCATTGATGGGAGCAGTATTAACCTTGGCATTGTTGTCAATGGGAGGAATTCCGATTTTGTCAGGATTTTTCGCAAAATTCTTCCTGTTGAAATCGGTATTCAACGAAGGATATTTGACTTTAGCCTTGTTGGCAGTAGTCAATTCGATAATTAGTATTTATTACTATTTCCGTTTGATTTTGGCAATGTACACACCAAAAGAAAACGCAGAAAAAGTAAGTTTACCATGCGTAAACATTTATTCAATCGCAGCGATACTATTTATCGTATTGAATATCTTGATAGGATTGTCACCCAGTTGTATGTTGGAGTTGATATAAGTTGATTTATTAATCACGGAATAAAATAACCGCCTTAGTAATGGGGCGGTTTTTTAGGTTTTATGGACATTATGTTGTTTCATATTGAAACGATTTGATGCAAATGTTTAAGATCTAATTAAACAATGCACATTTGAAAGTACAGATAAAATAAAAGTTGCACTTTTATATGTGTAGATAATATTTTCTTTTCTAAAAATATGACACCTATCATAAATCAGTAAAAAAATCTGAGTTAATTTTAACAAATTTAATTAAAATGAAAACAGACATTCAAACCATAGAAGATGTACAACTGATGGTAGATACATTTTATGACAAAGTCAATAAAGACGAAATGCTTTCGTATGTTTTCAATGATTTTGCTCAGATAGATTGGGACGAACACCTCCCAAAAATGTACCGATTTTGGCACACGCTGATTTTTGGCGAACCTTCCTACAAAGGCAATCCTTTTGCTCATCACATTCCGCTGCCGATAAACGAAGTTCATTTCACTCGTTGGTTAGAAATTTTTAATCAGAATATGGACGAGCATTTTGAAGGAATCAATGCAGATGAAGCCAAAACGAGAGCGTATTTTATTGCTCAAACTTTTCAAAAGAAATTGGAATTTATCAACAAATACGAACGATAATTATGAAAACAGTATCTATTTTTAAAGACCTTGAGTTCAACGAAACTCGACCAATGATTTCGGTGTTATTGGAAACCGATTTTACTAAAGAAATTCGCATCGCTATGCACAAAGGAACGAAAATGAAAGAACACAAAACAGCTTTTCCGATTGTAGTGCATATCGTACAAGGTTGTATTTCGTTTGGTGTACAAAATCAATTGTTGGAACTCAACCAAGGCGACATCATTGCTCTTGACCCCAATGTACCACACGATTTGAAAGCCATCGAAAACAGTGTGATTAGGCTCACACTTACCAAAAACGATACTGTAGATAGAGTACAAACCGTAGTGGAATAAAAAAACCGTCAGAAATCTCGATTTCTGACGGTTTTTGTTATATACTTAGTTTTCAAAAATAATACTCTTGTTTTTTTTGATTTATTTGAAGTTTTTTTTAACTTTGATACATATATCATTTAAACTAAATCATTATGAAACAGGTATTTTATTTATTAAGTATAATATTTATGATTGTTTCTTGTCAAGAAAACATAAATATTGAATAAGAATCTACACAACATGAAAGTAGTTTAAAATATAAATTTATTACGATTGATCAAGCAAAAGATGCAACAGTTAGTTTTCTAAATCAAAAGAAAGGTAAATCGAGAGGTTTACCGAATTTTTCAACAGATAATATAGAAAATATACAAACATTAGAAAATGAAAATGATCAACCTATAATTTATGTATTAAATTTGAAAAACAATAGTGGCTTTGTGATAATGTCTGCATCACTGTCTGAGCGTCCTATTTTAGCATATAGTAATAAAGGAACATTTGAATTAGATGGGATTGATAAATTAGATGGTGTTTTTGATTGGTTAGCATTGAGATATTTCAGGATTAATAGTATGATTGAGAATGGAACATTGCCTACTGCTGAAATAAATAACCAATGGGCTTTAATTGCTCCAAGTTTAAATTTATATTTTGTAGATAACGACGGAAATCCCATCCATTACACTCCTATAGCTATTGTGAATGAAATTACTACCTATGAAGTTTATGGACCATTCTTGACAACAAGATGGGATCAGCGTTTAAGTAACATTCCAAGTTATCCACATATAAGGTATAATAATTTTGTTAGACATAAAAATTGTTCTGATAGTTTAGTCACACCCGCCGGATGTGTTGCTGTAGCGATGGGACAAATAATGAAGTATTACAATCATCCCAATATTTATAACATCAATTCAATGCCAAATGTTGTAAATAATTTAAACTGGAATACAAATGAAGCAAAAAATATTGCTCGTTTAATGAAAGATATTGGAGAAAAAGTGAATATGAATTACAGTTGTAATTCTTCTGGTGCATCTTCTCAAACAGCTCGTAATGCTTTTGTGAATAATTATTCATACAATGCTTCAAATCTATCTCCAATAAACAAAAGTGTTCTAATACAGAATCTTAAAACATTAAAACCTGTTTATTTAAGAGGTTGTAGAGAAAAGAAAATTGTATGTACTCCTAAGAAAGTAATTGGTAAATGGACTATTGGAAAAACAAAATATGCTTATACGCAATGTCATGCATGGGTTGCGGACGGATGTGAAGAAATCAATATAACACGAGAGTTTGAAGATGGTAGTACTTACACCAGCACAATGACTAATTATATAAGTATGAATTGGGGATGGGGTGGTTCTGATAATGGCTTTTATCACTATTTAACTATTGATGATTCAGTTTGGGGCAATATTGCACATATTGATTTCATTTATGAACAGAAAATGATTGCTAACATAATACCTAATTAGTAATGAAAAAGATATTAATTATTTTATGTTTGATGTTGTTTATAGGATGTGAAAACAATTATAATAATAATTTAGAAAACTTCGATGGTTTTATTAAGACAGATGTCCTTTTTGCGTTTACAGATCAAGAAGAAATCGATCTATTTGAAAAAGGAGTTTATAAAAAAGAACATTTGAGTTTGATTGCAACTGACGAAAATTGGAACGATTTGTATGATAACAATGGCAATAAAATAGAAAACATCAGAGGTAAATCAGAAATTTTATTAATTGAAGAACCAACCGAAACACATCCAACCGCACTTTTATTACTTTTTGGTTATAAATACAAAGATTTAGGCGATAATGCTGAGTCTTTTTACAAACTAAAATATGATGTAGATAAATACGACTATATTCACGTTTTTTATAATAACAAAAAGAATAATTTTTATATTGAAAAAATCATTTATAACAATGAAGAGTTTGACATCAGAAAAAGTGCTTATTGTAGAATAATAAAGGATGAATAAAATGAAAAGAGGCTATCCGATATGTAACGGATAGTCTCTTATTTTATTATTAAATCACTCCCAATTCTTTCCCTACTTCGGTAAAAGCTTGAATGGCTTTGTCTAAATGTTCTTGTGTGTGAGCTGCTGACAATTGCACACGGATACGTGCTTTGTTTTTTGGTACTACTGGATAGAAAAATCCGACAACATAGATACCTTTTTCCAACAATTTATCTGCCATTACTTGCGACAATTTTGCGTCGTACAACATTACAGGTACAATTGCCGAATCTCCGTCGATGATGTCAAAACCAGCCGCTTTCATTCCCTTTTTGAAATAATTGGTGTTCCACTCCAATTGGTCTCTCAATGTAGTATCTTTGGTCAATAATTCAAAAACTTTCAATGAAGCTCCTACAATCATTGGTGCCAATGAGTTTGAAAACAAATACGGACGCGAACGCTGTCTCAATAGTTCGATAATCTCTTTTTTCCCTGTAGTGTATCCTCCCATGGCTCCTCCAAGTGCTTTACCCAAAGTACCGGTGATGATATCTATTCTGTCCATTACGTTTTTCTCTTCCAAAGTTCCTTTTCCTGTCGCTCCGATAAATCCGGCGGCATGGCATTCGTCCACCATTACCAAAGCGTCGTATTTCTCAGCCAAGTCACAAATCTTGTCCAATGGAGCTACCAATCCGTCCATAGAAAACACTCCGTCTGTTACAATCAATTTATAGCGACGATTGTCTGCTACGGCTTGTTGTAACTGCTTTTCGAGGTCTTCCATATTGTTGTTTTCATATCGGTAACGAGCGGCTTTACACAAGCGAACACCGTCGATAATCGAAGCGTGGTTCAAACTGTCTGAAATGATACAATCTTCTGCTCCTAACAATGGTTCGAATACCCCTCCATTGGCATCAAATGCTGCTGCATATAAAATGGTATCTTCCGTTCCGTAAAAGTTGGCAATCGTTTCTTCCAATTGTTTGTGAATATCCTGAGTACCACAGATAAAACGCACAGACGACATTCCAAATCCGTGTGTATCTAACGTATCTTTTGCTGCCTGAATTACTTCTGGATGTGAAGACAATCCCAAGTAGTTGTTGGCACAGAAATTCAATACTTTTTCTCCTGTATTGATGGTGATTTCAGCATCTTGAGGTGAAACAATGATGCGTTCTTTTTTATATAAACCATTGTCTTTGATGGTTTGCAATTCTTCTTGTAGGTAGTTTTTTATAGATCCGTACATGATAAATGTTTTTATTAACGACAAATGTAATTATTTTATCAGATATTTTAAAGATTCAATCGTTTTAAATCTCTACTATTTTGATTTCGTCTTGAATAAAGACTAATAAACTTTTTTGTACTTCATAACTCATTTCTTCCAATGCTTCTCGGTATTTTCCAATTTGCACTTTATAATTTTCGTGAAAACCTCCCGTTTTATAATCGAGTAAATAGGCTTTTTTTCCTTCCAAAGAAATACGGTCGGGTTTGAGTGTTGGTTCGCCTTTTTTGAGCAACGGCATTTCGGTAATATGTCTATTTTGTGGGTTGAAAAACTCTTTCAAATCATCATGTCCAACGATTTTTTCGAGCATAGGACGAATAATTTGCTCTTGATCTACCGTTATCATACCATCTACAATCGCCTTTTGCAATGCCGTATCGATATGTTCTTTCGTGTGAATATCGTTTAATATATGATGAATGATATTCCCTTTTACGATAGCTTCTGCTTGAATTTTCGCTTCTTCATTGCTCCACATCAAACCGTCTTTAGTGGCAATTTTTACCATATTTCTACCTAATGTAGTAGGATGACTTTCTATGATTTTGCCTAATTTTCCATCAAACGATTTTTTCTTGCTTGGTTTTACTTTTTCTCCAAAGGTAAATTCTTCCTGCTCCTCATTATACACATTTTGCTCCATAAGATAACTTTTGATAAAATAAGGTACACATGGTTTAGTCGGATTTTCTTTAGTAATAACACCTTTGTATCCAATTACATACAATTGTTCTGTAGCTCGGGTAAATGCCACATACACAATATTTACTATATCCAACAAATCTGCTTGTACATTTTTTTGATATACCTCATTGATGAGTTCTGAGTAAAAAGGCATATTGGATTTTTGTTCTACAAAAGCATTTTTTAGCACAATATCATCGTTTTCGATAGGTACCCAGATATTATCTTTATCTTCCAATTTATCTTCAGCATACGGAATGATAACCACTGGAAATTCCAATCCTTTTGATTTGTGAATAGACAGCATTTGCACTGCATTGTCCTGATCCATAGCTGGAATAGAAAGTTTTTCGTTGTTATTGTACCAATAGTGTAAAAAGTCTTGTAAATCATTGTAATACAATGTACTTCTTTCAAAAGCTAAATCCATAAAATACTGAATATAAGCATCGTTTTTATAGTCGAACAATAGCTGATTGACAATGTAAGTAACCATTTCAAAAAGTGAAAGCGTACGAGCATAATCAAAACTAAATGTCAGTTGATAATGTTTGGAAATATAGTCTTCAAATTCTTTTTCAGACAAATGTTTTCCAAAACCATTTATAATCAAATTATGAGTAATTGTTTCTTTTCCAGTAAATTGACTCAAATAATAGAGCAACCATACACGCTGAGTGATGTTTTGCTGATTTTTGATAAGTTCCAATGTCACCTCAATACATTGTACCAAGGTAGAATTTTTAATGATAAGAGACTCGGCAGAAATAATAGGGATATCTGCTTGGGTCAACTCCGTTGCAAGAAAATTTGCCTGTTTGTTTTTGCGAGTCAACACTGCAATATCAGAATATTCATACCCTTGTGAGATGCAATCCTTAATGATGTTGATTACTTTTTCGCTATAAATTTTGTGTTTAGTTTCGCTTTTCTCTAATTTTGGAATCAAAGTAAACGACACAAAACCACCTTTTTTGCTATTAGTTTTTTGAGCACTCTGATTGAGGTACAAATCGGCATAACCTTCGTTAGTAAAATGGTTGGAAATCAAACTGAAAAATCGATTGTTGCTTTCGATGATTTCAGAATAACTGCGAAAATTGGTATCCAAATTTTTGGTTGCTTTCCACGAATTTAAAAACGGATTGTATTCGCCACTCAGTTGAATAAACTGCTCTACTTTTCCACCTCTAAAACGATAAATCGATTGTTTTGGGTCACCCACAAGCATCAATGTTCCCGCTTTACCACTTTCGTTTTCACCAGCCAATGCGTTGTCTATCAATGGGACGAGATTTTCCCATTGCACCAGAGAGGTGTCCTGAAATTCGTCGATAAAAAAGTGGCGATAACGCTCGCCCATACGTTCATAAATATAAGGAACGGGCTGTTCTTTCAACTCGTTGTTGATGATTTTGTTAAATTCCGAAATAGCTACCAAATCCTTGTCTTCTTGGATGGCTTTCATTTCGTTGTAAATCAGTTTCAACAACGATAGTGGAATGATATTTTGCACAAACGATTCATAAAACCAAAGCGTTCCTTGACATTGATAGATTTCATCAGTTTGCTGAGCCAAATAATCAGCGATAGACGCAATGAGATCTGCTTGACCTTTAGATTTTGAACCTGTGATTTTACTCACTTCATTGTATTTTAAATCTTTTCCTTCGATTTTTTGATTATTGATAAATTTTGAGATGTGATTGGGATATGATTTTCTATTAAAACTTTCCAATTTCACACCATTATTTTCGATATAAGAAAAGATATCTTTAGCTTTTTGAGAAATATCTTCTTTGAGTTGAACGATTGTCTCAGAAAGGTATTTTTTTAGATCAAAAAACTCTTCAAGGGAAAGGTTTTCTAATGATTTCACCTCTTCAAAATGGATTTCATTGGTTAAAAGTTTACCTATATTGAGCAGTTCGTTGTTTACATCCCAAGATTTGTCATTTTTTACCTTGTCTAAAGAAAATTCAATAAAAATTTTAGTCAGAAGAGGGTCGTATCCAACTTTGGAAATAAGCGAATCGATGGCCTCTTGTAAAATTGCATCACTTTCGAGAGATACCTCAAAATTGATAGGCAATCCTAAATCGTGTGCAAATGAGCGAACGATTTTTTGGGTGAATTTGTCTATAGTAGAAACACTAAACGAAGTGTAATTGTGCATTATTTTTTTCAATATCCGCTTCGATTTTTCTTTAACAAATTGCTCGTCTTTGTTGATTTCGGTAGCTACAGCATGGAGTAGAGCCTTAGCGTTTTCAGGCGTTTCATCGAGCGAAAAAGCAAACAAGCTATCTACGATACGCTTTTTCATTTCGTGTACCGCCTTGTTGGTAAATGTGATGGATAAAATATAGCGAAACGCATCATCTTGAGGATAATTCATCAAGATCTTTAGGTATTCTTTTACCAAAGTAAAGGTTTTTCCAGCCCCCGCAGATGCATTGTAGATTACAAACGATTCTCTTTCCATTTTGAAATGAAGATTTTTTAGAATTCCAAAAGTACTTAAAAAAAAAGAATAAAAAAAGCCGACGATGAAGTCGGCTTTTTTATCTATGATTTGACTATTTCTATAAAATTAGTATTTGTAGTTTGCTCACTATTTACAAATATTTTGTCTATAAAATACACATTGTAATGTACAGAAGATTTTGCAGCAAACCTTATGACAAATGATTCATTATCAGGAAAAGTGATTTTGTATTCCACTCACAATCGTTCCTCAAACTCTTGTACATCTTCCTCACTAATCATTTTGAAATTAGGAGGGGTAATATATAAATATTGTTTCCCTTCGTATTTAGTCCATTGAGCATACAAATTATTATTATCTAGCCTATATTGTCTATACGATTCAAAATATTCTCCTTGTACAAACTCATCACCAATGAAATATTCAACTTTTACATTCTTTTTTTCTTCATCTGTGTTTGAATCTGTAAAAATCGGTTCACCAATATCATTATCGTATGGAGGATAAGGAGCTCTTGAAAAATCGTCTGCTTTGCATGATATTATTAAAAATATACTTGCAAGAAAAAAAATAAATTGCTTTCATAACTATTGTTTTTTTGTTTTATAAATTTAAGGAATAATGTTATATACCATAGAACGGTTATAATAGTATCCTAAATAACAGGATCCATCATTTATACCATCTCCATTCAAATCAAAAACTGTCTGAAAAGTCAGATGTCTCCTCTGAGGATTGAATTTTTAGAGATTCTTTCTGTACTAGGCTTAGAATAAAATTGGTAAAAATGACGCAAACTCTTAGTTTTCCGACAGTCTCATATTGTTAGATCCTTACTTTTGTACAGATGTTTTTACTTTTCTTGTATAGGAATTAAGTTAATTAATGTTTTTTTCAATTGTAATTGAAGGAATAGTGTTTGGATTGTTTTCTTCGGGAAAACTATACACCTCTACATTGTTGACATAAATTTTGTTTGGTTTTACATTCAAATGTTGTAAGTCTTTACCGGTTATTTTTATTTCAAATTCATCATTGTCTGGAAAAATTATTTTATACTTTACCCATAACCTTTCTTTAAAAGATTGAATAAAATTATTGCCCATTCTTTCGGTTACAACATTTGTCAACAATAAATGTGTTTCATTAAGGGAAATTGGATTTTTGTCCCAATTTGCAATTTCATTATCTAGAATGCTATAAGAATTACATTTTGTTCCCAAAATACTTGATTCATAATTTTCGCTCATAAAATATTCTATTTTTACATCTCTGAAATTCCAATTTGGAATCTCTTTGTCAAATACATTTTCACCGTTACTATCATTAAACAGTAAATTGATTTTGTAAAAAAGTACAGGCTCTGTAAAGGGAGGTTGAGGTACATTAGGTAAATGTGGTTGTTTTTCCTTATCTTCAACATTACAAGCCGTTAGCCCGATTCCGATAAATACAAATACTAAAAATAAAATTTTTTTCATCTTAAAATAATTTAGAAATTAAAAATAATAATTATGGAGTTATATCATATACCATCGACCTGTTATAATAGTATCCTTGGTGGTACGTACCTTCGGCAACGCCATCGCCATCTAAATCATATCCGAATAAATCGGGGTGCGAAATTAGGGTGTTTTCTACATTTCCATATTTCGGAAGAAATAAGTTGTCTCTATACCATCCATTTCCCGATGCATAACTATTACCCTTGTTATGCCAACCCCAATTCATATGATAAAAATTGCGTTGAAAAAAATCATCAAAATATGTTTCTCCCGTTGTATGGTTTATTACTTTGATTTTTAGATATTCTTTTACTAAAGTAAATGTTTTCCCAGCCCCTGCAGAAGCGTTGTATATAACGAAAGACTCTCTTTCCATAAATTTGTATGTAGATTTTGAAAACACCAAAAATAAGGATTTATAAAAGAAAATAAAAACCGACTATAGATGTCGGTTTTTATTTCTTAAGACTTTACGATGGTGATAGGATTTTTGAAAGGGACCGACACACCGTTGACATACACTTTTTCAACGAAATATACATTTGTGAATTGAGACGGAGCAGCGGTGAATCTAACAACAAAAACCTCGTTGTCTGGGAAAGTAATTCTGTATTGAACCCACAATCGTTCACTAAATTCTTGTATGTATTCTTCGCCAAATACTTTAAAGTAAGGAGGAACTAACGATAGAAAATGACCTTCTTCGTTTACTCCCCATGCTGCGTAATGATAATCGTCTCTTATTTCATATCGTAAATTTTCCTCATCAAAAGTACCCTCAAAATATTCGTCTCCAATTAAATAATCTACTTTTATGGCTTTTTTCTCCTCTGATGTGGTGTTGTCTGTAAAGAGAAGCTTCTCCCGAACTGTTTACAAAACGGAAAGAAGAATAAAACGCCATTTGCTTATAGTCATAAGGCGGATAAGGAGAGCCTTTAATGATTTCAGTGTTTGTTTCGTCTGATTTGCAAGATGTTGCCAAAAAGATACTTGCAAGTATAAGATAAATCGTTTTCATAATTTAAAAAAAATAAAAGATTGATAATCAAGGTTTTATGTTGTGTACCATTGAGCGATAATAATAATAACCAGAATAATAATAACCGTCATCTGTACCATCTCCATTTAAATCATATCCAACTATGTTAGGATATGTTATCAGATTATTACCGTTATTTCCATAATTAGGCGTAAATAAATCATCTCTATACCATCCATTTCCCGTTGAATAACTATTGCCCTTGTTATGCCAACCCCAATTCATATGATAAAAGTTGCGTTCAAAAAAATTGTCAAAAAATACTTCACCAGTTGTATGGTTTATTATTTTTACTAGCTGGTATTCTTCTTGATGTCCATCGCATACCCACGCATGTCCGCTACTAATTTTGTAATTTGTAGAATATGTAACATTATTTTTTGTATATTTTAAGGCAATGTTTTTGTTGAATTGGTTAGTGTCAACAGAATAACCAGCAAGGACAACAGGTCTGTTGTGATTTACAATATCATTCCATAAAATAATTTTATCCATATGGGGAATATAGGTAGCACTGCTATAAGCAAATACGAATCCGTTTTTAATTCCTTTTGCAGCATTATAGATATATGCTCCAGTTCCATTGCAATTTCGTTCTTTTTGTCCAGGTGTAATGTCGAATATTGCTTTTAATATTTTAGCGGTTCCATTGTTGTCTGGGGTTGGTTCCATTACACGATTAACCACAGGTGTGTTTTGTAAATTAAGAAAACCATAGTCATTATAGTATTTTAATATTTGCCCAAAAGCTACCATTACACATCCTGCATAATATTTATTGTTTGGTAGAGGGTAATTAGTGCATGGATTGTTACTTGGTGGAGAATCTTGAAAAGTATTATATCCAATTCCTTGTCCCCACATAATATTTCCCAAGAGAGGACCTTTTTTGGTAGTGAGGTCGATATATGGACATCCTATTTTTACATAGGATATATCATCTTCTTCTATAAGGATAGGATTTCCATTTGAATCTCCAATATAATAATCACCAACCTTCTCATTAATGCCTAAAGCACTCCAAGCGGCATACACGCTTGGGCTGTAATAGGTGTTTGTTTTATTTAATTGTGAGATTTTTCTTACCCCTAAATCAATCCAAATAGCTAAATCCCTAGGTATGTTATTCAATAGTAAGGCAGCTTCTGTTGAATAAGCCAAGATGGGTTCTTCTAATTTGGATGCCGATAATAATAAGAAACCTTTGGTACCTGCATTGAATAGATACATTACAGGTTGGTTATCTTGATTTAGGATAGTGATGACATCATCTGCTTGCTTTTTTGTATTCATATTTTTGGTAATTAAAAAGATTTTAGCTAAGGTAAAAAAAAACTTTAATCAAAATGTTTTTTTGTTATTTTTTTTGTAAAAAAAACTCAATTCTTTCTGAAAAAAAATGGAGAGTGAAAAAAAATGAAAAGAAATCTTTATCTTTGAGGTCAAAATAATAAATAAAAAAGAAGATTATGGCTTTTGAATTACCACAATTAGGATATGCTTACGAGGCATTGGAACCTTACATCGACGCTCGTACAATGGAAATCCACCACTCAAAACACCACAATGCATATGTAACCAACTTGAACAACGCAGTGGCTGGAACAGAGTTGGAAGGAAAATGCATTACAGAAATCTTAAAAAACTTGGATTTAAACAACAAAGCGGTAAGAAACAATGGAGGTGGTCACTGGAACCACAGATTGTTTTGGGAAGTAATTGCCCCAAACAAAGGTGGTGTTCCAACTGGTGTATTGGCTACAACTATTGATGCTGCTTTTGGTTCGTTTGAGTCTTTTAAAGAAAAATTTTCAGCTGCGGCTGCAACACAATTTGGTTCAGGATGGGCTTGGTTGTGTGTAAAAGATGGTAAATTGGAGGTGTGTGCTACAGCAAATCAAGACAATCCATTGATGCCAGGAATTGGATGCGAAGGTACACCGATCTTAGGTTTAGATGTTTGGGAACACGCGTATTACTTAAACTACCAAAACCGTCGTCCTGACTATATCAACGCATTTTTCAATGTAATCAATTGGGATGTAGTAGCTCAAAAATATGATGCAGCAAAATAAATCTTTTATCATATAATTTAAAATTATTACTATTTGTTTAAACTCCGCCTCAAAACAGGCGGAGTTTTTTATTTTTTCTTTTAACAAATATTTAACTATAAAAACCAGGGAAACTATTTTCGTTTTTAAAGTTTCTTTACTACATTTGCATCCGAAAATCAATGAGACTTGCTAAAACCTGCAAGATCAAAAATAGCTATCATTATGCAAAATACCATATTGGAAAAAGCTAAAGAATTGTTTTTGGAAAGAGGAGTGAAAACCGTAACCATGGACGATATTGCTCGTGAAATGGGGATTTCTAAAAAAACAATTTACGCTCATTATTCCTCAAAAGAAGATTTGCTCGAACAGTCGTTTAATCGCTTCTTCTATTTTGTAATTGAAAAATTAAACGAGGTAAAAGAAAAGGGGTTCAATCCCATAGAGGAGTTATTTAAAGAAAATGAAGTATTAAAAGAAATTGTGATTTTCGACGAAAGAAAAATTCAGGTATTACACGATTTAGAAAAATATTATCCCAAAATCGCCGATAACTTCCTCAGAGTGCGAATTGCCGAATTTGAAAAGAACTATAAATACAATTTAGAACGAGGCATCAAACAAGGATTGTACAGAGAGAATTTGCCGATAGATTTTATAGTAAAAAATCATTTTGCTTGTACTTCGACATATTTCAACAAGGCCTTCAACAAGTTGCAAATCACGAGAACGATAGATGAAGTAAGTTTCTTACAAACAGAATATTTCCTTCGATCGATTGTTACCCCAAAGGGATTGGAAATTTTGGAACAATTAATAACACATAAATCAAACATTCAATAAACTCGTATGAGAACTAAATTTTTGGCGGTAGCACTCTTATTGAGTAGCTACTTGGGAATTTCTCAGCAGAAACTCACCCTGTCCGAAGCGGTCAATTACGCTCTGGAAAACAAAGCCGAAGCGGTAAAAGCACAATTGGATATTGCTAATAGCGAGGTAAAAATCAAAGAAGTTCGTGCCAATGCCTTGCCTTCTATCAACGCTCAAGGTGGTCTGACTTACAATCCTATATTGCAAAAAATGGCGATGAATATAGGTGGGCAGACAATGGTCATCAGAATGGGACAACCGTGGCAATCACAAGCCACTGTGCAACTCAATCAACAGTTGTTCAACCAAGCCGTTTTTATTGGTTTGAAAGCAGCTCGTACAACGCGAGAGTTTTATCAAATCAACGCCCAACTTACCGAAGAGCAAATCATCGAAAAAGTAGCAACCAGCTACTATGAGGTGTATAAAACGCAGTCACAGCTCAAAACGTTGACGCAAACCATAGATAACACCAATCGAGTGAAAGCGGTTATTCAAAGTTTGTACGACAATGGATTGGCAAAGAAAATAGACCTCGATAGAATGATAGTAACGGTAAACAATCTCGAGAGTAATAAAGTACAATTGACAAACGCTATTGAATTGCAAGAAAACGCACTGAAATATTTGATAGGTATGGATATGAATATCGATATCGAATTGCCGGATACAACTTTCGAACCTACGCGTTTGTCGTTTATAGCAGATGATTCTACAGTAGAAAATCGCACTGAAATCAAAGTACTCGAAAAACAAAGAGAATTACTCCAACTAAACAAAAAAGCTACCGAAGCAGCAGGGTTGCCTACTTTGAGTTTGTCTGCAAATTATGGGTATCTTGGATTTGGAGAAAAAATGCCTTGGTGGCACGGTTCGCCAAATGCCAATTGGGCGAACTTCTCTGCTATCGGATTGAATTTGACAGTGCCAATTTTCAACGGAGGAGCGGTAAAAGCTAAAGTGAAACAAGCGGAAATCGATTTGCAAAAATTGGAAGTAGAAACAAATGATGTGCGCTTGGCTTTGGATTTGTCTTTGAAAAATGCCTTGACAAAACTAAACAATTCTATGCTGACCATCAATACGCAAAGAGCCAATGTAAACCTTGCGAAAGATGTTTTGACCAATGTAGAAAATAATTACAAATACGGTTTGGCAAATCTGACAGATTTAATCGAAGCAGAAAACGCTCATGCCGAAGCACAAAATAATTATACCAACGCTTTACTCGATTTTAAATTAGCAGAAATAGAATTGATTAAAGCTAAAGGTGAATTGAGAGAATTGACAAAATAGTAAATAGTAAATAGTGAGCTTCCAGCTTCCTGCCTAAAACATATTAACATGAAAAAAATAATCATAACTGGAGTAGTAGTCATAGCCTCATTAGTAGGTATTATGTATGTTTTAAACAAAAACAAAGCAAACACCGAAGCAAATATTGCTGAAGTAGCCAAAACCAATGCCGCTGTAGCAGTGCGTGTGGCTGAGGTAGATTTTCACGAAGTAAACAGTCAGTATGTAACCAACGGAACTTTTGCACCAAAACAAGAAGTGATGCTTTCTGCCGAAACAGGTGGTAGAGTGGCGAGTGTATTGGTAAGCGAAGGCAGTTTTGTACGACCAGGGCAAACTTTGGCTGTAATCAATGCCGACAAACAAAATGTAGGTATTGCCAATGCTCAAGCAGTGTACAATCAGGCACAAGCAGAGGTAGCTCGTTTTGAAGGAGCTTATGCCTCGGGTGGAGTTACCAAACAACAATTAGATCAAGTGAAATTGCAATTGGAAAACGCTCGAAACAATCTGAAAAGTGCTCAATTGCAAGCAGCTGATGTAAATGTGAGAGCCTCTTTTGCAGGAGTTGTAAACAAAAAAATGGTAGAGCCAGGTGCGTTTGTAGGACCAGGACAACAAATGTTTGAAGTGGTAAATGTGGCTTCGTTGAAAATGAATATTACCGTAGATGAAAAAAATATTGCTTCTGTTCGCGTAGGACAATCGGTAAAAGTAGTTTCAAACGCATTGCCAGATCAAGAATTTGAAGGAAAAGTTTCGTTTATTGCACCAAAGGCAAATGCAGGGTTGAATTTTCCAGTAGAATTGGAAATTCGTAACAATGCTACCAACGATTTGAAAGCAGGAATGTACGGAACTGCCTATTTTGGAGCAGACCAAGCAGTAAAGGCATTGGTTGTACCTCGTAGTGCCTTTGTAGGAAGTGTGAGTTCAAATCAGATGTTTGTGGTAAAAGACGGAAAAGCTGTTTTGACGGAAGTAGTAGCTGGTCGTACATTTGGCGATTATATAGAAGTGGTTTCTGGTGTAAATCAAGGAGAAAAAGTAGTTACTTCTGGTCAAATCAATTTATTGGACGGAACAGCTATTGAGGTTATTAAATAGTTTTTTCTCTGTCATTCAGAACGAATGAGGTACGAATGAGGTGAAGGTTTTTTAAATATTTTTGATTTTGAAAGATCTCCCCTGTCGTCGAAATGACAAAATTAAACATAAAATAAAATTATTTTCAAATGAAAATATCAGAAATATCTATCAAACGCCCAAGTGTGATTATTGTATTGTTTATCATACTTACTTTAGGAGGATTGTTTTCTTACACACAAATGGGCTACGAGTTGATTCCAAAGTTTGAAACCAATGTAATCAGTATTCAAACCGTTTATCCAGGAGCAGCTCCATCGGAAGTTGAAAATTCCGTAACTAAAAAAATCGAAGACGCCGTTTCTTCGCTCGAAAGTGTAAAGAAAATCGAATCAAAATCAATGGAGAGTGTTTCGGTGGTAATGATTACCCTAAACACCGGTGCCGATGTCAATTATTTGTTGACAGATGCTCAACGAAAAATCAACGCCATTGCCAATGATTTGCCCGACGATGCCAAAACACCTTCGTTGAATAAATTCTCTTTGGATGATTTGCCGATTATGAACCTTTCGGTTACTTCCAATTTAACAGAAAAAGATTTGTACAATCTCTTAGATGAAAAAATTCAACCGATTTTCTCACGATTAAACGGTGTAGCGAAAACCGATTTATTGGGAGGTGAACAAAGAGAAATTCAAGTAAGCATTTACCCAGAACGATTACAAGGATACGGATTGACGATTCCGCAAATTAAGCAAGTCATTCAAATGTCGAATATGGATTTTCCAACGGGAAATATTCAAACCAGAGAAAATCAAACCACCATTCGTTTGTCGGGAAAAATTAGTACCATAGACGAATTGAGAAATTTGCCTATCACCACACCATACGGAGGAATGATTCGTCTTTCGGATGTAGCTGATGTACAAGATGGTATCAAAGAAATTACGAAAATCGCTCGTATCGATCAGAAAAATACCATTTTGATGAATGTCTATAAGCAATCAGATGCCAATGCCGTTGAGGTTTCCAATTTGGTAAAAGAAAGCATAGCCAAAGTAGAACAAGAATATGCACAGCAAGGGGTGAAAGTGACCTTGGCAAACGATACCACAGATTACACTATCAAATCGGCAAACAATGTGATGTTCGACTTGTTTTTGGCTGTCGTATTGGTAGCGGTAATTATGCTGTTTTTCTTACACAGTTTGCGTGATGCAGCCATTGCAATTGTTGCGATTCCGTTGTCGTTGATTGCCACTTTCATCGGATTGAATCTGATGGGCTATACACTCAACTTGATGTCTTTACTCGGACTTTCGCTTGTAGTTGGTATTTTGGTGGACGATGCCATTGTGGTAATCGAAAACATTCACCGCCACTTGGAAATGGGTAAAAACAAAGTAAGAGCTGCTTACGACGGAGCCACAGAAATCGGATTTACCGTTACGGCGATTACCTTGGTTATCGTGGTAGTATTCTTACCGATTGCCGTTTCATCGGGCTTGGTGTCAAACATTTTGAGACAATTCTGTGTTACTGTAGTAGTTTCTACATTGTTGTCATTGTTGGTATCATTTACTGTAGTGCCGTGGTTGTATTCGCGATTTGGAAAATTGGCACATATCAATAAAAATTCATTCTTTGGAAGTATATTGTATTATTTTGAAGCAGGACTAACCAAATTAACCAACTGGATTTCAGGAATTTTGAAATGGAGTTTGGATAGTCGTAAAAACAAAGTAATTACCTTGTTGATTACTATTGTATTGTTTGTTGCTTCTCTTATGTTACCAGCCAAAGGATATATAGGTTCGGATTTTTTTCCAGGAAATGACAAAGGAGAATTTTTGGTACAATTAGAGTTAAACAAAGACGCTTCATTAGAAGAAACCAATTTTGTAACTCAACGATTGGAAAAAATATTGGTAAACAAACCAGAAGTAGTGCGTACGATTACAACCGTAGGACAATCGTCTGATGGTATGGGGGCAACTTCAGGAACGAAATATAAATCAGAGGTACATATTTTCTTGGAAGATGGGCATAGCAAAAAAATCCCTACCGATGTATATGCAGCCAAGTTGAAAAGAGAATTAGAACCACAATTATTGGGTGCAAAGATAAAAACGGTAGAAATGGGTATTATGGGAGCAGAACAAGCACCATTGAACCTTACTGTGATTGGTACTACACAAGAAGATGCGATGTTGTATGCCAATAAAGTAGCTGATATGTTGAGAAATATTCCAGGAGCTACAGAGGTGAAATTGACTTCTGAAGACGGAAATCCAGAAATCAATGTAAGAGTAGATAGAGATAAGATGACTTCTTTGGGATTGAATGTAGCTACAGTAGGAGGGGTGATGCAAAATGCCTTTTCTGGAAATACAGACGCCAAATTCCGAACAGGAAACTCTGAGTTTGACATCAATATCAAATACGATGAAAACAAAAGAGGAAGTGTCGAAGATGTACGAAATCTAAAATTTATCAATCCACAAGGGCAAAGTATTACATTGGAGCAATTTGCCGATGTATCGTTTAGCTCAGGGCCAACATTGTTGGAACGAAGAGACAAATCTCCATCGGTATCTGTACAAGCAAAAGTAGTAGGAAGACCAGCCGGAACTATTGCCGAGGAATGGAAAGAGCAATTTGATAAATTGGAATTAAAACCAGGTGTTGCCTTTATGTGGGGAGGAAATATGGAAAACCAACAAGAAGGATTTGGTACATTGGGAGTAGCCTTACTTGCATCCGTATTGTTGGTATATTTGGTAATGGTAACCTTGTATGACAGTTTCTCTACGCCATTTATCGTATTGATGTCGATACCATTGTCATTCATCGGAGCTTTGTTGTTGTTGGCGTTGACCAATCAGACCTTGAATATTTTTACTATATTGGGTATTATCATGTTGATTGGATTGGTAGCTAAGAATGCCATTATGTTGGTAGACTTTGCCAATGCCAAAAAAGCCGAAGGAGCCAGTACTTACGATGCCTTGGTAGCTGCAAACCAAGCCCGTTTCCGTCCGATTTTGATGACGACGATTGCGATGGTAATTGCGATGATACCTATTGCAATGGCACAAGGAGATGGAGCTGATATCAACCGAGGATTGGCGATTGTAATCATCGGTGGTTTGATATCATCCTTGTTTCTTACTTTGGTAATCGTACCTGTAGTATATTCGCTATTTGACAGTATGAGCCGTCGATTTGGTAAAAGCGAAAAAATAAATTACGCAGAGCTAATGGAAGCGGATTATGAGGAAGAGGAAGTAAGTTTAAATTAAAATAACAATGTTTTTAAACAGACTAAACAAAAAAAATAGTTATGTAACTGAAATACAAGAAAGTTAGTTTTTTGTGCTGAAATTATTGACAGTGAAAAATTTCCTTTGAAAATCAATTGTTTATAAGTTGATTGTAAAAAAGTAACTCAAATGAGTTACTTTTTTTGTTGTCTAAAATATAAGTGTTTATTTGCTTTTTGCTAGAAATTCAGGCAATTGTAGGGAGCAATTGTCTATATGAAAGCAAGGAGTAAATGGGCGTTGAGATTTATATTATATTAACCCATTGTGCATTATGAAATAAATAAAAAAAAGTTGTTCATTTAACTGAAAAACAGTATATTTAGTTCGCTAAAACAAATCAAAAATGAATAACTTAGGACAAATCTAAGATTCAACGAAGCTAAATATACGAAAGAGTTTTAGAAGTTTTAAAAAAGTTTTTCCCTCATCAGCTTTTCCCTTATCAAAGGAGAAAGCCAAAAATGAGTGATTTAGAACTTGTGAGTTTGAATTTAACTGCTGAATATTTAAGTATTGATAGTGAAATGCAACTGTTTAGAAAACTACCTAATTCTTTGAAAACCAAAAATAGAAAGGAGTGTTTACAACAAAAGAAAACGAAATCTTTTTTATCATATAAATCAGATTAGGGAAAAACTTGCAATGTGTTTTAATAAAAAGGAAAGCTATTTTGTAATTGATAGTATGCCTTTGAAAATATGTGAAAATGCTAGAGCAATGAGAAGTAAAATTTGTAGAGACGAAGATTTTTCATATCCTGATTATGGTTTTTGTGCCAGTCAGAAGTTACATTATTTTGGTTATAAATTACACATTATCTGTTCTATAGAAGGAGTCGTGCAAAGTTTAGATATGACTCCAGCATCTGTTCATGATGTTCACTATTTAAAAGATGTTAGTTCTCAAATTCAAAATTGGCTAATTCATATTATTTTAATGCTTTGTATGCCGAAGCAAATAAATACTATGGTCAGTTGTTTGCAAAGTACGGATCAGAAGCGATTTCAGAGGAGTATTACTACTGCTATGTACAAACCTTGGAACATGTAGGAGAGAATGCCTTGTCAAAGAAATACTACGATACCTCTGTACAAAAAGTAGGGAGTGAGAAACAAGTAGCCAAATTCAGAGCATTGGAAAAAGAATTGCGAGATCAAATCAAAGCCA
This sequence comes from Capnocytophaga sp. ARDL2, assembly GCF_041530365.1. Classification (NCBI taxonomy): domain Bacteria; kingdom Pseudomonadati; phylum Bacteroidota; class Flavobacteriia; order Flavobacteriales; family Flavobacteriaceae; genus Capnocytophaga; species Capnocytophaga sp. ARDL2. Next base: position 619,479 of record NZ_CP168034.1, read on the forward strand.
ACTCAATCCATTACCAAGATCAGAGTTCATCATCATTAGTATGTAATCATCATACAATATGCGATAAAGAAAAACCCCCTCATACGAGGGGGGTGATTGAGTGTGGGAGTGATATATTAAAAGTGGAAAGTTTTTGTAATTTAATATAATGATATACAATAAGATATTATAAGTTTTTGTTTTTGAGATAGTTGTGTGTTTTTTATTGAATAATATGTTTTTTAATCTATATCCTAAATAAATAGAAGATATAAATGTTAATTTTTTTATTGACTAATAATGTTTAAAGTGTTGTATTTCAGTGTGTATTGTGTTTTTTAAAGACCTTTTAAGTAATAAAGGAGTGTAAAGAAGTATCGATAATATTTGTTAATGAAAAATAAATATATAAATTTGCGTGATAACTAAATTCAATTTTATTAATATGAAATCAAAGTTTACATGGTTTTTTACTATGGTACTTGTGATGTTTGTGCAAATAGGTTTTGCTCAAACTAAGCAGGTATCTGGTATTGTGAAAGACACCGACGGATTTCCATTAGAAGGAGTGTCTGTTGAGATTGTCGGTACATCAGAAGGTATAAGTACTGATGAAGACGGTGCTTATAAATTAAATGTTAAGGTTGGAGACAAAATTTCTGTTTCGATGATGGGTTATAAAACTCAAATTATGACAGTAGGTTCTTCAGCTGTTTTAAATTTTACTCTTCCTTATGATGATGAAGGAGAAGAGCTACGAGGTATTGTAATTGACTCTTATCGAACAATTGCAAATGAAAAATCAAACACAGCCAATTCGGTTGTTTCTTCAAAAACGATTGAGGGAAGACCAAACGCATCGTTTGTACAAACTTTACAAGGGCAAGTGCCAGGTTTGAATATTGCTACAGGATCTGGGCAACCTGGTTCATCAAACTCATTAGTTCTTTTGCGTGGTATTGGTTCGATTAATGGTAATATTGAGCCGTTGTTTGTGGTTGATGGAGTGCAAATGAACGGAGCTAATTTTAGAAGTATAAATCCAAATGATATTGAAAATATTACAGTATTGAAAGATGCTGGAGCAACTTCAATCTACGGAAATCGTGGTGCTAATGGGGTAATTGTTGTTACTACAAAAAGAGCAAACTTTGAACAAGATTTGCAAGTGAAGTATGCTGGTTTAACATCTCTTTCTACTATTCAAAAACATAAATACGATTTATTGGATTCTCAAGCTTTGATGAAATTAGATAATGAATCAGGACGATTGAAAACTAGAAATTGGACAACAAAAGAAATAAATGAAGCGATTAATACAGATTGGATAGATCAATTCTTTAGACAAGGAATAGCTCAGTCTCATACTTTGTCTTTTGCTTCTGGATCTTCTAATTTAGGACAATTTACTTCAATTGGTTTTAACCAACAGGAGGGTATTTTGAGAAATACAGATTTGAAAAGATTTAACTTTAGAAACAATTTGAATGGTCGTTCTAAAGACAGAAGGTTGACATTTAGCACAGGGTTGACTTTTAATTATTCTCGTTCAAATCAAGCAGTAGGCTTAGGTCAAGGTTATGTTAATCAAAATCCGACAGTTGCGGCATTGAGAGGTGCACCGTATTTTAATATTAATCGTTATGATCCTAATGATTCTTATAAATCTATTGTAAAGATCTACAATACGGCTAATAATAGTAATTTTGTGAAATTAGCACCTTTTTTGATTGAAGATTTATTAACACATTTTGTGAATTACACAGATGAAATTAAATCTATTGCTAACGGACAGTTAAATTATGATTTAGGAAGAAACTTCTCTACTGGTGTTTCTTTTGGTTTAGATTATACGGCAACAAGAGGGGTTAGATATGAGTCTCCTCGTTCATTCAATGCTGAATTGTATAAAGAAGAAAATCAAGATTATGGTGGTTTTGAATCAGAGTCTAATCTTAGTCAAGCAATCTTTAATACGATTTCTAATTTGAAATGGGGGAAAGAGTTTGAAGGAGGACACGATTTAAGAGCAGGAGTATATTTAGAATATTTGAGAGCTTTTTCAAATTCATCATCTTTGACTCAAAATGGTTTACATCCATATTTTTCAGGTCCTGCTTATGGAACAGGTTGGATTCGTGATGGAAAAGATAATGATTTTTATGTGCCGTCTATTTCTAAAGGAGTGGCGACAGCAGGGTTGTTTTCATATTTAGGTTCTTTAGATTATGATTATAAATCTAAATACGGATTTAGTGCAACTATTAGACGTGATGCTTCTTTCCGTTTCTCAGAAGTAAATAGATGGGGAACTTTCTGGTCAGTGTCTGGACGTTGGAATTTAGATAGAGAAGAATTCTTGAAAAACTCTGAGACAGTAACTGCTTTGAAATTGAGAGCTTCTTATGGTACAGCTGGTAATCAAGATATTTTAGGAACAGGTGTTTTTGGAGCGAGTGGTTTATTTAGAGAATCTTATCAGTTAAGTGGTAGTTCATATTTTGATAAACCAGCGATTTTAATAACAAATATTCCTAATATTAATTTGCAGTGGGAAACTATTGAACAAGCCAATGTGGGTATTGATTTCGGATTTTGGAATAATCGTTTGAGAGGTACTGTTGATTTATACCAAAAAACAACCAAAGATTTGTATCAAGGAAGACCAGTGTCAGCTATTCACGGAACTACATCTATCAATGATAATATTGGTTCTATGAGAAATAGTGGGGTTGAGTTGGTTTTGGCAGGAGATGTAGTAAGAAAGAATGACTTGAGAGTAACTTTGAATGCGAATGGATCTTACAACAAAAATGAAATCTTGAAATTGGCATCTCCAGATGAGAACGGAGCGGTATGGAATGGAGGGCGTACTACATTACGCGAAGGTGATTCGTATGGACAGTTTTACTTGGTAAAATACGCAGGAGTGAATCCAGAAAATGGTAATTTGTTGTTCTACGACAAAGATGGTAATAAAGTAGAAACATTTAAAAATACCGATCGTGTATTTACAGGAAAATCTTTCATTCCTAAATATCAAGGTGCATTTGGATTGGATGCTGAGTATAAAGGTTGGTTTGTGAATGCAAACTTTACTTTTGTAAAAGATGTGTATAGATATGATTCTGATTATCAATCATTGATGGATCCGAGAAACTTAGGAAACTTTAATGTGTCTGCAGATATATTAGATTATTGGTCGTCTACAAATACAAATGGAACGATTCCATCTTTGAAAGCTACGAATTACGATTATCAAGCATATTCAGATAGATTCTTGAAAGATGCTTCTTATGTGCGTTTGAGATATTTGTCTTTAGGATATAATTTCAGACCTCAACAGCTAACACATTTAAAATTGTCAGGGTTGAGAGTTTTTGCACAAGCAGAAAACTTATATACATGGACAAAATGGAAAGGTTGGGATGCGGAATCTTTTAGATCTTCAGATTATTCACAGTATCCTACTCCAAAAACAGTTTCATTTGGTGTAGAGGTGTCTTTCTAATAATAATTTAAATTTAAAAAAGATGAAAAATAAATTAATAATAGCAATGTTAGCATTAGGTACTTTAGCTACTTCTTGTACTGATGCTTATGATATCGTTCAAAAAGGAGAGGTAAACGTTGATACCGATGCTTTCAGAACAGCAGCTGACATTGTTTCTGGGTTAAATACCGTGTATTCATCAATTCCTGTAGGGACAGAAATAGAATTTAACTCTGTATTTACTGATGAAATAGCGATTGGTTTGGAGAATGGAGGACAAGGTTTATTGAGAGGTGAGTATAATTTCTTTATGGAGCCAGGTTCTAGTTATGCTTCAAACTTGTGGGGGTCTTATTATTTAATGATCAATAGATTGAATAGATTAGAGGCTACTGCAATTAAACTTTTAGACGCAACTACTAATCAAAATGAAAAATTAGATTTTAAAAATGCGTTAGCTGAAATTTATGTTTTGAGAGCTTATGCACATTACAAGTTGTTCTCTTATTTTACTCCAGATTATAAGAATGATAAAGGAGAATCTATCATAATATTAGATCACGTTCCTCCTGCAGATTATTCTTATAGTTTGCCAAGAAACAATGTGAAAGATGTTGTTGATTTTATTATGGCAGATTTGAAGAAAGCAACAGACTCTCGTAGTTCTTGGGGGACTTCTTCATATTATGTGAATTTGAATATGATCAATGCAATTAGAGCTAAGTTGTATGCAATGGTTGCTAAAACACCTTCTGATTGGCAAAAAGTAGTTGACTATTCTAAAGATGCTTTGATAGGTAAGAGAGCAATTGGTCAGTCAGAGTACCAAGAGATGTTCAAAAGAGATGGTTCGATGGGAGAATTTGACGAGTCTATTTTTGTTATGAAATCTACATTAAATACAGGACCTCGTCCAGTAAGTACTTGGTATACCGTTAGAGCTTCAAGTGATGGGTCTCCTATCTATGAAATGGGGAGATCTTTGTACAACGAATTGGATAATTTAGATAAAGGTGCACCTGTTGGAGAGTATGATTTTTCTAAAGCAAGAAATGATGTTAGATATACAGTGAATTTATTACCTTCAGGTGTGTTTCCAGACAATAAAGGTACAAAAGTATTACTAAATTACGATACAGCACCTGTTTCACAGTATAAAGGAGAAGATGTATTGTTGATTGGTAAATTTAGAGGTTTGGTAGGAAATAATTTAGCCAACGACGTTCCTTTGATTAGAGCATCAGATATCTTGTTGACAATGGCTGAAGCCATGGTTGAGTTAAATCAACCACTAGGAACAGTTCCCGTAGCTATTGATCCTGATGATATAGTAGGTAATTATTCAAGTGTTTATAATGTTTTATATACAATAAGACATCAGCGTAGCATTGATTATTCTAAAATTAATTTAGTAGCTCCTGTTAGCAAACAAGATGCGTTCAATATGATTTTGAAAGAAAGAAGAGTTGAATTGGCATTTGAAGGGCATCGTTATTTAGATATGAAGCGTTTAGGAGCTAAAGCAGGTTCAGAAGGATTTGTAAGATACAGTAGAGATTGTGAAGGCTTGGTATCTTGTAGTTTACCTGTAACAAGTCATAAAATGACACTACCTATTCCACAGGTAGAGTTGAATGGTAATTCAAAAATAAATTCTGCTGATCAAAACCCTGGATATTAATATTTATTATTATAAAAAAACCGCCTCTTTTGAGGTGGTTTTTTTTGTTTTGCATTATTTTGTTTTATTTTTAATAGTATATTTGTGTTTTAATTTTAAATTATGAAACGTGTGTTGATTACTGGTGCTGCTGGGTTTATTGGTTCGCATCTTTGTGATAGATTTATTAAAGAGGGTATGTACGTTATTGGTATGGATAACCTTATCACTGGCGATTTGAAAAATATCCAACACTTGTTTTCGCATCCACATTTTGAATTTCATCAGCACGATGTAACCAAATTTGTACACATACCCAATCACCTCGATTATATACTGCATTTCGCTTCTCCTGCAAGCCCTATAGATTATCTAAAAATTCCGATTCAGACATTGAAGGTGAGTTCGCTTGGGACTCATAATCTTTTAGGTTTAGCAAGAGTGAAAAAAGCTCGTATTCTCATAGCGTCAACATCTGAAGTATATGGTGATCCACTGGTGCATCCACAGACGGAAGATTATTATGGAAATGTAAATGCTATCGGACCTCGTGGAGTATATGACGAAGCCAAACGCTTTCAAGAATCACTGACGATGGCATATCATACGTTTCACGGTTTGGAAACACGTATTGTAAGGATTTTCAACACCTATGGTCCTCGTATGCGTGTAAATGATGGTAGGGTTATTCCTGCTTTTATGGGGCAAATTTTACGCAACGAACCACTCACAGTGTTTGGTGATGGAAATCAAACGCGTTCGTTTTGCTATATAGACGATCAAATAGAAGGTATTTTTAGATTGTTGATGAGTGATTATCACTTGCCTGTAAATATTGGTAATCCAGAAGAAATCACTATAAACGAATTTGTGAAAGAAATTGCTCAATTGGCAGGAAAAGAGGTTGAAATAGTAAATAAACCGTTGCCTGTAAACGATCCATTACAACGAAAACCAGATATTTCTTTAGCTATACAATTGCTCAATTGGGAACCAAAAGTAGGTCGCTCTGAAGGATTGAAATTGACTTTTGACTATTTTAAAAGTTTGTCATCAGAAGAGCTAAATAAAGAAGCACATAAAGATTTTTCAAAATATATATATTAAATAAATGAGTACATTTTCCTTAGGTCGTTATTCAAAATACATTCGTACAATTACTATCTGTTACGACCTTCTGGTGTTGTTATTCGTTTTAAACTACCTATTAAACTATCATTTTTTTTACTTTTATTCAGCCACTGTTATAATTGTTTGGCTGGTGGTTTCAATGCTAACTTCGTATTATGAAGTTTATAGATTTACGAGTTTAAAAGAAATTTTTATCAAAAGTAGTAAACAGTTTTCTTTATTTGCTCTTTTGATATTTTGTTTTGATACACTGATTAATTTTTCCATAGAATTAAATTTTTTATTGAAATTTTTCAGTTGGGTGTTATTGTTTATCTTGGGGTTTAAATTAATTACTTTTTTTTCTCTTAGATATTTTAGAAAATATTTCAATGGAAATAATCGTGTGGTTTTGACTATTGGTAAAGATGAACGCACACAACAACTCAATAGATTTTTTACTACAAAAAAAATATATGGATATAATTTAAAACATGCATTAAACGAATTTTCAATCGAAACATTAGAAGAAATAGTAAAACATGAAAAAATTGACGAAATTTACGTTTCTTTGAGTGACTTTGATGTCAATCAATTGAAACAAATCATTTTGTTTACGGATAATTATTTTATCAATTTAAAATATATTCCAAGTGAAAAAGAAATAATTATTAAATCAAAAAATATTCAATTTTACGGAAATATTCCGATTATTTCAGAGTATAAAACACCTTTGCATAATTCGTTTAACCGATTTATAAAGCGATTATTTGATATACTATTTTCGATTTTAGTCATCGTATTTATCATGTCTTGGTTGTTTCCATTGATTGCTTTGTTGATAAAATTGGATTCAAAGGGACCAGTTATTTTCAAACAAAAGCGAAATGGATTGTATTACAAAGAGTTTGATTGCTACAAATTTCGTTCGATGTATGTAAATAAGGAAGCTCATACATTACAAGCCAATAAAAATGACTCTCGTGTAACAAAAGTGGGGAAATTATTAAGAAAAACCTCTCTCGATGAAATGCCTCAATTTTTCAATGTTTTTATTGGAAATATGTCTGTTTGTGGTTCACGACCTCACATGCTCAAACTCACAGAAAAATACGAAAAACAAGTTTATCGATACAAGTTGAGACATTTTGTAAAACCTGGAATCACTGGGATGGCACAGACACACGGATATAGAGGGGAAATTACCTCAAAAGAGACCATTATCAACCGTGTGAAATACGATATATTTTACATAGAAAAATGGTCGTTATGGATGGATATAAAAATCGTCTTTTTGACAATAAAAAATATGTTGTTGGGAGATGAAAATGCTTATTAATACTGTAAATTTGTACAAAATATACAAAATATGAAAAAAATATTATTGTTGGGTTCTGGAGGAAGAGAACACGCCTTGGCATGGAAAATATTGCAAAGCAATCGTTGT